>NZ_JBSIBX010000003.1:0-403128 GCF_058245105.1 Chryseobacterium sp. UF-81 | reverse complement strand
AAACTCTCGTTTTTCAGTGGGGCAAAGATAACAACTTAATAACACGCAAAACAAATCTATTTAACATAAAATTCATAGTTATGTAATGAAAAACTATAAACAGCTGGTAAACAGATAGAAAAATTTTAAACTTACGTTTAATTTTTTACCTGCTTTGGTTATCAGTATTACTTTATTGCTTATTTTGAGTGTATATAAGACTTAAAAACTCTGCATATGATCTTTCTAATCCGATAATATCGCCAGATTTCAAATTTAAGCCGCCTGTTCCGGAAGTATCTGATTTTACTTTGAGCGAAGAAGCCTGAAAGTATAAGTTTTCATTATTTGTTTTAGGCTGAATTTTAATAGTGGATCCTAAAAGTTTCTTAGTTGATATGGTATATACTTCTCCGGGAATGATATCCAAAGTAATATAAGATCTGGGAGGCAGTAAATAGTCCTTTTTATTAATATTAATTTTCTGGTCTTTATCTGAGGACGCAAAAACATATAACTTCCCATTCTGATTCATCAACTTTTCTTTGGGAGTATAATATAAAGCGATCCTGTAGTTGGCAGTATTGAGAGCCTGAGGAGTTCCGTCTATATTTTCAAAGGGCTTGAATGAATAAGTGTTGGCTCCTATTTCCTTTGCCTTCTTATATATTAAGGAAAAAACAGCTGCATCATCTCTTGAGAATCCCTGGACTTCAATTTCTCCTAAATATTCAGCGTCATCCGTAGTGTCTGCTTTTTTATACAGGAATTTATCTGTATTGTCGCTGGTTTTCTCAACTTTTGAAAGGTATACATTCTGCGCATGACCTAGATGGATACAGAATATGGAAATGGCAACTGCCAGGTTCTTGATCATATTATTGTTGTATTAATGTTTTGACAGATTCTTCAAGGCTGTTTTCCCAATGCTTTAGTTCTATTTTATATACTTCTTCTATTTTATCCAGCGACATGGTACTTCTGGCCGGTCTTTTGGCTGGAGTAGGATACTGTTCTGTCGTGAGAGGGTTCAGCTTTACTGAAGAGTTTGAAAATTCAGCAATTTTTTTAGCGAAATCAAACCAAGTGGTTTCAGGATAGTTTGAAAAATGAAAAATACCAAAGGTTTTATTTGGAGTTTCGATAATGCTCATAATTGCTCCCGCAAGATCATTTGCATTGGTAGGCTGTCCAAACTGATCAGCTACAATCCCAAGTTCTTCTTTCTGAGAAAAGAGATTCAACATTGTTTTAACGAAATTCTTATTGAACTCTGAATACAACCAAGAGGTTCTCAAAATAATAGTCTTTGGATTGATTTCCAGAGCCAGCTCCTCGCCTTTTCTTTTTGACTCACCATATATTCCGGTTGGATTGGTAAAATCATCTTCTGAGTATGAAAGATTTGTCTCTCCATCAAATACATAGTCTGTAGAAACATGGATCAGGATACACTTATGATCTGCACAGGCCTGGGCAAGATAGGCTACTCCATCAGCATTTACAGCAAATGCCTTATCTTTTTCCTTTTCGGCCAAATCCACTGCAGTATATGCCGAAGCGTTAATACAGTAGTCTGGTTTGTTATCATAGAAGAAATCGTTAACCTGATCTTCGTTTGTGATATCCAGAGTCTGGGAATCTGTAAATAGGAATTCGTAAGTATTTTCAAAATCAGGGGCAATTTTTCTGATACAGTTACCTAACTGTCCATTGCTTCCTATTACTGCTATTTTTTTCATCTGTAATTTATTATTTTTTAAGGCGTGTTGTAATATCCGATTTACAAAAACAGGCTATTTCCCAGCACAAGTTGATTACGAATTTTTTGCGTTCTGAGATCTTAAGAACTTCACTCTAGGCTGGAAATCTTTCTGCTCCAGATCTACATAGAACTTTCCAAAGGTTTCTTTTATGTCTTGGGGATGAATTTCAGACTTTCTTGTCTTAAGATTGAAATAGATCACGGTAACCCACAGTACAGCATGAACTGTTTTTTCATCCAGGCTTTTCATGAGTATTTCCACTTTAGCCGTTCTGTCCTGCACTTCTATGGTCTTACTGCTGATCACGACCTGGGTATTGTATCTCACTTCTTTTAAATAGGCGATCTCATTTTGAATGGCAATCCATGTGCATCCAGTCTTTTTGGTATATTCTTCGTATGTGAATCCATAAAATGTTTCTACGTGATCTTCTCTGGCATTGAACATGTAGTCTAAATACTTCACATTGTTTAAATGTCCTATCGGATCACAATCGCTGAACCTTACTTTTACGGTCGTTGACACTTCTTTTTCCATAGCGCAAAAATAAAAAAACCGCCTTTAAAAGAGGCGGTTAATTTATAAAACTTTGTTAATTTATTAGTTGATCCCTAATTCTTTCTTAACAGCAGCTGTAGCATCTGCACCAGATTTGTAAACTAATGCTGAAGAGTTTGCATCCATGATAAATTCATATCCACCAGCTTTAGCCACTTTCTCGATTGCATCGTTCAGCTTCTTCTCGATTGGTCCGAAAGCAACATCCTGCTTAGCCTGAAGATCTTTCTGAGCTTTTTCTTGCATTTGAGCAATTTCTTCCTGAATCTTCTGTAATTCTGTTTCTCTAGCTTTGTTTTCTTCAGCAGTTTTTTTAGGAGCTTCCTCACTGTACTGCTTCAGTTTAGCCTGTCCGGCATCAGCTTTTTTCTTAATTTCAGCTTGTTTTGCGTCTAAGAAAGCTTTTATGTCGGTATCTGCTTTTTTCTTTTCAGGCATTGCGTTAAGAACTCCCATTAAATCTACAGTAGCTAATTTCTGAGCTTTTGCCATACTTACCGATACAACCATTATTACCGCGGCAAATAATACACTTAATTTTTTCATAATTGGTAAAATAAATAATTTAATTTGTTTTTAGATTTTAATTTTAAGTAAAAGTTAATTTAAAAATTTACTTTTTACTTTTTGCTGCTTGTTTTTTCTTTCTTATCAGATGCAGCAGATCCTTTTAATAAGATCGTTAATACTTTTTCTGTGTAATCGTATCTTGGCAGAAGGAAAAGGACATTGTTATCCGATTTATCAAGAACCGTGCCCAATCCATTTTTCTCAGCCATTGTTTTGACGGCTGTCCAGATCTGATCCTGAAACGGCACAACCAGATTGGTTCTCAGTTTTGTAATTTCACCGTTGGCTCCAAAACGTAAGCTGGTAGTGGTTTTAATATTCTTCTCAAGATCCATTACTTCTTTTTCTCTTAGCTTCAGCTGGTCTCCTATCAACAATACTTTTTCACTTTCAAATGCTGATTTTTTTCTCTCATACTCCGACTGCAGATTTTGAAGTTCAGACTGCCATGTATCGATCTGTGCATTCAATCTTGCTTCTGCTTCTTTGTATTGAGGTAGTTTATCTAAAATATAGCCTGTATCTACTATTCCAACTTTCTGGGCATTCGAAAGTCCGAAAAGCAGGAACAATACAGATGTGAAAATGATTTTAAAGTTTTTCATATATGTGAATTATAATGATTGGTTCATCAGGAAGTGTGTTTTCCATCCAGATGGCTCTGTTCCGGAAACAGTTTTGTCAAATCCGTAAGCAAAGTCAAATCCGATCAAACCAAAAGCTCCCATATAAACTCTTACACCAACTCCCACAGATCTTTTCAGCTGGAATGGGTTGTATGTACTCCAGGAGTTCCATACGTTACCACCTTCTGCAAAGGTAAGTGCATAGATTTTAGCCGTCTGGTTCATTGAAATCGGGTATCTTAATTCTAATGTAAATCTGTTATAGATTGTACCTCCCCCTCTTTGGGTAATATCATCTATTTCTCCTCCGTATGTTGAAGCATTTTCATATCCTCTCAATGGAATCAATTCACGTCCGTCATATCTACCTCCAAATAAACCTGTACCTCCTACATAGAATCTTTCGAATGGCGGAGCACCCAGTTTTTTGTTATAGCCATCCATGAATCCCATTTCAGCGGAAGATCTCAGTACAAGTTTTCCTGCAACCTCATTATATACATCAGCCTTGAATTTAATTTTGTAAAATTCCATCCACTTATACTTATCAACCGGCGACATGGTAGAGTAATCTTTATTACTGAACAATGAATAAGGTGCGGTTAATTTCGCGGAAACTTCAATATTTGAACCCATTGTCGGGAAGATAGGGTCGATACCGGCTGAGTTTCTGCTTAAACCTAAGTTAAGACTTAAGTTGTTTGCATCTCCATAGTATTCTGTAGTATCTCCGAACTGGAATGGATAGTTACTGAATTTATAATTCTGGAACTGGATTCCTGTGTATAATGAGAAATAGTCATCCGGCCAGTTCAGCAATCTGTTCAGACCTACTGAAGCGGAGAAGATGTTAAGCTTTTGATCAAGCCCGTTACTGTCATTATATTTTACTCTGGAAGTATTCAAACTTACTGACAGTGCAGTTGGTCTTGTTCCGAATAACCATGGCTCTGTAAATGAAATACCATAGTTTTGGAAATACTGTCCTGCCTGAGCCTGAATAGACAACGTCTGTCCGTCTCCCTGAGGTACCGGCTTAAAGTCTTTGAATTTAAGGAAGTTCTTTAAAGAGAAGTTATTGAACGTAAGTCCTAATGTCCCGATAAAGCTGTTCCCTCCATAACCAGCCTGTAACTGCACCTGAGAAGAACCCTTCTCTACCAGTTTCCAGTTGATATCTACCGTGTTATCCTGCTGGTTTGGCTGGATATCCTGTCCTACCTGCTGTGGATCGAAGAAGGACATTCCGGCTAAATCAAAATAGGTTCTTTTAATTTCTGTCTTTTTGAAAAGCTCTCCCGGTTTTGTTCTTAAGGCTCTAAGTATAACATGGTCATGGGTAGTTGTATTTCCCTGCCATGTCACTTTATTCCATGTAGCCTGCTCCCCTTCATTAATTCTGATCTCCAGGTTTACATTGTCTCCGGATACGGATTTTTCAACCGGTGTTACGTTAGAGAAAAGGTAACCGTTATTCATGTACACGGATTTGATATCCGAGTCGTCTTCCTTACCTCCGTCTTCTCCAACTTTTTTATTGAAACCTACAGCATCGTAGATATCTCCTTTTTTGTATCCTAATAATCTCTGTAAATATTCTGTGGAATAAACGGTATTTCCGGTGAATGTAACATCTCCGATATAATACTTTTTACCTTCATTAAGCTTTACATTGATTTCGTAGTTGTTTCTATTGTTTCTCCATACGGAATCTGAAACAATCTTAGCATCTCTATATCCTAAAGAATTATAGTAGCTGATAAGGCTTTGTTTGTCTTCCTGATATTTTTCTTCAATGAATTTTGAAGATTTCAGAATTCCTCCGATACCAAATCTTCTCTGTTTGGTTTCTTTGAAGGCTTTTTTTCTAAGTTTTGCATCTGTAACGCTTGGGTTGCCTTCAAATTCGATATGGTCAATTTTTATTCTTTTGCCCTTTTCTACATTGATGGTCCAGTCTACCATAGACGGATCATTTGCATTCACTTTATCCTGGATGGTAATTTTAGCATCAGCAAAGCCTTTTTTCACGTAATCCTTAGGAACTTTAGTCTTAAGGCTGGAAATCAGGTTTTGGGTGATTTTTGTTCCGGGCTTTAGATTGTTGTCTTTTATTAGTTTTTCGTTTTTAGATTTACCAATCCCTTTACCTGTGAATTTTACTTCTCCAAGTTCTTTAAGATCTTCAAGGTAGAATCTCAAAATTACGGTTTGCCCTTCAATACTCTGAACATAAACTTCAACTTCTGAAAAAGACTGGGTATCCCAAAGCTTTTTCACAGCGTTGCTGATTTTCTGCCCCGGAATATCTACAGCTTCCCCTTTGGTTAAGCCCGTAAATCGTAAGATCTGTGCCGGCGTATATTTTTTTACCCCATCTACAACGATGTCTTTAAGAGTGTAAGTTCCTGCTTCATTTTCTGCGTGTACAGCATTATTAACTTTAGTGCTGTCCTGAGGAGTTACTTGTCCATAAAAATGCGCCGAAGCAGCAAACATTATGATGGGTAATAGTCTAAACTTCATTTTATCGAGTCTTTCTTTTCTTTAATTTATTGGGCATTTATCTGATCGCCGGTTAAGCCGTATCTTCTTTCTTTATTCTGGTAATCAACAATACACTGGAAGAAGATATCTTTTGTAAAATCCGGCCATAGAACATCTAAAAACTGTAGTTCCGCATAAGCAATCTGCCAAAGAAGGAAGTTGCTTATTCTTATTTCCCCGCTGGTTCTGATCAGCAGGTCTACAGGAGGAAAGTCTTTTGTATAAAGGTAATTTTCGAATAGTTTTTCATCAATATTCTCAATATCAACTTTTCCTTCTTTCACATCGGAACTGATGTTTTTTACGGCATCTAATATTTCGTTCTGAGAGCCGTAGCTTATTGCCAGTACTAAATTGCCTTTTGTGTTTTCTTTTGTAAGCTCTACTACACGTTCAAGCTGTTCTCTCACGAGAGTCGGAAGCTTTTGCAGGTTTCCTATAACATGCATTCTGAGTCCTTTGCTAAAGATCTCTTCTGCCTCCAGTAATAAGGTTTCTACCAGCAGATTCATCAGTGTACTTACTTCATCTGCAGGACGGCTCCAGTTTTCAGAAGAAAATGTATACAGTGTTAAATAAGGTATATCAATCTCATTACAGGCATTAATGGCATTCCTTACTGCATTAATGGCATTCTTGTGGCCGAAAGTTCTTTCTTCGCCACGTGTTTTTGCCCATCTTCCATTGCCATCCATAATGATGGCGACGTGTTTCGGTAAATTCTGAGAATTTATTTTATCTTTAATCAACGACATATTAATTAATCACAATAGCATGGAGGTCTTCCAAATGAATAGGTAAGTCCTAAACTAAAAGTATTCATCCAGTCCTTAGACCTTTCATCCCCTATATTTCTTTTGTTAAGAAGTTCTTGTTCTCTTTCTTTAGAGACCGCATAATAGTTTCCTGACTGTAGCAGCGAACCGCCTGTAGCAGGATCCAGAATATCTGCATTAAAGCTGGACGTCAGATCTTTTGAAAGCAATCGGCTATGATCAAGCTGATCCGTCAGTGTATATCTAAATGTGGCTTCTGCAAATATAGCCCAATTATGGTTAAATTTATATTTTAAACCTACCCCAAAAGGGATATGCATTGTTACTTTTTTTCCTAATGTATATTCCGGAGTACTTTTAAAGTCCTGCTCATTAAGAGGAGCCTGCGCCACTCCATCTGCATCTCTTCTAAAATCGTTTACAAGATTGGCTTTAGGGGCATCAAACATCAAAGCACCTATACCTCCGAAGATATAAGGGCTCACCATGCTTACCTGTTCATTATTAACAGGGAAAAGGTTGTATTCAAACATTAAGCTTGCTTCGTATACGTTATTTTTTCCATATGAGTTTCTGTTCACTCTATACTCTTCTTTCGCAGCTTTATCACTAAACTGGATCTGGTTGTACCCTAAATCCAATCTAACAGTTTGATGCGGGTTAAAATTAAATCTATATAATAAACCACCATAAAAAGGGAAACCCCAATCTGACATTCTGTCTAAATCCAACGGCTTTTGTAAAATATAATTGGTCCTTCCTATGTCCCCAACTAGGTTACTCATACCCAGACGAACTCCCAATTCGTTTCTTTGTGCTTTAACACTTACCACTCCAAGGAAGGCAAGAAAGCTAAACAATAATTTTTTATTCATAAAAGAATATGGATTTATGGTTATTTTAAAATTTAATTTTTGCAAATATAAAACATTTTTATATTAATGATATTCTTAATGTATAGTTAAAAATAAACAAAAAAACATAATTTGTTATAAAGTAAACGGCAAAGTGCCAAAAATATTCTTTTTTCCTTAGATTACCAATACTGAACGTATAAAAAAACCCCCATTTGCTGAGGGTTTAAAACGCTATTTTTTATTAAATATTGTTTGGACCTTATTTCGTATTTTTATTAATAACGGTTCTTTATAATTTTTATCTTCATCAAAATAGCCGTAGCCATATCCGTAGCCATAACCGTAACCATATCCGTAGCCCTGTTTCTTATTGTAGTCATTATATATAAGTCCTAAATGATCAACTTCTCCGTTATGATACTTTTCAGTGATCATTTTCAGCATATATTTCTCAGTATATTCGTGACGGACTATATAAATATTAGCATCGGAATATTTCATCAGCTCATAAGAATCTGCCACTAAACCTACCGGAGGCGAATCGATGATGATGAAATCATATTTCTCTTTCAGCTCTTCCAAAAAGCTGATATTTCTATCGCTCATTAAAAGCTCTGAAGGATTGGGAGGAATTGGTCCGGAAGTTACCACATCCAGGTTCGGAATCTTGGTTTTATTGATGATCTGCTCTATTTCTACTTCTCCTGTCAGGTAATTGGAGACACCATACTTATTATCAATTTTAAAATCTCCAAAGATCTTAGGTTTTCTAAGGTCCATCCCAAGCAGGATTGTTTTTTTATCACTTAGCCCTATTACTGAAGCCAGGTTGATGGAAATATAGGTTTTTCCTTCTCCACCGATAGAAGAAGTAACTAAAATGATTTTTCCTTTACCATCTTCTTTGTTGTTTTTCATCAGGAATCTCATGCTTGCCCTGATTCCTCTGAATGCTTCTGATACCGATGATTTAGGCTGCTCCAAAACGGTAAGCATATTTTCGTTGCTGTTGTTGCCGATAACGCCAAGGAGCGGGATCTTTGTTGCACTCAACAGCTCTTTGATATTTCGGATTTTGTTGTCCAGCACTGCTCCTATCAGAATAAATAATAATGGAAGCAACAGTAAACCAAACATAATTGCTGATTTTATTGCTTTTACATTGGGACCAATTGGAAATTGTCCCAAATTCTTCGCAGGGTCAATTACTGTAATATCAGACTGGTTGGTGGCTACTTTCATTTGCGCATCGTTCTGTCTGCTCAGAAGACTGTTATAAGTCGCTTCAATCATATTGTATCCTCTTTCCGCATCCAGATATTTTCTTTCTTTTTCAGGATATGAAGTAAGATCTGAATTGGCTTCTGCTACCTGACGGTCTATCTTATTGATTTCCTCATAATATTTCGTATAATAATTTCTTAAAGATCCTGATGAGCCCATTCTTGCTTCATTAATAAGCCTGTCTATTTCTCTCATTGGCTCAGAGTCCGGCTTATAGATGGTGGCCATTTCTCTTTTCTTCATATATAAAGCTTTGAGCTCTGTTACAGAAGCCGAAAAGAAGCCATCTTCAAAACCGGCAGCATTGGTGCTGATCATTTTATCAAAATCCCGTGCCTGAAGTGTATTTTTAATATTATTCAGTGAGCTGATTTTACTTACAATATCTGCTTTCCTTGCTTCAAGATCTTTTATTTTCTCTAAAGACTTTTCGTCTCTGTCTTTGATATTATAAAGCTTTTCAGTAGTTTTCAGATAATTCAGCACGGCAGCACTTGAATCCAGTTTTTTGCGGATATCATTTATATTACTCTGAAGGTAAATGTCTGTATTCTTGTTAACAATATTTTTGTCTGCCAGTCTTTTCTTCTGAAGTTCAGCTACAGATTTGTTCAGGAAATTCACAGTACTGTTAAGATTAAAACCTTTTTTGGTAATAATCATGATGGTCCCGATTTCTTTGTCAAATTCAACTCCTATTGTAGACACAATATCATTAACACTCTGATTTACAGAGCTAAGTTTTACGATAATGTTTTTAACATTTATTTTAGGAGTTTCTGTATTCTTAAGCAGTCTGAATCTAAGATTCGGGGAATTATACCATTCGTTAACCCTTAGAATCTTGTTGGCAGGTCTGCTATATCCATTTACGGATTGAAATCCTTCTAATTCGTAATTATATAAATTGGTAGATTGACCTTCTTCCGGAAGAACCACTTCATAAGAATCTCCCCCTTTCGGAATAAGAGTAATAGGATAATCAATCTGCTGAAGATGCTTTTTGTCAATCTGCAGAAACACCGGAGAATCTGTTTTGTCAATATAAGTTGACTTAATCAAACCTTTGGTGGAATAGTTCACAAAAAGATCTAATTCTTTCACCAGAAACTCGTTATGAGATCTGGATAGCAACATTTTTTTCAGGTAAACTCCGTCCTGATTCCCGTTCTGTCCCCAGATAAAGTTGATGGACTGGCTTGGGGTAAAATAACTGGAGGTATTATTGGATATGCTCAGAGAAAGGTCTGATGCAAAAATGTTCTGTGCATAATATTTACTGTATACCCATGAAATTAAGTACCCGATAAACAGCATAAATACAAACCAGTACCAGTTTTTGATAATTCTTCTCAGAAAGTGCTCGATATCAAATAATGCAAACGATCCGTACTTTTCCTTCTGGGGTTCGTTCTTCCCTATTTTGGTGTCTTTGTCTGGAATCATGGTTAAAGGTTTTTAAGAAGCAGATAAATTGATAATGCTGTAGTAATCACCGATACCCCAGTTGTTAGAGTCTGTATAGGATCTTTTCCAAATCCGTTCAAGCTTTTTCCTCTTGTATTCAGATAGATCTCGTCACCGTTCTGTACGTAATAGTACGGAGAATTCATAATATCTTCGCGGGTAAGGTCTATTTTTGCCACTTTTATTCCTTCCGGCAATTTTCTGTGAATAACAATATTTGTACGGTCAATAGTTCTGTTCAAACCTCCGTTAATAGCCAAAGCTTCTGTAATAGTCAGCGTATTTTTGTGCACTACTTTTTCTCCGGAAAGACCTGTAGTTTCTACGTCTCCCAGAATATAATAGGTTATCCCGTTTGTATTCAGTCTTACTTCGGCTTTTCCTTCCTGAAAGTTTTCATTTACTTTTTCCTGAAGCTCCTGAGTAACATCTTCCAGTGTTCTTCCTTCTGCTTTCACATATCCTATTCCGAAAACATTGATATCACCTTTAGGATCTACTTTCAGACCGTTAAAATAAAAATTCACATTTCCTCCACTGGTAGAGCCTCCAACACCTGCTATTGCAGAGTTAGTTGCCCCTCCGGCTCCTCCGGAAGAATTCAAGGATGAATAAAATTGCGCAGCATCTCCCTTGGGAGTAGTTACAATATTGAGATTAAGGATGTCATTCTTTGTAATTCTGTAAGTAGGAATATTGTAAGGAATAAGTCCTTCTTCATTGATCACAAGACTCTCACTGGGCTGCATATACCTTACATCTTTCTTGGTGATGCAGGATGTAATCAGAAAGGGTAATAATAAAAATAAATATTTCAAGTTCTTCATCATATTGGGATGTTATTTGCAAAAGTAAAAATTAAATTCTTATTTTCTTATTATTTCGTAAATGATAGATAAGATCCGGAAGATAAGCTCCAAAAAAGCCTAATAAAATAATGATCAGTAAAAGGATGTTTATATTGATGTGTCTTAAATAATAGGCTACAGCTACGATCATCAGATAGTAAACAATTATATAAAATGAGGAGCGTCTATGGGTAAGGTCTAGTTTCAGCAGTTTGTGATGAATGTGGTTTTTATCTGCATCAAAGGGGGATTTTTTATTGCACAATCTTACAATAATTACATTCAGGGTATCCACAATCGGCAGAATAAGAATAGCAACGGCCACCGCCGGTGCAGACTGTAAGTGGTACCTTGGCACATTGGGAAGCTCTCTGTCTATGAAAATATCAATAAAACAGATCGATGTAAATGCCAAAAGGAAACCGAGAAGCATAGATCCCGTATCTCCCATAAATATTTTATTGGTCCTGTAATTAGATAAATTATAGTATAAAAATGCCAGTACTGTACCTATAATTACGACCGATAAGACCACCAACGGAAAATTATATTCTCCCAACCGGTAGTAGCTTATTCCGAAAAGGGCACTGCAGATCACAGAATATCCTCCGGCAAGTCCGTCTATTCCGTCAATAAGATTGAAAGCATTGATGAGAATAATAAAAGTAATGATACTGAACAATACACTTATGAAATAGCTCATTTCATAGATTCCAAATATTCCGAACAAGCTTCTGATTCTAATATCGGATCCTATTACAGCCAATGCAGACACCATAATCTGGGCTACAAGCTTTTTATAAGCTCTCATTACAACAATATCGTCCATCACTCCTATGTACAGAAGGATAATTAACGAAGCAAATAAAAATTTGTAAAGATCAAAAAGCTCGTACGCAAAAATGGATGCGCAGATGCCGATTGAATAAAAGATGGCAATCCCGCCAAGGTTGGGGATTTTTCTGAGATGGGAACTTCTTATGCCCGGCTCATCCATAAGATTCTTTCTTCTGGAGATCTTAATGATGGTAGGAATAGAGAAAAAGGTAATTAAAAAAGAGAATAGAAAACCTAACCCTATTTTCACGTAAAAAATAGAAATTCCTGATTCGCTTAAGAACAATTCAAAATTCTTCATTTTTTTTTATCAAGCACATCATCAACATCTTAATAAAACTCACTAAAACACCCTATAAAGAGTTACCTTTCAACGTTTTATATAATGATCAAAATAATTGTACTTATCATTTGTGTTATAACAATTTTCTTATCAGCTTCTTTTGCCCCGCAAAAAACAACAGATAAAATATCTTTTTTTTCAACGGCAAAGATAAAAGATAATTCTTACCAAAACGATTATAGTTTAATATATCTCGAATTTTTATTTTCCTTTCCTTCATAAAAACCGCCAATTCACCGTCCATTTTATAAAATGTTCCTTTGTCTTTTACAAAAGCAAGATAGGCCAAAAAAGAATATACTCCTTCAAAAATCTGAAAATTCTTAAGCTCTTTTCTTTTGTGGGAATATCCGGATTTTTCAAATGCCCGCTCCACATCCTGTACGGCTTTCAGGATATCCAGTCCTTTTTCTGTGTGGGTTTTTGTAATAGAATCTGTACGCTCAAGATACTGATAGTGAAAATTCTGGGTCTGGGCTAAAGTTTTGCATTCCAGAAGCAGCTGCGGGATCAGCTGAATATCTTCGAAATGGACTCCTTTTTTAAATCTTTTATAGTCAAAGAGTTCTTTTTTAAACAGCTTGTTGCAGGCAAAGTAACTTAGATCTGAAAAAACAGAAAAATGGTCTTCAAGTTCTATTTTTTCGGACATATTGGGAATCTGAGTCAGTTTTTGGGTTATTTTTCCATCCTGATCTACTTTTTGAATGTTGCAGATAACCATTTTAGACTGATGTTTTTCTGCCAGCTGCAGCATTTCTTCAAACATTGTTTCCATGACATAATCGTCACTGTCTACAAAACCTATGTATTCTCCTGAAGCCCTTTCAATGCCAAAGTTTCTGGCATCACTCAGACCTCCGTTCTGTTTGGTGAAAGCTTTTATTTTATCCGGAAATTTCTTTGTATATTCTTTAATAACAAGTTCTGAGCGATCTTTGCTACCATCATTGATGACCAAAATCTCAATATCCTGAAGAGTCTGGTTAACGAGGGAATCCAGACATTTTGCGAGATAATTCTCTACATTATATACGGGAACTATAATTGAGACCTTCATTTTGTGTTTGCTAAATTAATAATTCCTTTTGCTAAAAACTCACTGAATTTCTGGTACCCCTGCTTATTTAAATGAAGCGGATCTGCATACAGACTTCTATCTTTGTCATAATCAGAACTTACTTCATCGAAATTCAAAATGATCACTTTTTTATCCAGTCCGTCATGCTTTAATTCTTTCAGCAGAGCATTTCTGTAATCCTGGATTTTAAATTGGTCGCCCCCATTCAAAACCAATTCAGCACCTCTGTTACTGAGGCTGCTTACGATATTTTTATTTGTAAAATTTTCTTCGATTCCAAATTCCGGGAGGGAAACAATAACCGGCCGAATTTTATAATGCAGAAGCGTTTTAATGATCATCACCATATGATGGGTGTAAAACTCAGGCCCTATATAGGTTGCCGCATCATTGACCCCGGCAATTACGATGCAGTAATCCGGCTTTTTTTCAATTACTTTTTTGGACGAAAATTCTTCGTTATTGTCCTTAAAAAGGTTTTCGTAGATCTTTTTAGTCTTAGCACCAGGACTTCCCGATGAATAGATTTCTGAATGCTGCCCTTTATCCAACAGTTTTTTCTGTAAAAGTGAGTCAAGGTTTTGCCTTACCACCCAACTATCACCAATAATACCGATCTGCAGACCGTTTTCCGGTTTTGTGCTGGAAGAAAAATAATTTTCCTCACCTGCATAAGCGTACTTATTCCAGAAATAAATAAAACTGGCCAGCCCGGTTAACAAAATAATACTTAAAACTATTTTTTTTTTCATCTTTATGCGTCATTAAAAAGTCAGCCTGGGATTAAGCGTTCCTCTTTTTGCTTCTTCAAAGTCTTTTTTGGAACATGGAATACAGTTTTCTATATTTTCGTCTTCCCCAAAATACCATAGATTGCTGAAAGTATCCCGTTTGAAAGCGTATTGGTTATCATCAATCAAAACATAGAACAGCTCATAGTGTCTTTCTTTGGGATGGGACCTCTGAATATTGATTCCTTCGATCAGGTACCAGATCATCTGTGCCAGCAGCTGGTGATT
This sequence comes from Chryseobacterium sp. UF-81, assembly GCF_058245105.1. Lineage (NCBI taxonomy): Bacteria > Pseudomonadati > Bacteroidota > Flavobacteriia > Flavobacteriales > Weeksellaceae > Chryseobacterium > Chryseobacterium sp. UF-81. Next base: position 388,570 of record NZ_JBSIBX010000003.1, on the reverse strand, counting down.
CAGCTGACTTTCAGAATAAATATTGTAATTGAAAATTCCTACAGATTTTAAGTTTTCACTCAGTCCTATTTCTTTCATGTACGCGCAAATCTCTCTCCGGTTCAGCCCGTTGACCTGAGGATTCATGGAAAACGGCTCACTGAAGCTTTCAACAGCATCGCAGTTTAAGGTGACCAAATCTGTTTTTCTGAAGAAAGGCTCTGTTTTTTCAGTGGAATTCATCATTTCGGCAAGACGGATGATATCAAATTCAACATCTTTGATCAGTCTTACTGAATCTGCTTCGTTCAGGTGCTTCTGATAACCGAGATGATGGTAATTTTTGATGGAGAAATTCTTGGAACCTAAAATTTTGCCCAAAAAAGTATGCTCATTGATAGTCTCTCCCTGCTGCAGGGAAATAATATTGCTGATCTGGGTATAGTTTATGTTTTTCTTATGAAAATTCAATGTCGAAAAGAGTGAAAAAGCAAAATCATTGGACCCGCCGATAATCACCGGAAGGGCTCTTTTGTAATGGCATGCCGATAAAACCTCCTGCAGAATATAATGAGAATCCTGGACAGATTTTCCGGAAACCAGATCTCCAAGATCCACAACAGGAACTTCAAAATCCAGCTGCGAAAGTTTATAAAATTCTTTTCTTACCGATGTAAAATCCTGTACTTCAGCATCACCGCCCGCACCTCTGTAATCTGAAACAAAGAGCAGAACAATGCTGTCTTCTTTTATATCTTTTGTAATCCTGCTGCCGATCTGCCAGCTTTCTGCTTTGAAATTTCTTGGTGAAATAATAAAATCTTCAAAATCCATATTTTTATCTGAAAACTTGGGAGTAGGTTAATAGACTAATTCTTTCCTGAACAAACATACAAAAAAACCAGAGCAAGTTCATATCCTGGGGCGTTTTTGTTGATAAAAAAAAAGCCGTCAACACATATTGTTAACGGCTTTGTATAATTATTTTGATATTACTTCTTTTTAGCGGCTGCCTTTTTCACTGCAGTTGTTTTCTTGGCTGCAGGTTTCTTTGCGGCCGGTTTCTTTTTCTCTGCAAAAGCATTTTTATCCTGATCTGTGATCCATTTTTTCACCTCATCCAGGGATACATCCTTCAGCTCTTCTGCTTCATATTTTGTATCGTCTTTTTTCTTCGGAATCTTGAACATGGCTTTTCCGAATTTAACGAATGGTCCCCATCTTCCGTTTTCAATAGAAATTTTTTCTTTTTCCCACTGCTGGATGTAACGGTTGGCTTCTTTTTCCAGCTTGGCATCAATTAATTCATTGATATCACTTTGCGAAAGATTGTCGAAGTTATACTTCTTAGGAACATTCACAAAAATATCTTTGTATTTGATGAACGGTCCGAATCTTCCTGTTCCTTTGGTTACCGGATCTCCTTTATACGTGGCAATGGGCGCATCAGCTTTTTTCTTTTCGTTGATGATTTCTTCTGCACGCGCCTGGCTTACAGAAAGAGGATCTTCACCTTTCGGAATGCTGATAAATGTCTCGCCCCACTTCACATAAGGTCCAAATCGTCCTACACCCACAGAAACTGCCTGACCTTCAAATTCATTCAGTTCAAATGGCAGTTTGAAAAGTTCCAGTGCTTCAGCTAAAGAGATGGTTGCAATATTCTGCCCTGCCATTAATGAAGCAAAAATCGGCTTTTCTTCATCTTCCGTTTCACCGATCTGGATCATCGCACCGAATCTTCCGATTCTTGCATGAACATTTTTGCCGGTCTTAGGATCTACTCCAAGAAGCCTGTCGCCATTGGCTCTGTCTGCATTTTCTTCTACATCTTCAATTCTCGGGTGGAATTTTGAATAGAAGTTGGTCATCATTTCTTTCCACTTCTGATCTCCGTTGGCAATTTCGTCAAAACTTTCTTCTACTCTAGCTGTGAAGCCATAATCCAGTATTTCTTTGAAATTATCCGTCAGGAAATCATTAACAACCTCACCAATATCTGTAGGTACAAATTTATTCTTGTCGCCCCCGAATTTTTCTTCAAGAACTTCTTTTTTGATCTTATCTTTTGTAAGAGACATCTTAACCACTTCCCGGGTTTGAGGATCTATTTCTCTTTTATCTACATATTCCCTGTTCTGAATGGTCTGGATCGTCGGCGCATAAGTAGACGGACGTCCAATTCCCAATTCTTCCAGCTTTTTCACCAGTCCGGCTTCCGTATATCTTGCGCTCGGTCTTGTGAATTTTTCTGAGGCAGTGATCTTTTTATAACTTAAGATTTCGCCTACACTTACCTTTGGCAGAAGCTTTTCATTGTTTTCCTCATCATCGTCTTCTGTCTTTACAATACCATAAGCTTTTAAGAAACCGTCAAAAATAATCACTTCTCCCTGTGCTTCAAAATGCTGAGGCAGTGATGCATTTCCTATTTCGATCACGGTCTTCTCGATTTTAGCATTTGCCATCTGGGAAGCCAGTGTTCTTCTGTATATTAATTGGTATAATCTGTTCAGTTGCGCATCGCTAATACTTTTCACCGCAAAATCAGTCGGGCGGATCGCTTCGTGAGCTTCCTGTGCAGAAGCCGATTTTGTAGTATAATTTCTTGGTGAAGAATATTCAGCTCCGTATTCTGAAGTGATTTGTTTTTTCGCTCCTTCAATCGCTTCCTGGGAAAGATTCACGGAGTCGGTTCTCATATAGGTAATATATCCTTCTTCATATAGTCTCTGTGCAAGACGCATGGTATTGGTTACATTATACCCTAATCTTGAGGAGGCTTCCTGCTGAAGGGTGGAAGTCGTAAATGGAGCAGATGCAGAACGTGTTCCCGGTTTTGTTTCAACATTCAGAACTTTAAATTCTGTAGTTTTTGCTTTTTCAAGGAATTTTTCTGCGTCTTCTTCTTTTTCAAAGTCTTTTTTAAGCTTGGCAGCAATTTCCTGCTCAGCCTTGTTTAAAAAGATCCCGTCCAGTTTGAAGCTTGCTTTCGGGACAAATTCACGGATTTCTTTTTCTCTTTCTACAATTAATCTCACAGCCACAGACTGTACTCTTCCTGCAGAAAGACCCGGTTTTACTTTTTTCCAAAGAACCGGAGACATTTCAAAACCCACAATCCTGTCCAGAACTCTTCTTGCCTGTTGGGCATTCACAAGATTCTGGTCAATATCTCTTGGATTTTCAATAGCTTTTAGAATGGCATTTTTAGTAATCTCGTGGAAAACAATTCTTTTCCTGTTTTCAGGCTTCAGTTTCAATTCGTCCGCCAGGTGCCATGCAATAGCTTCTCCCTCGCGGTCCTCATCGGAAGCCAGCCATACCATTTCGGCTTTCTTTACAGCAGCCTTTAATTCTGTTACCAACTTCTTTTTGTCAGCCGAAACTTCATAATCTGGACTGAAGGTGGCAAGATCTATTCCCATTCCTTTTTTTGGAAGGTCACGGATGTGTCCGAAACTTGATTTTACTTCAAAATCCTTCCCCAAATATTTCTGAATAGTTTTTGCTTTTGCCGGTGACTCTACGATTACTAAATTTTTCGACATTCTAAAAAATTTTTTTGCAAAAGTAAAGCTTTTTTATTATATACTTTTTGTTAAAACAGTTTAATTTAATATTTAGATGTGTTTAACATGCGTTCCTGAGGGGATTTTTAAGGATATCAAGTCCCTTAGGGCGTACGGTTTAGCTCAAAATTCCGTACTTATAAAACAGATATATAGAATTTTTCATCAATGGTGATAGATGCAAAGCATATGGAGAATAAAAAAGCAGAACAGGAATTTCCTGTTCTGCCCTGTAGTCCTTTTTGTAAGTTCTACTGTTTAATAATTTTCACAATTTCTTCAGAATTGTTAATTCTTACCAGATACACTCCTGCATTGAGAGCTGACAAATCTGCTTTCCCGTTTTCAAACTTTCCGGTTTTTACCAGCTGGCCGGAAACGTTATAGATCTGATAGTAATAACCCTTCTCTCCCGGAGCATTAATATAAAGAATATCCTTTACCGGATTTGGAAATACCGATATTCTGTTCTCATTGATCTTTTCCTTCATCTCAGCCGTGTTCAAAACGGAGGCTTCTTTTGCTAAGGGCAAAGCTGTAACCTGCACCCCAGGAATAGGGCCGGCTTCATTTCCCTTAGCATCGTACTTCACTCTTACACATCGGCAGCTTATCCCTAAATAAGGGTCATTATTATCATTAAACGCAATAAACCGGTTGGCTGTAGAAGCTGCATCAAACAAGACATTGACCGATCTTCCAAGGTAGTTTGCGGCCAAAGCTGCTGTCCAGGCACCCGGATACTGAAAATTGACTGTATTGAATGTTCCCAGCGGAGACTGATTGGCTATAACATTTCTGAATCCCCGTGAACCTGAATTCGGGAAATTACCAAGTATATAAGATGAACCTATCAACATATAACCTATGGTAGAGGTTGTGGAAGGGTTTCTGACTCTATATCCTGCATAATCTGTACTGACACTATAAAAGGTTGCTATATTTTTGTCTTTTTTATACCAGGGCGACTGTCCGAAATCCTGATTAGAAATCAATGCCACATTGGTAACGTCCGGGATCCTCCAACCCTCCGGACAAGGATCAAAAGGTGATTTTTTTCCTCCTCTGCCCCATCTGTCAGCAGCAAGATTCGGCTCATTGGCAAGCCAGTCTGTTCCATTGGTATAATTAGGCATTGCACTGTTATAAGGAGCAAAAGAGCTTGGAATCATGTATACCAAAGGGTTCCTCACAGAGTAAGACAGTACTTTTGCGATTTTCTCTGCAGGTTTATCCGTACTCTGAACAGTTGAAGCTGCATAGGTATTATAAGGAACAATATAGTTTCCTGACATATTATTATATGCAGCGAGAGTCAGTGTAGTATAAGCCACTGTTCCGCTACTTGATGCTGTTCCTAAAAACACATTAAAGGAAGCTCTGTTGTCTGCATACTGAAAGGTAGGAATCGGGTCTTTTCTTCCCCACTGATAATGCAGTCCTGTAGAAGCTCTTATTTTTGCAAGTTCCGCCGCTGTTGGCGTCATGATGTTAGCAACTATCGGAAATGCATCTGTTGCTCCCAGGTTCCTGTCCATAAATTCTGTCTGAAGCACAACGTCCGCTTTACTCACATAATTAACATAGTTGACTGCTTCAGCCACAGGAAGCTCTGTATTGTAATTGTAAGATCCCAAAGCAGAATCGGTTATCCAGATATGCCAGCTCCAGTACACCGGAGAGGAAATACTTCCGTTATGCAGTGTCACAACAGCATTTCCACTCTGGTTCGGATTAATCTCTACCGAAATTTTTGAGTCGCTGAGACTCTGAAGTGAAGCCGGGAAAGGATTAATAACTGACACTTTATTAATCAGAGCTGTATTAGTTGTCCAGAGCACGTTTACTTTTAAATTATTGAAATTGGGAGCATCTAATATTTCCTGATTATTCAAAAGCTGGCTTTGTACTGAAAAGGCTTTGCTTACCGGAATCTCTACCGTAAATGATTGTGAGTTTTTAACAGCCTGGTAGGTATTAGGGTTATTGATTCCTTCTCTGTATTCCGTTTTCGGAGCAAGATATTCAGAAGGAAAATTATAATCATTTACGATATAGAGGGGATCCTTGATGCAACGGCATCCATTGGCATCAGAAGTATACATTCCTGACATAGGCATATAAAAATACCTTCCTTTAATATTGGGATAATTAGGATCCGGAATATCCGGCTGTCCTTTATCTGGGACCATAAAAAGCCCTCTGGTAATGACCGCCGGGGAAGTATCAAAATGTCTGGCCATTGTTGCCGTCCATAAGGCCACGTGATGCTGGTCGGTATACTGCCCCTGGTGGGCATTCCTGATCAACTGCCCCGTGCCCGGGAAAATCCCCATATTATTCCCACCGGCATTGGAAAGATCAAAACCAAAGTTAGGATAAACCTTAAATCCTGTCATGAATGACGGAGTTCCCGTATCTGTAGGCTTAATGATATGGTATTTATTTGCTTCAAAAACATTTTTAGCCATATTGGTCCTGACTCCGAAAGGGGAAAAATCCAGCCTGATATCATCTATATAAGACTGTGAAGCTAAATTCGCCACGAGCATGGACGGTATCCTCCATCCATTGGGACAGGGGTCGTAAGGAGATTTATCCCAGTAAGGCTTTGCACTTGCATTATTGTTGTATCCTGTACTGATCATTCCCCGGGAATTATCAGACCAAAGGTTAAGTTCTGAAAGCCTGCTATCCGGAATTCCGGCAGCATTTCCAAACCAGTTAACCGGAAGATTGGGATTGTTATTGTAATAGGCCTGACCGCTGTTGTCATCTTTGTTCACATAGATCAGACTTAATGGATTTTTCACAGAAAGCCTGATGTTATTGGTTACCTCTGCACTTGCAAGCGGGACATATTTTGTGAGGTTATCAATATTTAAAGCACCGGTAAAGTTTTTCGCGCCTCTATGCCTTATCCTACCTATGGATCCTGACACTTCGTAGAAGTCATTTCCTCTAGTTACCAAAGGTGGAATCGGGTCTTTTCTGCCCCATTGGTAGAGCAGCCCCATACTTCTGTTCCAGTCTGAAGAAGTAATAGAGCTGCTTAAAGCACCGAGATTACGGTCCATCCATCCCCAATCTGAATCAGGAATCCGCTCAACGGTTCCATCTCCTCTAACTCTTGTGATACTATCAAAACTTTTGTAAGTTGATCCGTTAGTAGGATCATCAGTCACCCAAACATGCCAGCTCCAATAGATTTCGCCGTTTACTCTTAAGGCAATAACAGCATTCCCTTTTCTTGCTTTATTGATGGGAACTTTTATTTTGGCATTTTCATCGGACCCTAAAATTTCCAGCGAATACCGCTCCCCTGATTTTATCAGGCCATGGGTATCTTCCCATAATACTTCTGCTGTCTGACTACCTGAAGGGATTCCGCCACCTTTAATGTATCCGTCCCCCTGCCACATGGCATAAGCTTTTCTTACCGGAATCAACAAACCTTCGCTGTTTTGGCCGGGATCAAAAATATAACTGTTGGGAGCTTTTGTCCAGTCCGGAATTACTGCCCTACTGTCAGCAGGTTTCGTCAAAGTATCTTTTTCAGATACTATTTTTTCTGTATATCCATACGGAAGATGTTCTTTTAATCCTCTACTATTCTTGGAATAGGTACAAATCGACACTAAGCAAAAAATTGCCACAAAATTTTTAACTGAATTTTTCATATCCTTAGACTTGTGTGCCGTTATACGAAATACAACTTTTAAGCCTTATCAATAATAAACAATTAACAATACGAATAGCAAAATAATACATTGGTTATATTAACAATAAATTATCATTAAAAGATTATAATTACGAAAACGGCACTTTATAGAATACAAAAGTATATTTTTCAAATGAGATATTTTTATGATGGTAATCACCGTTTTTTTTAGAAGAAGATGGCAAAACAAAAAAGACAGCTTCAAAGCTGTCTTTTATAAATATATTCATAAAAATAAATTCTATGGGAGAATGTGATTCTTATAAAGCTCAATCGTAAATCTGCCCACTTTAATATTTAAGAAGGAAGAGAAAACAACAAAGTTAAAAATAACAAGCGCAATGATAAAAGCGTAAATCATTTTTTTCATACCACTTGAGACTACATACATTGTATTGGGGATCATCACATAAGAAAATCCGATAAATGCACCTACAAGCCTGGATGAGAATACCGGGTTGTTCCTGAAAATAAAATAAAAGCATATTCCCACAACGGCATAGCTTCTATGGTATTCATAATATGGATAGAGCTCTTTCATCTTGGTATCAAACGCAAAAAGAAAGAACGTTAAAATCATCATCATGGCTTCGGGAATTCCAAAGCCTCCATTCAGCCTTTCCGAATATTCATTCATATATCCATTTAATCCATTCACTAAAATATTATCCGAGGTCATACCGTCTAAAAAGCTTCCAAAAGCCCTATATACCTCGAATGGCGAAAGAAATATGGAGATAATGATCAGGACCAGCATTATAGTTTTACTTAATGGAATACGGGCCAGCCAGTACATTGGGATAAACAGGTAGCAGACGGTATGTATACCTGATCCCAGAAATATAAAAAAGAGATAATGCCATAATTTCCGCTCTTTAATGTACCGTACGGCAAAATAAACAATAAATGTCCCAAGATTCTGTCTGATCTGTCCGCTTTCCCCAACAAAAAAGTAAGGAATAAACATGAACAGGGTAAATGTAAAGGGGTAAAAGGTATTATCCTCTGTATATTCTATCTTGAAGAAAACAGCACAGATCGCAATAACCAGGGTAAGCATATAAAAGGGAGCATTAAAGACATTCAGTAATATCTTATTAATGAGAGTATACAGCCATTCCACTTCCAGATAATCAGGACCCTCCATGTGGAGCATCTTCATAAAAATACTGTAATAGCTCTTTGTATCAGAATAGATATAAATTGCCTTGTAACTTCCATAGTCCGGGCCTACATTATCCCGGAAGCCAGCCAGTAAAATAAGATAGATCCCCAAGAACCACAACCACTTTTTTTCTACTCTTTTACCAAAAACCTCCTGTACACTAAAGAAAAGCATGTATACAATCGCAACGATGTAATATGGATGTAATAAACTCATGCCCGTTTAATGTTTTTTAATTGGTGCAGTAAGCACAGAGAAGATGCAAACCTATCATAAGATAATGCAGAAGGGAGAAAAGGGAATGCTGCAATCAATGGCAATCCGTTTGTTTTTTCATCATTTTTTTTCAACATATCTAAAACAGATTCTTATTGAGTAATAATATTGGTTTAAAATATATTTAAGAGGGAACTTTTGCAAAAGTAGAATATTTTTTTATTCTGCCTAGAATATTTTGTTGATTTTCAGACAAACTTATAGCCTAAATGTTTTGAACTAATATTGAAAAAATTAAATTTGCAGACTTGATTTCATAATGTAATGCATCGTTTCTTTATATTTTTATATTATCTGATTTCTAAAAACAGGCTTCTTTCAGCAATTCTTGCTTTAGGAATAGCTGTATTATGTGGATTTTTCGCTTCAAAAATTAACTTTGAAGAGGACATCAACCAGATAATTCCTAAAAATGAAAAATCCGATCTTACGGCAAAGGTCCTTAAACAGCTGAATTTTTCAGACAAGATCATTGTGATCATAGAGAACAAGTCCAATGAAGACGACTTCCAGCTTTCTGAAACGGCCGATAATTTTCTTCAAAAGATTGAACCTCTGAAAAAATATATAGGTTCTGTTCAGGGAAAAGTGAACGACAGTGAAATTTCGGAAACATTTGATTTTGTCAACCAGAACCTGCCTCTTTTCCTTACTGAAAATGATTACAGGGAAATTGAACGGAAACTTCAAAAAGACAGCATATCAAAACAGGTAGAGAATAATTATGTTTCTTTGGTTTCACCGACGAGTCTTGTCACAAAGGATTTCATAAAAAAAGATCCGCTGGGAATTACTTATTTGGGAATTAAAAAACTGAATGCTTTAAACATCAGCAAAGATTTTAAGCTCGAAGATAATTACGTCGTCACAAAAGACGGAAAAAACCTTTTGCTTTTTATAGACCCTAAAAATGAAAGCAATGACACTAAAAGCAACGAAGCTTTCATCAATCAGCTCAACCAGATAAAAGACAGCGTTAATAAACAGTTTAAGGGAAAAACAGAACTCAGCTATTTTGGCTCCCCGGTAATTGCCGTGGCAAATGCCCAGCAGATCAAAAAAGATATTCAAAATACGGTCATGATCTCGATGGCGGTGCTCCTGGTTCTGCTGATTTACTATTTCAGGAATTTTTTTACTCCTGTAATTGTATTTCTTCCGACGGTATTTTCAGTATTGCTGGCCCTGCTGATTCTTTATTTTATAAAAGACAGGATCTCAGCTATTTCTTTGAGTGTGGGTGCCATCCTTATCGGAATAACCATAGATTATGCGCTCCATATTCTTACCCATTACAAACACAACAATAATATAGAAGAGCTGTACAAAGAGATCACACAGCCAATTATACTGAGCAGCGCCACAACTGCTGTCTCTTTTTTATGCCTGATATTTGTACGTTCTGAAGCCCTGAAAGATCTCGGTCTCTTTGCAGCTATTACAGTTATCTTCTCTTCCATTACTGCGCTGATCATTGTACCTCAGCTTTATAAGCCTAAACAGGAAGAAGGTAAGCACAGCGCTAATTTTATCGACAGGATCGGCTCTTATCCTTATGAGAAAAACAAACCCCTTATCATAGGCTGCTCCATCATTATTATTGCCTGTCTGTTCGGTTTCCGGCATGTAGGATTCAATGAGGATATTGGTGATCTGAATTATATCCCGAAGGAATTAAAAATAAGTGAGGCGAAGCTTCAGAAACTTTCTGATATCACTTCAAAATCCATTTACACCATTTCTTATGGAGATTCGGAGGAAGAGGCACTGGCAAGAAACTCGCGGCTGAGCAACTTTCTTGAGAAAGAAAAACAACAGGGAAAGATCCTGAGCTATAATTCACTTGGAAACGTTGTGCTTTCTGAAAAAGATCAAAAGAAAAGAATTGAAATCTGGAATAAATTCTGGGATAGGGATAAAAAAAACCGTACTGTTTCTGAACTGGTGAACAGCGGAAATCAATTTGGGTTCAACAGCAATGCTTTTGACAATTTCAATGAAATTTTAAATAAGAACTATACAGCATTAAGCCTCCGGGATTATGAGAAAGTAAAGGCCTTGCAGATTCCGGAATTCCTGAGCAATGAAAACGGATTTTATACGGTCTCCAATGTTGTAAAAGTAGATGAGAAGAAAAGAGACGCTTTCATAAAAGATGTAGAAAAAAACCACAATGCTCTAGCCATTGACCGCCAGCAAATGAACGAAAACTTTTTGGGACTCCTTAAAAGAGATTTCAGTACGCTGATCAACTATTCTCTTCTGGCCATTGTCCTGACCATTATTGTTTTCTTCAGAAATTTTGAGCTTACTGTCCTCACAATGTTTCCTATTATACTGACAGGAATCGTAACCGCGGGGATTCTGTATTTCTTAGGATTAGAATTAAATATTTTCAGTACGGTAGTCTGCACACTGGTTTTTGGAGTTGGAGATGATTTCAGCATTTTCCTGACCCAAGCCATGCAAAAGGAGCATACTACAGGAAAAAATGAGCTTCCAACGTATAGAACTTCTATTATTCTTGCCGTTTTCACGACCATTCTATCAATCGGTTCTTTGATCTTTGCTAAACATCCGGCATTACATTCACTGGCATTGGTCGCCCTTATCGGGATGTTCTCCGTGATCATTATTACTTCCACGCTATATCCTTTCTGGTTCAGGTTATTGATTACAAACAGGGCAAAAAAAGGACTTTCTCCTATTACGTTCAGATTGTTTTTAAGATTCGTTGTATCATTTTTTTATTATGGTTTGGGCGGATTTGTTTTTTCGCTGATCGGAAGTCTATTTATCAAAAGATCAAAGGGAAAAGCTTTAGATACTATTAAATTAATTTTAGCTAAATTTTTAACATCTGTATTGTACACCACTCCATTTGTAAAGAAAAGAGTTATCAAAAACCCGAGAGAAGATTTTAGCAAACCGGCAGTGATTATCGCCAATCATACTTCGTTCCTGGACACCCTTGCTATTGCCATGACAACCTATAAAATCATCTATCTGGTCAATGACTGGGTATATGACTCTCCCGTTTTCGGAAGATTGGTAAGAGCCCTTGGCTTTTATCCGGTTTCTCAGGGAATAGAGAACGGGATGGAAAAGCTGAAAGAAAAAATTGAACAGGGATATTCGCTGGTTGTCTTTCCCGAAGCAGAACGGTCTTATACGAACGATGTGAAAAGGTTCCACAAAGGAGCGTTCTATCTTGCCGAACAGTTCGGACTGGATATTCTCCCGCTGTACATCCACGGAAATTCTGAAGTACTGCCAAAAGGAGATTTCATTATCTACGATGGAAGCATCACGGTAAAAGTAGGTGAAAGAATCAGCAAAGACGATCTGAGTTTCGGAAAAAACTATTCTGAAAGAACGAAAAAAATCAATGCGTACTTCAGACAGGAATTTGCAAAGCTGCGAAACGAGCTGGAGGATGAAAATTATTTCAGGAAAAAATTATTCTTAAGCTATCTCTACAAAGACAATGAAGTGATAAAAGAGGTAAAAGATGATTTTAATGCCCATAAATCTGTTTATTTCGAACTGAACAAACACATTTCGAAAGATGCATCTATTCTGCATATTGCAGATGATTTCGGGCAGAAGGATATCCTGCTTACCCTTTATCAGGCAGAAAGAAAAATTTTCTCATTCATCGAAAATGATGAAAGAAGACAAACGGCAACGCAGACCTATCTGGTTAAAAGAAGAAAACTGAATTATATTAATGACTTTTCGGAAATCAATAAAAATATTGATGTACTGCTGGTTTCAGATCATAATTTTGACATCGGTACACTGAAGGAACTTCCTGAGACCATTATATTCCTGAACACAGCTTCTAAAGAGCTAAGTAATCCAGATTATTCACAGGAATTTAATTCCCAGGCAATAAAAATATTCAAAAAACAGTAAATAAATATGAAAAGCATATTTTTGTAACCGCTAAAGAATATTAATGAAAAAAAACATACTCATCATTTATTATTCGCAAACCGGCCAGCTGGAGGATATTGTGAAGAACATGGCCCAACCTTTTGAAGCCAAAAAGGAAGAATATGACATTACCTATTATAATATACAGCTGAAGGAAGACTTCCCTTTCCCTTGGCCGGGTGACGTTTTTTTCAATACATTTCCCGAATCTTATCTTCAGATTCCCAAAGAGATTTTCCCGCCTTCTGATGAGGTCCTGAATAAGAAATACGACCTTATTTTATTCGGATATCAGGTGTGGTATCTTACACCATCTATTCCCATCATTTCATTCCTAAAAAGTGGTTTTGCAGAAAAGATCATGAAAGATACAGATGTGGTTACAATTTCGGGAACCAGAAATATGTGGATGCTTTCTCAGGAAAAACTTAAAGGATATTTAAAGGATCTTGGCGCAAAGCTGGTAGGAAATATCGCTTTGGTAGACAGGCATGACAATTACACGAGTGTACTGACGATCTTACGATGGCTCACGACAGGACAGAAAGAAAAATCCGGATTGCTTCCCGCGGCCGGAATTTCGGATGAAGAAATTTCAGGTTCTGTAAAGTACGGAAATATTATAGAAAAGCATTTCAGCAGCGGAAACTTATCCGGTCTTCAGCCTGACCTCGTAAAGAACGGCGCTGTAGAAATCCGCCCTTTTTTAGTAAGAGTAGAAAAAGTGGGCAACAAGATCTTCACCGTATGGTCTAATCTCATTATGAAGAAAAAAGAGAAACGTCCATTGTTGATAAAATTCTTTAAGGTATATTTGATGGCTGCGATATGGATTATTTCACCTGTCGTCTTAGTTTTACACCTACTGACAACCCCTATATTTTGGTCTAAAAGACAAAAACAAAAAACATATTTACAAGGAATTAATTTAAAATAGAATGTACGACGTATTTATAACAAAAGCATCAACATATTTACCTAACAATCCGGTATCGAATGATGAAATGGAGACTTATCTTGGTCTGATAAACGGCGCTCCCTCTAAAGCAAAATCATTGATTTTAAGAAATAACAAGATCACAACAAGATACTATGCTTTGGATAAAGAAGGAAATCCTACCCATACCAATGCACAGATTACAGCCAAAGCTGTTGAAGGATTGTTCGATGAAAACTTCAAAAAGGAAGATATGAAGCTTCTGTCCGTTGGAACCACCTCTCCGGACCAGATGCAGCCTTCGCATGCCTCTATGGTTCATGGCGAACTGAATATCGGAAAATCTATTGAAATTAATACCGCTACAGGACTCTGCAACTCGGGGATGAATGCCCTGAACTATGGATTCCTCTCTGTAAAGGCAGGGGTACAAGACAGCGCTGTTTGTGCCGGTTCAGAAAGAATGTCCGCCTGGATGACTGCAGACAAATTCAATCATGAAGCGGAAAACTTAAAACTTCTGGAAGAAAGACCTATCATTGCCTTCAAGAGAGAATTCCTGAGATGGATGCTTTCTGACGGTGCGGGTGCATTCCTTCTGGAGAATAAGCCCAGGGAAAACGGAATCAATTTAAAAATAGAATTCATTGATTTTTATTCTTACGCTCACGAAATCGAAGCCTGTATGTATGCAGGATGTGATAAGCAGGAAGACGGAAGCCTTAAATCATGGGCAGACTACCCGTCTGATGAATGGCTTAAAGAATCAATCTTTGCGATTAAGCAGGACACGAAAATCCTGGATAAATATATTCTTGTAAAGGGTGCAGAAAGCTTAAGATCTTCTTTTGATAAGCATAACCTGGATCCGGAAAAGATAGACCATGTTCTGGCGCATATTTCTTCAGGCTATTTTAAAGATGGCCTAAAAGACGAATTTGCTAAAAAAGGCATGGATTTTCCTGCAGAAAAATGGTTCTATAACCTTTCTGAAGTAGGAAACATCGGAGCCGGCTCTATTTTTATCGCACTGGAAGAATTAATGAATTCCGGAACGCTGAAAAAAGGTGAGAAAGTATTGCTTTGTGTTCCTGAAAGCGGAAGATTTGCCTACTCTTGTGCCTTATTAACAGTTTGCTAATGAAACACCAACTGCCGACATCTGATCAGAATTTTGTGGAAAGCCTTATTCCACAGCGTTTTCCGTTCGTCATGGTTCATGCGCTTACGGAATACTCTGATGATCGACTTATTTCAGGATTTGAAATAAAAGAAGACAATATTTTTATCGAGGACGGAATATTCCAGGCTTCAGGTCTTATGGAGCATCAGGCACAGAGTGTTGCTTTACATACAGGCTACAAATATTATCTTTTAGGGAAAGAGGCTCCTACAGGATATATCGGAGCTATTAAATCTTTTGAAGCAGAAGTTCTGCCCAAAACGGGAGACCGGCTGATATCGGAAGTAACAATCCTTAATGAAGTGATGGGAGTAACGCTGGTAGATATTGTCACAAAACTGAATGGCTCGATCATTGCAAAATCACAAATGAAAACTGCTGTAAAATAAATGTAATGGAAATCAAGGAAGAGCACCTCATCAATATACATAACTTTCTGCCGCACCGCGAACCGATGCTGATGGCAGATTATATTCTGGAATTGACCAAAGAAAAGGTTGTGACTTCCTTTGAAATAAAAGAAGATAATATCTTTGTTCACAACAATGAACTGGCAGAAGCCGGCCTGATTGAAAATCTTGCCCAGACCTGCTCATCCATTCTGGGGCAGAGCTTCTTTGAAAATCCTTCTGCAGACACCAAGGTGATCGGCTTTATTACCAATATCAAAAAAATTGAGCTGTTTGCGCTTCCCAAAACGGGAGATAAGATTATTTCGAAAGCTTCGCTGATCTCGCAGTATGAAAATATCTGTAATATTTTCTGTGAGACCTTCCATAATGATGAGCTGCTGATCAGAGCAGAGATCAATCTGTTTATTCAGGAAATAAAATCTTAAGAATACGTGTTCAGTGAAAATATATAACCGTACGATTATCGTACGGTTTTTCTGTTCTACATAAGTGCTAAATTTAATCTAAGTTTAGAATAAGAATAAAGGACGGAAATTACTAATTTTTATCCTTGTCAAGGTTCAGAACCTTGACAAGGATACTGGACTGCTCAGATCTAAGTAGTTTTTCACCCCATATCATTAAAATAAAATATCTTATCCTAAACTCAGGGTAATGTAGATTTTGGCTAAAGCCGGATTGGATGTTGAATATTGGACATTAAATATTAAACGCTAAACGGACTAAAGTCCATTCCTATTGATGCTCCTATTCGCAAAAAGATTGTGAGGAATAACTTTAAGCCGATTTTATTATTCTTTTAAAGCTACCTCATCGAATTGTAAGATAAACTATCAGATATGGAAAACATGTCGGTAACTTCCAGCTTCCAACTTCCTCCCCCAAATATTTAATAACCCTTTATTTTCGATATATTTGATGAAAATAAATATTTCATGAGCGTAAAAGTAAGATTCTATTCGTATGACATTGAATTCGATTTTGAAAATTCTGTTGAATTTCCGGTGGCTCCACAGATTGGTGACGAAGTGAATCTCATTTCATTTTTTAAGTACCGGACTTCCGAAAGACTGGAATATGTCAATAATATGGAAGATCTTTATCTCTACGAAAACGCTGTAGTATCAGAGCGGACATGGTGTAATGATCTTGAGAAAACCGAAATATATTTGCTGGTGAAGCTGAATTACACCAAGAGGAAATAAAGCTGCCTTTCAGATGAATTTAAACAAAAAAGCGGAGCATCACTGCCCCGCTTTAAAAATTGGTATCACCAAATATTAGTATCCAAAGATCTCTTCAAGAGATACCTCCTGGAATGTTCCCATTTTATTGATAGATTCCATATTCAGGTTTTCTTTCTTACCGATGATCGCTGTATTGTATTTTACAGGCTTGATCTCAGTGTCGTAGAAGCCTGTAAGCTGTGGTAACGTCAGGCCTTGGATTTCAGAATAAATATCTTTTCTGATATCATAATCAACACCAAGCTTTTTCAGTGCCATCTGATTGAAGAAAATATTCGTTCTGTTGATTCTGTTGGATGCAATCTGCTTCAGGGCAGAACCTTTTGAATTCTCAAACTGTGCAGGAATCTGCGGCAGAGATGCCATCAGATCATTCATAGCATTTACCGCCAATGGCAGCTTATTGGCCTGAGTTCCGATATAGTTCGTGATATAGTTCGCATGTCCTTTTTCAGTTGCATTCGCATAAGAAACATAAGCAGAATAAGCCAGTGACTTACTTTCTCTGATCTCCTGGAAAACAATGGAAGACAATCCTCTTCCGAAATACTCGTTGAAAACATTCGCTTTTCCGAAGTTACTTAAGTTCACATCATTTCCTTTGGCTACTTTGGACATTTCCATCTGTACCATGTCGTAGTTTGTGAAATATACTTTTCCTTCTGCAGCAGGCTCCGGATATTCTTTAGCTTTTGCCGGCTGAACACTGGTTTCAGTAACATATGGCTTAACTGCCTTTTCTAAACCTGACTGTTCCTGTCCGTAAAGGAATATCTCATATGGAGACTGGTTCAGTACTTTAATCTTCTTGGTCAGTTCCGTTGCATCAATGCTTTCAAGACGTTCTTTGGAAACAATGTCCGTCATTCTGGAATTCTTACCGTATTTAGCATAGTTCGTAAGGGCAGCCATGATTCTTGTTTTATCCTTTTTACCGGCTTCTCTTGCCTCCAGTATCGTTTTCACGGTTTTCCCGTAAATCTCTTTATCTGCTTTTACATTCGTCAGCCAGTGATTCATCAATTCTGTACCTTTCTTCATATTGGCTTCAAGACCGCTCAGTGTAATGATCACCTGATCGTTGGACGTTCTGAAACTGTAAGAGATTCCCAGTTTATAGAATTCACCTTTCAGTTGCTCAGGAGTATATTTATCCGTTCCAAGATATTCAAAAAGAGTTACCGCGATTGGAAGCTCCTTATCATTATCTGTTCCGAAAGGAAAAATATAGCTGATCTGTGCCACGTCATTATACTTATTCTTTACAAAGCTTACCTTCTTATCTTTAATCTGAGAAGTCTGGATCGCTGCTTTATAATCGATAAATTCCGGCTTAATCTCAGATACTTTGCTGCTTAAAATATCCTTAAGGAAAGGGGACTGCGCTTCTCTGTTCAGCTTGATCGGAGTAATGCCCGGATTCTGTACACGAACCAGCTTATCATTCACTCCTTTTTCTTTGTAAACAACCACATAGTTATCTTTGAAAAATTCATTGGCAAACTTTACAACATCTGCCTTTGAGATCTTTTCATACTGATTAATATCGTCTAATTCCTCCTGCCATGTCTTCTCATTGATATAAGTGTCATACAGTGTCGTTGCCAGTCCGTCCGCGGTTTCCCAGGACTTCATACGCTGCACCTTCTTGTCATTAACGATTGCTTTCAGCATCCAATCCGGGAACTGTCCTTTTTTCACCAAATCCAACTGATCTAACAATAGTTTTTTAGCATCATCAAAGCTCTGTCCGTCTTTCGGGGTTACAGACATCGTAAAAGCACCATAGGTTTTAAAAGCCGATTCATAGGCGCCTGCACCTAATACTTTTTGCGTTTGATTCATGTTAAGGTCAATAAGACCGGCATCCCCTCTGTTACTTAAAATTTCCGCAACTACATCTGCCAGTCTCGCATTCTGGGTTCCATTGGAATCCGATCTCCATGCCAGAGTCATTCTCGGTGTGCTCGGACTTTTTACAGTTCTCGTTACAATGTTTGCCATGGGCTGTTCCGATACCATTTTTTTCATCGGCAGCTCTTTGTACTTGAAAGCCCCAAAATACTGATCTACCAGTTTAATGGTTTTATCAAAATCCAGGTCTCCTACCAAAACTACAGCCATATTATTAGGCACGTAATAGGTATCAAAATATTTATGAATAGCAACCATTGAAGGGCTTTTCAGATGCTCTGAAGTCCCGATCGTGGTTTGCTGTCCGTTCGGATGCTTTGGAAAAAGAGCCTCCATCATGGCATAGTTTACAAGACGGCCGTCGTTATCCTGAGCTCTGTTATATTCTTCATACACAGCTTCCAGTTCGGTATGGAAAAGACGCAATACCAGTTCTGAGAAACGTTCTTTTTCCACTTTCAGCCATTTTTCAAGCTCGTTGGATGGAATGTTATTTTTATAAACCGTTTCATCTAACCAGGTGTGGGCATTCGTTCCTGTTGCTCCCAATGAAGAGATCGCTTTGTCATATTCATTGGCAATTGCATACTTGGAAGCTTCCTGAGAAACCTCATCTATTTTCTTGTAAAGCAGTTTTTTCTTTTCAGGATCCTTTTCCGCTTTATGCTGCTCATAAAGGTCAGAGATCTGTTGCAGCAATACTTTTTCCTTTGCCCAATCCTGAGTTCCGAGATGAGAAGTTCCTTTGAAAACCATATGTTCAAGATAATGTGCCAGACCTGTATTGTCGCTCGGGTCATTATTAGATCCCGTTCTTACAGGAATATAGGTCTGAATTCTCGGGGCATCATCATTCTTTGCCAGATAAACCTTCAATCCGTTTTTCAAAGTATATACCCTGACACCGGACTGGTCATTCTTAACGGTTTCGTAAGTATATCCCTGGCTGTCGGTTACCTTTTGAGTATCAAATTTCTGCGCCATGGCATGCAGCATGCAGAAAAGTGAAACAGAAATAAAAAATTTCTTCATAAGTCTTATGTATTTAAATCAAATTTCATAGAATCCTATAAGTCTACTTTCAGCATGCACTTGTTACAGCAGACGGGAGATTATGATTTTTTTATGTTAAATTTTGAATTTATCTTTAAATAAAGCCTGTTCCGGCATTATAATTTAATATGATTTACATATAATGTATTTTCACTATTTTAGCCAACTGATTAAAAAGAATAATACGGTTTACATGAAAAAACAAGACCTGCCTCAGGATGAAAGCAATCTGAAGTCAGCAAACATGACCGAAGTCTTGTATGTGACGGACGAAAATGATAATTATACAACGGCAAACAGCATTGGCTGGGAAGCTAAAAAAGCAGCCCTGGAAGAATCCATGGAGCTTATTCATGAAAGAATTGAAGAGGCCAGGCAAAATGTTGCCAATAATGTAGTTAGCCCCATTATTTATTTCATGGAACTGAATAAAATGGATTTAAGTGTTCTCGCTTCCTATGTCGGAATGTGGCAGTGGAGAGTGAAAAGACATGCAAAACCAAAAGTATTTAAAACACTAAACCAATCCGTACTGAAAAAATATGCAGATGCATTCGGAATTTCAGTGGATGAATTAAAGAACTTTGACGGCAAATAATAATGAAACGAAGCATACAGTGATATGCTGAATTTCATTTCGCCAATGAAAAAGAATAAAAGCAGCAAATGAAACTTAACTTCGAACACCATCAGACTGCACATTGCGAAAACGGTGTTGCCTCCAATCTGTTACTCAATAAAGGCTTAAAGCTGAGTGAACCAATGATCTTCGGAATCGGTTCCGGACTGTTTTTTGTCTATCTGCCGTTTTTGAAAGTGAATTTCGCTCCGGGCTTCAGCTACAGACCGATGCCGGGTGCCATTTTCAGCAAAGCCGCAAAACGATTGGGCATTAAAATCAAAAGGGAAAAATTTTCCAATCCTAAAGAGGCACAGTCCGCTTTAGAAAGAAACTTAAATCAGAATATCCCTACAGGACTTCAGGTTGGTGTTTTCAATCTTACCTATTTTCCTGAAGAATATAAATTCCACTTCAATGCCCACAATCTTGTAGTATATGGAAAGGAAGACGGAAAATTCCTGATCAGCGATCCGGTAATGGATTACACCACTACCCTTTCAGAAGCTGAACTGGAAAAGGTAAGATATGCCAAAGGCGCATTACCTCCCAAAGGACATATGTATTACCCTACCTATATTCCGGAAAATGTAAATATTGAAGAAGCCATTAAAAAAGGAATCAAAGATACCTGCAAAAACATGCTCGCTCCTGTTCCTCTTATCGGCGTAAAAGCCATGAGATGGGTAGCCAGAAGCATCCCGAAATGGGCTGAAAAGAAAGGTACTAAAGTCACCAACCACTATCTCGGACAGCTGATCAGAATGCAGGAAGAGATTGGCACCGGAGGAGGCGGTTTCCGATTTATTTATGGTGCATTTCTTCAGGAAGCTTCAGTAATTCTTAAAAATGATGAATTAAAAGAGCTTTCAAAAGAAATTACGGCCATCGGGGATTTATGGAGAGATTTTGCCGTAGATATTGCCCGCGTTTACAAAAACAGAAACTCAAAAAGCGATATCTACAACAATCTTTCAAAATCCATGCTTCATATTGCTGATCTGGAAGAGGCTTTCTATAAAAAACTGAGAAAAGCAATCTGATATGGCAGAGAATATGATTGAGATTAAAAATCTCTATAAAAAATATAAAAATTCCGAAGACTTTTCTGTCAACGACATCTCGCTGAATATAGAAAAAAATGAGATCTACGGAATTCTCGGACCGAACGGTGCCGGAAAAACCACTCTTATTTCTATGCTTTCGGGATTGATTAAACCGACTTCAGGACAGTTTACGATCAACAACCTGTCTCCCCATAAGGACAGTTTTAAAATCAAACAGATCATTGGCATCGTTCCTCAGGAATATGCACTCTACCCTACTCTTACCGCTAAAGAAAACCTGATGTTTTACGGAAGCCTGTACGGTATAAAGCATAAAGAACTTAAGAGAATAATTGATGAGTCCCTGGAGATTATGGGACTTTCAAAATTTGCCGATAAACAGATAGAACAGTTTTCCGGAGGTATGAAACGCCGCTGTAATCTTATAGCGGGAACACTCCACAATCCGAAAGTATTGTTTCTCGATGAGCCGACCGTAGGTGTTGATGTTCAGTCTAAAAAGGTGATCATTGATTTCCTGCAGGAGTTGAATAAAAAGGGAACATGCATCATTTATACCTCTCACCACCTTTCCGAAGCCGAAGAGTTCTGCACCAAGATCGCCATTATCGACCGGGGAAGGATTCACGCTGTAGGAACGCCGGAAGAACTTGTTGCACAGATCGCAAACGCTGAAAACCTGGAGGACGTTTTCATATCATTAACAGGAAAAGAACTAAGAGATGTTGTTGTATAAACTTTGGAGAAGCTTCGTGAAGGAAATCCTTCTTTTGAAGAGAGATATCGGGGGAATTGTCATTATTTTCGTCATGCCGTTGCTGTTAATTGTGACGATCACTTTAATTCAGGATTCTACTTTCAAAAATCTGGAAGGCTCGAAAATCCCGATCATTTTCATTGACAATGACAAGTCCGAGGTATCCAAAAATATAAAGCAGGAACTGGAAACCAGCAAAACATTCCAACTGCTGACGAATTATAATGAAAAGTCTGCACAGGAGGCCGTATTTTCCGGAGATTACCAGATGGCTATCGTCATTCCTGAAAATTTAACGAAAGATTTAAATTCAAATATAGATTCCAAAGTGCAGACGATCGTAAGCTCGTTTGGGTTGGAAGGCGATTCTGCAGCCGTAAAAAAAACAGCTCCGAAAGCAAAAGAAATTCATCTGTATTTTGATCCGGCTACCAATGCAGGATTCAAAAACTCCGTGATGAACTCCGTGAATAAAATGGTCTTTGAGATCGAGAACAAAAAGATCTACAAAGCATTCCAGGATCAGCTGGGAACAGAAGAAAAACTTGAAGAAAACAAGAACCTGATCAGCTTCAAAGAGATCACCCCCAAAAAAGGAGCCATGGATGTAATGCCGAACTCTGTTCAGCACAATGTTCCGGCATGGACGCTCTTTGCCATTTTTTTCATTGTAGTTCCACTTTCTATTAATTTAGTCAAAGAAAAAAGCCAGGGTACAAGCGTAAGAGCGAGGATCAGCCCGACCCCTTATTTCGTTCATATTTTAGGAAAAACATTCACTTACCTTATCATCTGTATCATCCAGTTTTTACTGATGGTAGCCGTAGGAATTTATCTTTTCCCTTATATGGATCTTCCTGCATTTGATGTCTCCGGGAAAATGTTCCATCTTCTTGTTGTAACTTTATTTTCGGGACTGGCAGCCATCGGATTTGGAGTTTTATTGGGAACCATTGCAGATACTCAGGAACAGTCCGCTCCTTTTGGAGCCACTTCAGTCGTAGTTCTGGCCGCGATCGGAGGAATATGGGTTCCTGTATTTTTAATGCCTGAATTTATGCAGACCGTGGCAAAATTTTCTCCAATGAACTGGGGACTGAATGCCTATTATGATATTATTTTAAGAAACAGCGGTATCGCAGGAATTGCCAAAGAACTTGCATTACTGTTTGCCTTCTACATTGCCATGGTAGCTATTTCTATTTTTTACGAAAGAAAACAAAATGCAGTCTAAAGAAAACATATTAACCTGTACGGAAGAAGTAAGAGTAAGGTTCAACGAGACAGATCCGCTGGGAATTGTCTGGCACGGACATTATATCGTATATTTTGAAGACGGAAGAGAAGCTTTCGGAAGACAGCACGGGCTTACCTATCTTGACATTCAGAATGCAGGATATGTAACTCCTATCGTAAAGAGCACATGCGAACATTTTCTTCCTCTAAAATATGGGGAAACATTTAAGATCGTAACCACTTTTGTAAATTCAGCATCTGCAAAACTGATCTATACTTACGAAATTTTCAACCAGCATGATCAATTGGTGTGCAGTGGGGAAACCATTCAGGTTTTCTTAGACAACAACGGAAGCCTGTGCCTCTATAATCCTGAATTTTTTCAGGCCTGGAAAGATAAAATGGGATTGTAATGAAGAAAGAAATTTATATTACAGATTATAACTGCGTCACTCCTTTAGGATTTGATGTTTCTTCCAACTGGAACCATCTGGTGGAAGGAAAATCAGGCGTAGGGCTACATCAGGTTATTGACAATCAGGAAGCTTTTTATGTTTCTGTTATTGATACTGAAAAGCTGGAAGAAGAATTTAAAAACAATTTTAACAGACTGGATTTTACAAGACTGGAGAAAATGTTTCTTCTAAGCCTTAAACCTCTGGTTGAAAAACATGAAATTACAGAAGAAACTGCTTTTATTTTATCAACAACCAAAGGCAATATCAGCTTATTAAAAAATCAGACGGACTTGCCGGAAGGCGTTTATCTCTCAAAATTAGCACAAAAAATTGCTGACTATTTCGGATTTAAAACAAAACCCATCGTCATATCCAATGCCTGCGTTTCAGGAGTAATGGTCATTGCTGTTGCCAAAAATATGATTCAGGCCGGAAAATATAAAGATGCTTTCGTAATTGCCGGTGATGAGGTCTCCGAGTTTGTCATTTCAGGATTTAATTCTTTCCAGGCCATCGGAACAGAGCCGTGCAAACCTTATGATAAAAACAGAAACGGGATCAATATCGGTGAAGCTACCGCAGCTGTATATATTACTGCTGCCTTGAATGAAAACGAAAAATTTAGATTTAAAATACTGGGTGATTCCGCAGTGAATGATGCCAACCACATTTCCGGGCCTTCCAGAACGGGAGACGGACTGTATGCAAGCATCAGGAATGCAATGACAGAAGCGAACATCACTTCTGATCAGATTGATTTTATTTCTGCCCATGGAACCGCCACCATCTACAATGACGAAATGGAAGCCATCGCTTTCAACAGGATGGAACTTCAAAATACCCCATTGAACAGCATGAAGGGATATTACGGACACTGTCTTGGCGCTTCCGGACTTCTGGAAAGTATGATCTCCATGGAAAGTGCCCGTCACGGACTACTCATTCCCTCTAAAAATTTTAAAGAAATGGGAGTTTCCCAGCCTTTAAATATTATTGAAGAAAACAGGCCGGCATCGGTTCAGTATATTTTAAAAACAGCTTCAGGATTCGGAGGATGTAATGCAGCTATTGTTTTAGAAAAATGTTAAAATGAAATGATGAAGAAAACCGAAAGCTGTATTATAGAACATTCAAAAATAACCGTCAACGGAAATCCTGTTTTTGAAAGCCAGGCAGAGACATTTCATGAATTTGCCAAAGACGCCTATAAAAGTTTGGAACTCAATTATCCCAAGTTCCACAAAATGGACCATCTGAGTAAGCTTGCCTTTCTTGCTGCAGAAATGGTTTTAAAAGATGAAGACCACAGCACAACAGCATTAGTCCTTGCCAACCGGTCATCCAGTCTGGACACGGATTTTAAATATCAGGAAAGCATCAACTCAGAGGAAAATTTTTTCCCGAGCCCTGCCGTATTTGTCTACACCTTGCCCAACATCTGTGTAGGCGAGATCAGCATTAAACATAAAATGCAGACAGAGAATGCCTTTTTCATTTTGGATGAATTTGACGAGACATTTTTAAATGATTATGCAGAACAGATTCTGCTGTCCGGAAAAGCGGAAAAAGTTCTCTGTGGCTGGACAGAACTTTATCAGGATAATTATAAAGCTTTTGTATATTTGCTAACCTTATAAAAATGTAATAACATAAATGTAACAATATTACAGTCTTACAATGTAACAATCCTTTCATTCTAATCATTGTTATACTGGTAAATTGATAAATTGCTACATTAATTAATAAAATTATGGAAAACTTAAAAAGAGAATTGAAGCACAAAATTATTGAAGTCCTTAACCTTGAAGATATTTCTGTAGAAGAGATCAAAGATACAGATCCTCTATTCGGTGGAGGCCTGGGTCTTGATTCTATTGATGCTTTGGAGCTTATTGTTCTGCTTGATAAAGACTACGGAATAAAACTGGCCGATCCTAAAAAAGGAAAGGAAATTTTCCAGTCTATCGATACAATGGCCGCATTCATTGAAGAAAACAGAACAAAATAAAATTAATGTACGAATTTAACAGTGTATCAATGCAACAATCATTGATAAATTGATACACTGTTACATTATTAAAAACCATGAGCCGAAAAATTGCCATAACAGGAATGGGCATCATTTCCTCCATCGGAAACAATGTGGAGGAAAATTTTGTTTCGTTGAAATCCGGAAAACACGGAATTTCAGACATTGAAATGTTTGAAACCCGCCATGCCGGATCTATAAAAACGGGCGAAATAAAATGGTCTAATGAAGAACTTGTCCGACAACTTCAGCTGCCTGAAGACAATAATATAACAAGAACTTCTTTATTAGGAATGATTGCCGCAAAAGAAGCTGTAGAATCTGCCGGAATTTCAGATATTAATGAATATAAAACCGGGCTGATCTCTTCCACCAGTGTAGCCGGAATGGATATCACTGAAAGGTACTTCTATTCTTATGAAGATTATCCTGAAAAGCAAAAATATATCGATGCTCATGATGCGGGTAATTCCTCATTGGCCATCGCAGACTATCTGGGTTTAAAAGGTATGGTTTCTACCATCAGTACAGCATGCTCTTCGGCTGCCAATGCTATTATGATGGGAGCAAAACTGATCAAAAGCGGAGTTTTAGACCGTGTGATTGTGGGGGGAACGGATTCCCTTTCAAAATTTACGTTGAATGGGTTCAATACCCTGATGATCCTTACAGATTCTTACAATACTCCTTTTGATAATGACCGCAAGGGCCTGAATCTGGGAGAGGCTGCAGCTTTTATTGTTCTCGAATCCGATGAGGTTGTAAAAAAGGAAAATAAAAAAGTACTGGCTTATCTTTCCGGCTACGGAAATGCAAATGATGCTCACCATCAGACCGCATCATCTGAAAACGGGCAGGGCGCTTTTCTGGCTATGCAGCAGGCATTTAAAGTATCAGGATTAGCAAAGGAAGATATCGGTTATATTAATGTTCACGGAACAGCTACTCCCAATAATGATCTTTCAGAAGGAATTGCCATGATCAGGATTTTCGGAGAAAATAATGTTCCTGAATTCAGTTCTACCAAAGCTTTTACCGGGCATACTCTGGCAGCGGCAGCGGGAATTGAATCGGTATTTTCAATTTTGGCCATGCAGCACAGCGTCATTTTCCCGAACCTGAATTTCAAAACGAAAATGGCAGAATTTGATTTAACTCCGGTTACAGAACTGAAAGAGAAGAATATCAACCATGTTCTTTCCAATTCATTCGGATTCGGAGGCAACTGTTCTACCTTAATTTTCTCAAAATCATGAGTGCAGTATACATCAACAGTGCATCCTGCATCTCCGTTCAGGACACTTTAAAAGAAAATTTCTTCCAGGACCTTAAGGCTGATCAGTCTGTTCAGGTCTTAAAAGCGGTAGATCCCAACTATAAAGAATTCATTCCTCCTGCGATGATCAGAAGAATGTCTAAAGCCGTAAAAATGAGCTCCGTAGCTTCACATTACGCTTTACAGGAAGCTGGAATTGAACAGCCGGATGCCATTATTGTAGGAACGGGAATGGGATGTTCCCAGGACTCTGAAAAGTTTCTGAAAAACGTAATCGATAATAACGAAGAGTTTCTGACTCCGACATTTTTCATTCAGTCTACTCACAATACGGTTGCAGGACAGATTGCTCTGGGACTTCAGTGTCACGCGTATAATTTCACGTATGTTAATACCTCTTCATCCCTGGAATTTTCATTCCTGGATGCCAAACTTCAGATCAATGACGGCGAAGCTGAAAACGTTCTCGTAGGAGCTGCAGATGAGCAGACGGGCAGAACAATGGAACTTTACCGACTTAACAATACCATAAAAAAAGAAGAAGATCTTCCTGCTGATTATTTGCATTCTGAAACGGATGGAGTGATCTGGGGTGAAGGTGCTGCTTTCTTTGTTTTAGGAAAAGATAAAACTGAAAATTCTTACGCTAAACTCAGAGACATTCATATTATTAACAGATTAGATGCAGAAGAGACACTAACCTTTATAACGGGTTTTTTAGCTAAAAACGATTTGAAACATGAAAACATCGATGCTGTGATCTTAGGGTTCAGTGGAGATAAAGCATCTGATGCTTACTATACAAAAGCAATGGATGTATTTCAAAATTCAGCTTTGCTGTATTACAAACATCTGAGCGGAGAATTCAATACGGCAAGCGGCTTTTCAGCATTTATGGCCTGTCATATTCTGAAAGAACAACAGATCCCGGAAATTATGATGATCAATTCAGAGAAAAAGACAGAGGTTAAAAATATTCTTCTTTACAATCATCTGGCAGGAAGCGATCACAGCCTTATGCTGCTGGAAAGAGCTTAAAGATATAAGGGCAAATAATGAATTTGTAAATTTGTTATTATCAAAATTCAAAATAACAGAAGATGAAGCATTATCCGTTCATTTTATTTTATCTTTTCTGCAATGCATTTATTTATGCGTTTCATGGAAGTTTTTGGGTGTATTTAGCTTGTTTTCTGGGATTTTCCGCTGTTGTGGTCTGGGGATCTTTTGATATACAGCTGAGATATTTTGTCAACAGCATTACTCATAAAAGAACGAAAATCAATGAAGTTGCCCTGACTTTTGATGATGGCCCTACTGAGTTTACTCCTCAATTTTTGGATCTGCTAAAAGAACACCAGGTGAAAGCTACTTTTTTCTGCATCGGAAAACAGATTGAAAAATACCCTGAGACGTTCCAACGAATTATTGCTGAAGGTCATACTATCGGAAACCACACGCTTTCCCATTCCAACAATACAGGATTTTTATCTGCCTCAAAAATGAGGGCGGAAATTGAGAAATGTGATGAAATAATCGAAAAAGCCGGTCATATAAAAACAGATTTATACCGGCCTCCTTTCGGCGTTACCAATCCGAACATCGCCAAAGCCATTAAAAGAACCCATAAAAAAAGCATCGGCTGGAATGTCCGTTCCCTGGATACCGTTATAGACGACGAAAAGAAAATCTATAAAAGGATAACCAAAGGTCTGAAAAAAGGAAGTATCATCCTGCTTCACGACACTTCCGAAAAGACTTATAGGGTGTTGGCCAATTTATTGTTATTTTTGAAGGATAATAAATATTCGACATTTACGATCGATTCACTTACAAAATCAAAGAAAAATGATTAAAAATATTGCTTTTGGAGCATTTTTATTAATTTCCGGCTTCATTTCCGCACAGATGACAGCAATGTCAGGAGCAGAAGCAAAAGCATTCGTCGCCAAAGTTTCTTCTGAAACCCAGGAGATCAAAACCCTGCAAAGTGATTTTACCCAGACCAAAAAAATGGATTTTCTGGATAAAAATATTGTTACTTATGGCAAAATGTCATTGAAGACTCCGAATATGCTGAGCTGGAAATACACAAAACCCTACCAGTACAGCATTGTTTTTAAGGACAATAAAATTTTCATCAACGATCAGGGCAAGAAATCATCTGTTGATGCCAAAAGCAAAACATTTGAAAAGATCAACAAACTGATAGTAGGGAGCTCGAACGGTAAAATGTTCAGCGATCCTGAATTTTCTGTTTCCTATTACAAAAGCGGCAACTTCAATGTGGCAAAATTTACCCCGAAATCGGTCCAGCTGTTAAAATACATCAAACAGATTGAACTGCATTTTCCTAAAAACCAGTCCACGGTTTCGCAGGTTAATATGACAGAAGCTTCGGGAGATACCACCAATATTGTTTTCAAAAATACCAAGATCAATGCAGCGATCGCAGCTTCAGAGTTTAGTTTATAGTCTGATTGTTTTGCTTTTTGTTTCCTGCAAAAGCTACAAACTTGCAGAGGCAAAACCAATTCAGAGTTCTGAAAAAACCGTTGAAAATCTATATTTTTCTTCCGGTGAAGACTATGTGTATAAATGCCAGATGGATATTTACAAAAACCACGTAAGCGGAATTCTGATTATTAAAAAGCTTAATGAAACGACACATCGGGTCGCCATGACCTCAGATTTTGGAAATAAATTAATTGATTTTGAGATCTCCGAAAATGATTTTAAACTGAATTACGTCCTTCCGGATCTGGACAAAAAGATGGTCATCAGCTTTTTAAGAAACGACTTCCGGGAGCTACTGAAAAGACAATATCCTGTGAATGAATCTTTTGAAAATGACAATTATAAAATTTACCTGTCAAAGGCTGATCATAAAGCCTATTATCTGTTTTTCAATAAAGAAAACGGACTGTTAAAAGAAATCGTCTACACAAAAAACAATAAAGAAAAAATCGATTTTACTTTTGAGGCAAAAAAACATATCTTCGCGGATAGCTTAAACCTCCAACATAAGGACTTTAAGATCAATATAAAACTATTTCAAATAACCGAAACCGAATAAAATTAACATGAAAAAACTTCTGTTTTTAGTCGCAGCCTTAATTTCAGGTCTGTCTTTTGCACAAGTAACTTTTAACCCGGGAATCAGAGCGGGAGCCAATTTTTCTCATTTTTCGAACAGTGAAGAATTTAATTATTATTATCTGGAAGAATTCCCCAACGCTGCAGAGCCTTATCTGGATTATAAAACCAAAACAGATTTTTATATCGGTTTTATAGGAAATATCCGCTTTGCAAAATTCTATGCTTTGCAGCCGGAGATCAATTATTCCAGACAGGGAGCAAAAATAAGCACGAATGTGAACAACTGGGACGGAAAAACGCTTTCGGTATCTTATCTGGGATTGCAGCTTATCAATAAATTCTATTTCAACCAGTTCAATGTACATGTGGGCCCAACTTTGGAATTTGTGGTGGACAAAAAGAATTTTGACCCTGAAAATGAGATCGACCTGGGGATTACAGCAGGCTTAGGCTACGACATTACTAAAAACTTTGGCATTGAAGCCAGGGTAAAAAAAGGCTTTATTCCTGTAGACAGCTATAATAGAAATCATTCTAATGTTGTTTTCCAGACAGGGCTTTATTATACATTTAATCTGAAAAAATAAGATCATGCAGACCATTCTTACAGACTTTTATACTTTGGAAACTTATGAAAAGGCAGAAAACGGAAGTTTTACGGCTTATATTCACCTGAATAAGGATCATGATATTTTTAAAGGCCATTTTCCCGGCAATCCGGTAACGCCAGGTGTCTGTATGATGCAGATCGTAAAAGAACTGACAGAAGAATTCACCGGCTCCAGGCTATTTCTGAAAACAGCTTCGAATGTAAAGTTCATGGCTATTATCAACCCTTTTGAAACACCGGATCTTAAACTTCAGCTGGATATTACTGAAAATGAAGAAGATGTTAAAGTAAAAAATACAACCTCTTTTGGCGAGACTATTGCATTAAAAATGTCTGTAAGCTATAAAAAAATACTTTCATGAAACTTTTCTTATCCCTCATAACCGCTTTTATTTTTTTCTTTCAAAGTGATTTGGAAGCCTTAAGAAGCAGCTACGCAAAAGCTAACCAGTCTAATGCCAATACAGAAGCATTCATCAATCTTGCAGAAAAACAATCCGGTTCGGATGCAGTAACCAGCGGCTATAAAGCTGCGGCAAAGATTATGGAAGCAAAGGTTACCAAGAACAACAGGAAAGCTCTTGTAAAAAGTGGCGCTACCAGCCTTGAAAGCCTTATCAAAAGTAACCCCAACAATATAGAACTCCGACTGATCAGGCTGAGCGTTCAGGAAAATATTCCGAAAATTGTAGGATACAGAAGCAGCATGAAAGAAGATAAAGCATTCCTTATCAATAATTACAGTAAGCAGAACGCAGCTATGAAAAGTTATGTAAAAAAGTTTGCGATGCAGTCTAAATCCTTTACAGATACTGAAAGAGCTACTATAAAATAAAACAATGACCCTTCCTGAAGTACAAAATGTAATTTCTGAAAAGAAGATCTGCATTTTAATACCTACCTACAATAATGAAAAAACTCTGAAAAGAGTGATAGACGGTGTCCTGCACTATACCGGAAGCATTATTGCAGTTAATGACGGTTCTACAGATTCTACTTCACAAATATTGGCCCGATACTCCCAGATAACCGTTATTTCTCTACCTGTAAACAAAGGGAAGGGAAACGGGCTTAAAACAGGTTTCAGAAAAGCAAAAGAGCTGGGTTATCATTATGCCATCACTATTGATTCTGACGGGCAGCATTATCCGGATGATATTCCTGTATTTGTAGAAGCACTGCTTGAAGAAGATCAGGATGTACTTCTGATTGGCAACCGGAATATGGAACAGGACGGGATTCCTAAAAAAAGCAGTTTCGGGAACAGGTTTTCTAATTTCTGGTTCTGGTTTGAGACCGGAATAAAACTTGAGGACACCCAATCCGGCTATAGATTATATCCGTTACTGAGAATTCCGAAGAAATATTATACCCCGAAGTTTGAATTTGAGATCGAGATTATCGTTAGGACAGCCTGGAGACATGTTCCTGTAAAAAACGTTCCGATAAAAGTTTTATATGATCCGGCAGAACGGGTTTCCCATTTCAGACCGTTCAAAGATTTTACACGGATCAGCATCCTGAATACTATTTTGGTAATCATAACCCTGCTTTACATTATTCCGAGAAATTTCGTGAATAATTTCAAAAAAAAAAGCTTTAAAAGGTTCTTAAAGGAAGATGTCCTGGAAAGTGATGGCAGCAACCGTACAAAAGCATTTTCCATTGCTCTCGGTGTTTTTATAGGCCTTTCTCCTTTCTGGGGATTTCATACCCTGCTTGTCATCTCACTGTCTGTTCTCTTTAAGCTGAATAAGGTCCTGGCTTTTATAGCCTCCAATATCAGTCTTCCGCCATTTATTCCTTTTGTGATCGCCGCTTCTTTATTTTTAGGATCTCCTTTTGTGCATGGGGACAGCAATATTTTGAGCAGTGAACTCAATTTTGAGCTGATCAGAAATAACCTTCTTCAGTATGTGATAGGGAGTGCTATTCTGGCTACTTCCATGTCTGCTCTCTGCGGGATTGTAACCTTTATTTTCCTGAATAAACTGAATCCGGAGAACAATTAATTAGCCGCTAGTCTTTTCATATAAAATTATTTAAAGACAACATCCGAAAATGATAATGGACTCATAATCATGGTGACAAATATGGACAGAATGATCAGAACCAGCTGGTACTGATAATAAGTTTTCTCTTTATCTTCTTCTTCCACTTCAAAAGTAAATCTGATTTTGTCCGGTTTGCTGATTGTCAACCCTATAAATACCAAAATAATAAGGTTTAACACAATGGGTGCAAAAAGAAACAATTTGCTTCCGAACCCGTCATTCTTGCCTCCATATCCATGAATAGGTATAATGTCCGGAATAGAGCTGTATTTTGTAAGCAGATAAACGGTGTACCCAATAATGATGATAAAAGGAATACAGAACAGCAATTTTATGTGTTTGGGGATCATTTCAGCTTTTTTAAAGTTTTCTTCAGATATTTTTCCACATTTTGTCTGTCCGGAACTGTGGTAATTTCTTTTGTCAGGGCTTTTTCAAATTCAACCTTCGCTTTTGAAAATTCGTTGATACCAAAGTAATATCTCCCGGCCTGATAATAGACCAACCAATAATCCGGGTTCATGGATTGATAATAAGGAATAAAATCATCACTTAACGCCATATCCTCTTTGTTGTCTATCGCGGCACTAACTTCCGTCCCTAACATCTTTGATATTTCATAATTATTGAATTCTTCCGAATCTGCAAAAGGATCTCTGGCGATATTCAGTGCTGTTTTCGCTCGCAGACTTTCTTCCAAATCTTTTCCGGAAAAAATTTCATTCAGATCATAACAGACAAATTCTCCCAGCTGGTAAGGGTTTGAAGAAACCCACACCAGTCTTTTTTCGGGTGAGAAGATTACCGCATGGTGAGCCAGCAGCTGGTTGAGCGCTTTTTCATTTCCGTAGCCTATCTTTTGGTTCTTTAAACCTGATTTATCCCTTAAAATGGAGGCCATTTTTTCAGGGTTGAGCTTTTTATTTTCCTGAAGAAGCTCCTGAAGCTTTTCATACCGGTATTCGGAATGACTTTCTATAATATGCTTCTGATTTCTTTTGTCATCTTTATAGGCTTCGGACTGGAAGTGGTTGGTACAAAATACTCTGCTTGTATTTTCCACCCTGTAAATCCCGAAATTATCAGGAGAGACTTCAATAATTACAGCATTTTTATCATGGGCGCTTCCAACCAGGATGGATTCGGAAACAAAAACTTTTCTTTTTTTGGCAATAGCGATGGCCTCGTCAATATTTTTCGCATACTGCAGAATTTCCCGTGTAACAAGAGAGATTGGGGTCTTAGCGGTGAGTGGAATTTTAGATTTTCCGGCATTGATTGTCACTGTTATTCCTTCTTTATTCATCCCGGAAACTACGCCTATCATTCCCGGCCAGCTTACGGACATGTATGGAATTCCGGCTTCCGGTTCTACAAATTCGACCAGCTTATTTTTAGCAAACTCATCTCCTACATAAAAATCAAAATTTCTTCCGATCAACAATTCCCCGTCTTCGGTATTTTCATTCCAGACAGCCAGTGAAGTACAGCCTACCATGGCCAAATCCTGCATGGCATGCCCGATATCGTGAGCTCCGTGAAGATAAAGGTTCCGGAGATACTTCGGTGCAATGAAATTGTATTTATCTGAAGAATACTGTGACAGTCCGTACAATTCTGCCTGATAGTCTTCCCTTACATTCAGGTACATTTTCCTGTTGTACCATTTTAAAAATCCTCTGAGGAGTTTCTGTTTAAATTTAGAAGGAACAAAGCCTTCCACTTTGGAAAAGAAAATCTCTTCCTGCTGCTGCATCAGGCTTTGGGTTAAAGCTCCGTTATTATAACCGAGCTGCAATGGATTTCCTTTGATATAGAGTTCCCAAAGCTGCTGTTTATTTTTGGTTAAATAATTCCGCTTAAAGCTGAATGTAGAATCATTGATCGTATTGACCTTTGGCACCTCCAGCATATACGCGCTGACCTCCGGAATATGATGAACCGATTTTGAGATTCCACAGGAAATAAGGGAAAGGATAAGGATCAGTTGAATTCCCCGGAATGCCGTAACGAATCTGTTATTTTTTTTCATGGGTATTCATCATTTGTTTCAGGCGTTTATCTACAATCTCTTTTCCGAGAATTTCTGCACAGGTATTGAAAGCCCCGATCGTTACCCCCAGAATTCCGTGCA
Organism: Chryseobacterium sp. UF-81; assembly: GCF_058245105.1. Taxonomy (NCBI): domain Bacteria; kingdom Pseudomonadati; phylum Bacteroidota; class Flavobacteriia; order Flavobacteriales; family Weeksellaceae; genus Chryseobacterium; species Chryseobacterium sp. UF-81. The sequence goes on along the minus strand of NZ_JBSIBX010000003.1, from coordinate 353,832 downwards.
TGTTTACAGACTGCCCTGTCAGGAACAGGTTGTCGGTCTTGGTACGGGGCGAGACCATCGTTTTAAGCGGGTTATCCGAACTTTTCATGTATCCGTACATATTTCCTTCAAAGCTTCCGATATAGTCCCTGTAAGACAGCGGTGATGAAGTATAGATACTTTTGATGGAATGCCTTAGGTTTGGAATTTTCTTTTCTAATGCAGAAATCATTTTTTCTGCTTTTTCCAGCTTAAAGTGCTCGTACTTTAATCCTCTTTCGTGCTCTTCAGCAACTGTATTTATTGTTTTTTCCCAGGCTTTTACCTCATCAAAATCCATATAGGAGATCGCCGTAAGACTTTCTGCATAATCAGGATGATGCTTTGAGGGTGTGGAGGAAAGCATATAGGTTTCCGGCCAGTTTTCTTTGCTGTATCGGAATGCATTCCAGACCATTTCTTCGGATGAATAATGGTATATGTTATAATTAAAATTTGGCAGTGACTGTGGCTTTAGAACCAGATAAACACTGAAACATGATGAAACGGGTTCCCAGCTCATCACTCTGTTCAGAAAAGATTTCCTCAGTTTTTCTTCTCCGATCAGTTTGATGAAGGAACGGATATCTATATTTGAAATAAATTTCTTCGCTGCATATTCTTTTCCAGATTTTGTTGTAACCGAAGACAGAACTCCGGCTTCATCAAAAATAAATCCGGAAACCTCGGAATGCTTGTGCACATCTGCACCGTAGTGACGGAGTTTTTTAATCAATGATTTTGTAATCTGGCTTCCTCCTTTTACGCATTTGTAAGCACTCTGAATATAGGAATTTACAGTCAGTGCATGAACGTAAAAGGGTATATTTTCTGAATCTCCACCGTATAAAAAATTGGAACCGAGCAATACGGCCTGCAGTTTTTTATTCTGCGTCACAGACTCTATGAATCTTTTGGTATTGAGGTGAAGGATCTCTTCGTTATAGCTGTCCTTCCCGATTACCTGATACCTCGGAAACTGTGCACAGACATACTGGATCTCTTCACAGTAGCTTTCAAGGTTTTCTTTTTCGTTGGGAAAATAGGCTGTGAGCTGTTCAATAAAATTTTCATAGCCCTGTGCATGAGGATATTCGATATTTTCATCGCCAAAAGAGATCTTATCGTAGCCATCTTCATTCATTTGATGAAGCTCCAGATCATCCATAATCTCAAGATAAGAAAAGAACTGATGGAGATTCTGCCCTTTTGAAAGACCGCCCAGATAATGAACTCCGGTATCGAAGATGAGCTTTTCCCTTGAAAAAGTCTGCAGATTTCCGCCATACTGATTATTTTTTTCCAGGACACAGACTTTCAGACCTTCTTTCGCCAAAATTAGAGCCGAAACAAGACCTCCCAATCCGCTGCCGATTACAAGTATGTCGTATTCTTTTTTCAAAAGGAGAAAAGCTGTGTTTTTATTTCAAAAATTAAGAAACACAGGGATTAGAAAATAATGCCTGAACCTGAATGAAAGGTTCATCTGTCCAATTCCTGAATTTATTTAACGATTTGAGTTTATTAATTAGTTTTAGGGATAAAATTAGAAAAATTAATCAATATCATCCCAAAAATCGAAATAATTGAACCATTGAAGGGGATATTTTCTGATCATAGTTTCAAGATTCTGAACATAGGAATTCAGAAGTCCCTGAGAATCACGGTTTTTAATATTCTTCGCAACCCTGGCGTATAAGTGATAATGAAGATTTTTTTCTTTCATTACATACACATAGACCACGGGAACACCTAAACGTGAAGCAATAAGGAACGGACCGGCCGGAAATTTTGCACTTTTCCCCAGCAGATCGGCTTCGAGGTATTTTGAACCTTCGAAATACCGGTCTCCTGTAAAGCAGATCAGTTCGTTATTTGACAAAGCCTGATTGATCTCAAAAATATGCGACATATCATCTTTGACATAGATAAACTTGATATTACTCTGTTTTACGGCAACACTTTCCAAATATTCTTTAATAACCGTTACCTCCTGGTCTGTGGTTACAAGATTGATCTGGCAGTCGAAATCAATATCAGCAAAGAAATGCTCTGCTATTTCAAAATTCCCGATGTGGGCACTGATAAGAACACCTCCTTTTTTTTCAGCCAGAAGGCTGGTAAGATTTTCAACACCATCAAATTCGTAGGTATATTTTTCCCTTAAACCAGCAGAAATCGCAGTTTTATCAATCAGTACTTTTCCGAAGGTGAAATAACTTTTAAATACGGAAGCTTTTGATTTCCAGTATCCGTACTCCAGTCTTTTCTGAAAATAGTAAAAGATGTAACGGTTGCTTTTTTTCAGGAATAAAAAGTAATAGGAAGCCACGAAATAAAGCACAACATATGAACTCCGGATCCCGATATTTCTAATACACCACACGAATATTTTATATCCTAATATGGTTCCTTTAGATTTACCTTTCCACTTGTTCATATATACAATTTACCCATTTATCAATGTACCAGTGTAACAATTACTTCAACTGAATATTGTTACACTGGTACACTGTTTTATTGTTACATTATTAAAAAGAATAAAGTTCAATCGATAGTTATGCGTTTTTTTCAGCGATTTTTTGTTCAATAGTCGTATAGAAATCATCAAATGTGACCATTTTTTTGAAATCTGCCTCTCCTAATTTCACTCCAAAATTAGATTCTATAACCACGACCATATCGATATAGTCCAGACTGTCGAGCCCAAGTGTCTTTTTCAGGTTAGCATCATTGCTGATCTCATCACCATCCACTTCGAATTCGTTTACTAAGAAATCATTAACGATGTCAACAATTTTTTCCCTTTCCATGTTTTTAATCAAATTTTTTAACTATTAATGCGGAGTTGGTTCCCCCAAATCCGAAAGAATTTGACAAAAATACGTCAATTTTTTGATTTTTCGTTTTTGAGACCAAATTTATCTTTTTCGCCTCATCGTCAGGGTTTTCCAGGTTAATGTTCGGTGCAACGAAATCGTTCTGCATCATCAGAATTGAGTAAACCACCTCACTTGCTCCCGCCATCCAGCATTCATGACCTGTCATAGACTTGGTAGAGCTTACGGGCACTTCGCTTCCGAAGATCTCGTGTATTGCTTTGGCTTCATTGGCATCGCCAATCGGGGTAGAAGTCGCATGAGCATTGATATAGTCAATATCTTCTGCTTTTAATCCTGATTGTTTTAGAGCCCTGTCCATCGCTAAGGCCGGACCGTCCACATTAGGTGTTGAGATATGTCCCCCATTGGATGAGAAACCGTAACCCACGATCTCTGCAAGGATATTGGCCCCTCTTTTCTGTGCAGATTCCAAACTTTCCACAATAAGACTGGCCGCCCCTCCACTTGGGATAAGTCCGTCTCTTCCTGCATCAAAAGGTCTTGATGCTTTTGTAGGCTCATCTTCCCTCACAGAGAAAACACCGAGCCCGTCAAAGCTTGCCATTGAATATTTGTTAGTTTCCTGGGCACCTCCACAGATGATCATATCCTGAAACCCATTCCTGATCATCATATAGGCTAATCCCAGAGAATGTGAACCGCTGGCACACGCCGCACTGATCGTAAGATTGATTCCTTTCAGCTTAAAGATGGTTGAAAGGTTCATCGTTACGGTAGAGTTCATTGATTTGAAGATCGCCCCCGATCCCATCAATGTTGTATCTTTTTTTTCTCTGGCAATGTCGATAGATTCTACTACTGCCTGAGAAACACTGTCGTTTCCGTATAAAATACCTACTTCATGGCTGTCCAGGAAATCCTGGTCGATACCTGCCTGTTTAAGCGCGTCACTGGTTGCAAGGTAGGCATATTCGCTTTCCTCACCCATGCTTACACGCTGGCGTCTGTTGAGTAGATTTTTAAGATCAGGCTTTGGTACTACGCCCGTAAGGCCTGACCTGAACCCGAATTCTTTCCTTTCCTGTACTAAAGCAATACCGGATTTTCCTTGATATAGGGATTCTCTGACTTCTTCCAAAGAGGTCCCGATGCAAGAATAAATTCCCATTCCGGTAATTACAACCCTATTTTCCATGAGTTAATATTTAAATGTAACAATGTATCAGTTTAACAATGTAACAATCTAATTGAGATCACAGCACTATTGTTACATCGGTACATTGTTGTATTGCTACATTATTTTTTTATTATTTAAGAGTAAATTCCTCCGTTGATGTTCACAATTTCCCCTGTAATGTATGAGGCTTTCCTTGAAGCTAAAAATGCGACCAGATCTGCCACCTCTTCTGCTTCCCCGAATCTGTTGGCCGGGATCATCGCTTTAAGCTCATCTTCATTGAAATCCTGGGTCATATCCGTTCTGATAAATCCGGGAGCTACTGCATTTACCGTGATATTTCTTTTAGCCACTTCCTGAGCCAAAGCTTTTGTGGCCCCTACCAAAGCTCCTTTTGCTGCAGAATAATTGGTTTGCCCTGCAGTCCCTTTTACTCCGGAAACAGAAACCATATTGATGATCCTTCCGTATTTATTGCGCAGAAGCTTCTGAATAAAAAAGTTGGTTACATTAAAGAAGCCGTTCAGGCTTGTGTTGATTACACTGTTCCAGTCTTCACTCTGCATCCACATGAATAGTCCGTCTCTTGTAATACCGGCGTTGTTTACGATCACCTCAACAATGGCATCAGGGTTTCTGTCCTGCCATTCCGTTAAGACATTTTGACTTTCTTCAGCATTACCTACATCAAATTTAAGGATCTCTCCGGTAGCTCCCAATTCTTCTACTTTAGCCAAAGTTTCTTTTGCTGCATCTTCATTTGAAGTGTAGTTGATGAGTATATGATAATTTTTTTCTTCCGCCAGTTTTATACAGACCGCTCTTCCAATTCCCCTGGAGCCGCCTGTGACAATTGCACATTTCATGTGTTAGTGTTTATTTAGTTTTAGTTTTTAAGTTAGCCTTAGTCCACAAATGTATGACAATCCATTATCACGGATAATTACATCGCCTTTAAATACTTTTTCACTTCCTCCAGGTACGGATACATCACCATATCATCAGAGAATGCAGGAATGATTTTTCTTATCTCATCATACAGCTCTTTGGTAGAAGACGAAACCTTATCCTGAAAACCAAGATATTCAACAGCCTGGATGATAGTAATTGCTTCAATGGCCAACACTTCAAATGCATTTTCAATGACTTTTCTGCAGATCACGGCTGCATTGGTTCCCATGCTTACAATATCCTGATTATCATTATTATTAGGTATGCTGTGTACATACATGGAATTCGAAAGCATCTGACTTTCCGCCGTTGTAGATGTTGCCGTAAACTGAACGCCCTGCATCCCGAAATTGAAGCCTAATTTACCTAAATTTACAAAAGGAGGCAAAATTTCGTTGATCTTTGCATTCAAAAGGTAGTTCAACTGTCTTTCTGCAAGCATTGTTAACTTGGTAACAACAATTTTCAGCTTGTCCATTTCCAATGAAATATAGTCTCCGTGGAAATTTCCGCCGTGATATACATGCTTGTCTTTTACATTGATGATCGGGTTATCATTGGCTGAATTGATCTCGTTTTCAAGGACATTCTCAGTATATTCCAAAGTATCCAAAACCGGTCCCAGGATCTGTGGAACACATCTTAATGAATAGTATTCCTGAACTTTTTCCTTAAATACTTTTTCCTGCTCTTCAAAGTGGGTATAAAGATGGTCCTCTCTTTTTCTGATCAGCTTACTGTCAGCCAGATGAGCACGCATTCTTTCGGCTACCTTCTGCTGACCTTGATGTTTTTTTGTACCGTTCAAAGCTTCTGATAAATGATCATCATAAGCCTGAACAATCTCATTGATCGCACAGGAAAGCCTGATTGAAATATCAGTTAACTGGTTCGCTTTGTAAGCATTAACGATCCCTATACCGGACATTACGGAAGTTCCGTTCATCAGCGCAAGTCCTTCACGGATCTCTACTTTGATCGGTTCTAATCCTTCTGCTTCAAAAACTTCTTTTGTCGCTTTTCTTTCGCCATTATAAAAAACTTCCCCTTCTCCTATCAGGACCAAAGCAAGGTGGGCAAGCTGTACCAAATCACCACTTGCGCCTACTCCTCCGTGTTCGAATATCAACGGTGTAATACCTCTGTTGATCAACTCTTTAAGTAAATAAACAACTGACTGATGCACCCCTGAATTTCCCAATGAAAGAGTATTGAGTCTTGCCAGCATACAGGCTTTTACTTCCTCTGCGGGCAATGGGTTTCCGATTCCTGAAGAGTGGCTTCTGATCAGGTTATACTGAAGCTGATGGGTATCTTCATCACTGATTTTGAACTGAGCCATTGGACCGAAACCAGTATTGACACCATATATTACTTTATTTTTCGAAAATTCCTTTAAAAACTGAAAACTTTCTTCCACTCTGTTCAAAAGTGATTCATTCAGTTCGATTTTTTCGTTTTCAATGATAATTTTTTGAAAATCCTTCAGTTCTAAAAAGTTATTTATTTTCATCAATTAAAAGTAATAGTTGCTAATTTTGTAAAATATTAATTAATTGTCACTAATTTTGCGGCAAAGATAGAAGTTATTATTAAAATAAAAAATCAAGATGAGCAAAGAATTTGTTGATGTTCTTGTAATCGGTGCTGGGCCTTCCGGATGTGTATCTTCTTCATATTTAAAGAAGAACAATGTCAACGTAAAGGTTGTGGAGAAGACAAAATTCCCCAGACTGGTCGTGGGCGAAAGCTTAATTCCCAGGGTAATGGATCATTTTGATGAGGCAGGACTTTTCCCCGCTTTGGATAAAATGGGCTTTGAAAAAAAGCTGGGAGCGCGCTTTTTACGGGGCGACGAAGTCTGCATTTTTGATTTTAGTGACAAGTTCGGAGAGGGCTGGAACTGGACATGGCAGGTTCCGAGAGCTGATTTTGATAATACTCTTGCCCAGGAAGTAATCAACAAAGGCATTGATCTGGAGTTTGAAACGGAAGTCATTGATATTCAGTTCAACGGCACAGATTCTATAACCACCGTAAGAAACAAAGACGGTGAAACGAAAGAGATCCATTCTAAATTCGTAATTGACTCAAGCGGATACGGGAGAGTGCTGCCAAGACTTCTTGATCTTGAAAAACCTTCAAAACTTTCCCCACATTCTGCTATCTTCTCTCATGTAGAAGATATTAACAGAGAAGAGGGGGAGGAAGGCACTTTAATTTCTTTTGATATCATTGAAACTGAAGTCTGGCTTTGGGTAATTCCTTTTTCTAACGGAAACACGAGTGTGGGCATTGTAGGCCCTACCGAATATATTGAAAAACTGTCTGAAAATGGTGATACAACAGAGGCATTAAGAAAAGCTATTTCCCTTTCTGATTATTATGTAAAACGATTTGGCCATGTAGATTTTATTTTTGAACCTAAGCACCTGAAAGATTATTCCTGCTCGGTAAAGCAGCTGTTCGGTGACGGATATGCCCTGACCGGAAACGCTTCTGAGTTCCTGGATCCTGTTTTTTCATCGGGAATGGCATTTGCTACGGAATCGGGAATGCTTGCTGCGAAACTGGCTTTGCGACAGCTTAACGGCGAGAAAATCGACTGGCAGAAAGAATACAGTGATTATATTCTTTACGGTGTAGATGTTTTCACAACTTACGTAAAGGAATGGTATACGGGAAATCTTCAGGAATTATTTTTCCACAGACCTGAAAATGAAGATGTAAAGCAGAAAATATGTGCCGTTTTAGCCGGGTATGTCTGGAATAAAGAGAATCCTTTTGTAAAAAAGCACGATACGGTTATTAAAAACCTTGCGAACCTCATCAAAACAGAGAAGCAGCAGGAACAACCATAAAAAAATCGGTCTGAAAATTTTCAGACCGATTTTTGTTTTTATTTGATTGCCTTTTTAATTTCTGCACCCAGCTTCTTTCCTGTTACTTCATATGCTGCTGCAATTCTTCCATACTCCCAGGAAAAATCTTTATTCATCTTCTTACCTTGAATTTTGTCAGCATGTAATTTCATAACCACCTTTGAAGGGTTTTCGGTTTCCACGAAAGTAAGATCTGAAGTTAATTTCGCTTCCTGTGATCCGATCATTCCACCGTACCAGCCCGCATAGATCCATTTTGCATCAATAATTAAAGTGTATTTTGCCTTTACATCATTTTTAAAAGTTATTTTTTTTGATTTGCTGTTGATTCCTTTAAAGAAATAACCCAAATACTCCGAAGCTTTAAATTTTCCCCATTGAAAAATCCAGTTTTTCCAAACGGCTTCATTTTTTTTAGCGACAATATCTTTTTCTCTGTTTTCAAGGTACTGTGCTTCGGTAAAATTTTTCTCCTGATACACTGCATTATCGAACTTTAATTGAACATTGACTTCGGTCTGGTCTCTTAAGAAATCGAAGTTTCCTGATTCGACGTTAATTTGATTCTGAGCAAAAGCTGTTGTTGTAATAGCTACAAATAATAGAAATAATAGTTTTTTCATCATTATATTTTCTTAAAAAATTGAAGTTTCAAATATATTATAAAAAGCAATTCTCCTGAACCGCTCTTTCATTTTTCTTTTGTAGTGAGAAGTTATCTCAAATCTATAAATGTAATCGGCTTTCTACTGTTCGGATTAAACACAGTTTTCGACAGAACATCAAAATCTACGATCTCGATTTTAGGACTTACCCTCAGTTTCGCACGGAAGTGGTCACGGACTTCATTTACAAAAGTTTTCTGATCCTGGTCTGTACTTAATCTGATGATAATCTCATCAAGGCCAATTTCATTAGACTGAATCACAATCTGATAGCATAGAATTCTATTGAAATCATTTAAAATATCCGTCATCGCGGGTGGATACAATGTTGTTCCTTTGTATTTGATCATCTGCTGCTTTCTCCCGACAACAGGACCGAGCCTCATCGTCGTTCTTCCGCAGCCGCAGGGCTCGTAATGCGCTTTTACGATATCTCCGGTTTTAAAACGCAGCAAAGGAATAGCCTCAACTCCAAGCGTGGTAATCGTCAGCTCCCCATTCTCTCCTTCCTGCACAGGGTTCTCATTATCATCAAGAATTTCCGCGATAATCAGTTCCGGGTGATGATGCCCTCCAATCTGAAATTCACATTCCGTAAAGGCCGTACTCATTTCTGTAGAGGCATAAGTTGAAAATAACTTAATATCCCATTTTTCTTTGATTTTCTGCGAAAGAATATTATCTGTGAAATCCTGATTTTTGATGCTTTCACCAATGCATACGGCTCCATAAATACTGGAATTTTTGTAATCTACACCGTGTTTTTCTGCATAATCAATCATCTTTAAAAGAAAAGACGGAACAGTAATCAGGTATTTGGGTTTATATCTGAAGATAGAATCCCACTGCAGTTCGGGAATGCCCGGACCCATTCTCACCACACTGGCTCCCATTTTCCTCAAACCTAAAAAATAGGCAAGGCCTGCCATAAATCTTTTATCGATGGTGGTGATCATCTGTACTACATCTCCTTTCTGAATTCCTGCACAGGCAAAAGAAATGGCTTCGTTATAAGCCAGCCTTTCGAGATCACTGTCTGACAATCCGAAGGTTACCGGGTCTCCCAAAGTTCCGGAAGTTGTGCTGTAGTCCACAATTTTGTCCGGTGAAATACAGAAAAAATCATGATTGAACTCCTGCAGGTCATTCTTTGTAGTGGTAGGAATCTTCTGCAGGTCATCCAATGTCTGGATATCCGAGATATTGATCCTGTTCTCTTTGAACAGTTTTTGATAAAAAGGCGAATGGGCTTCAAGATAAGTTAAAAGTTCCTGAAGCTTATGTTCCTGAAACTTTTTGATGTCCTGAAGGTCTGATGTCTCGATAGCCGGATGGAATTCCAATGATTTTAATTTTAAGGAACAAATTTATTTAATTAAAATTAAAAGATTGAATGATTAAAAAATTAAAAAATTCGAGCCCGCAATAATTTTAACGTTGAAAGGTAAAGGTTTGTGTATTGGTATTCCCGGCCGTATTGGTTGTGGTTACCTTTAAAGTATGTAAGCCGGAGCCTTTGGGGCATTTTTCATCAAAGACATAAACAAAGTCATCTTTTATGCGGGCAAAACGAAGCCATTTCCCATCCATTTCTGCACGGAATGATATGATGTCTCCAACTTCAGTTCTTCCTTTCAGTCGTAAAGCAGTGCTTTTTATAAGATCCCCGTCCTTCCAACCTGAAGTGACAGATGGTAAACTTTGATCCAACAGGAGGGTTGCTGTTCCCAATCTGTTAAACTCCGCTTCTACTTTACCGCCGCTCCACTTTCCCTTTACAACATCTGTATCACTTCCATAATCGAACAGAACAACTATTTTTTCTTTTTCTTCATCTGATAATTTTCTGTTGGGCTTTATTTTCAAAGTATAATTATCGTGAACCGGAATGTATGGACTGTGTAGAATAACAGTCTCTGAAACGGCATATGCACGAGCACTTGCTTTTTCAGACATTTGAAAATTCACAGCATCATACAATGCATTTTTACTGAGATTGATTTCAGCATTTTCCGTACTTACTGTTTTTTCTCCATCCGGTTTCACAAATCTATCCGAAGGAGTAACTTGCTGCGAATTTCCCGCATAACGAACTTTTGTGATCAGCTTACTTGTGTTTCCGCTGACGTCCTTTAAAACAATTTCAATATTGTGAACACTGTCATCCTCTAGGTGAATAATTCCCGTTTTACCAGACAAATTGTAATTCTTCAGTTTCATTCCCTGCAATTCAGATAAATGCTGAATGCTCATTTTATCTTTTACAAACTTGGCGTAGTCTATGCAGCCATTCATATAGCGGGTATCATCATAACTTACCTGATCAATGGAAAAACCGTAAACCAACTGGCCATCCATCCGTAGTTCTGCATGATAAATTCCAAGATTAAATCCCTGATTGGCTTTGTCGACCGCTTTAATGGCAAAGCTTATTTCCGGTGAGCTGACCTGTATGACATCGGTTGTATAATTACTTCCATTCTTTTTCACTGTAATTCCGTTCGCTCCGGGCTCATAAGTACTGAACCGTCTGTCGTACCAATAAAGCCCACTGATAATGGGTGAAATACCATCCGGAATCTTAAAACCAAACAGCAAAGGATTGATACATTCTTCTGTTTTTGTATCTCTGATCTCAAAATGTAAATGTGGCCCCGCTGAGCCTCCGGTATTTCCACTTAAAGCAATAAGCTGCCCTTTGGTTACAGGAAACTGTCCTGGAGAAAAAGTGATATCCTGCTCCCACTGTTCATCCTTGTACTGTCTGTCCTTTACATATTCATCCAGTTTATCGAAATACTTGTTTAAATGGGCGTACACAGTTGTAAAACCATTGGGATGCGTAATATACACCGCGTTTCCAAAGCCATATCGTTCCACTTTTATTCTGCTTACATAGCCATCTGCGGCGGCAACAACTGTTAAATTTTCCTGACTGTTAGTCCGGAGATCCAAGCCCATATGAAAATGGTTGGCCCGGATTGCTCCAAAGTTGGCAGCCAGTTGCATGGGAATATTCAGTGGATTCCGGAAATAATTTTGCGGATAATTATTTTGCCCCAATATTGAGATTGCACTGATAAAAAAAGTAATGAGTAGCAGTTTACGGAGAAGATTCATATGTCAATTGTGTTTGAGGTTTATTTAAAATTACGAAATTTTATATAAGGAAAGGGTAAGAATTTAATTAAATTTTGGCTAAAGCCAGAGGATTGAATCTATATTTTTAAGCGGGCTAAAGCCCGCCCCTATTGAATGAAGCAGCTCAATATATGTACAGACTAAATAAATGACTGAAAAGGTTATAAATCAACAGGAAAAATTGCCATATTCACCATTCACCATTCACTTTTTATCCTTTGCCTTATTTATATTTCTGAAATTGAACTTTTTAATAGATACAAGCTAAATAAAACATATCTTATAAACCGACAAAAATCACTAAATTTGCAGACTTAATTAATCAACGATATTGAGATATTTACAATGAGCCAATTTAAAGAATACAAAAACCTCAACCTTATTGACGTAGCCGAGAATGTAGCGGAATTTTGGAAACAGAATAAAACGTTCAGTAAAAGCGTTGAGATTCGTGAGGGTAATCCCGAGTTTGTTTTTTATGAAGGTCCGCCTTCAGCAAACGGTATGCCCGGAATTCACCACGTTATGGCCAGAGCATTAAAGGATATTTTCTGTCGTTTCCAGACTCAGAACGGGAAACAGGTTTTCCGTAAAGCAGGCTGGGATACACACGGACTTCCTGTGGAGCTGGGCGTAGAAAAGGAATTAGGAATTACGAAAGAAGATATTGGCAAAAAAATCTCTATTGAAGACTACAACAAGGCCTGCCGTGAAGCGGTAATGCGATATACAGACGTTTGGAATGACCTTACGGAAAAAATCGGATACTGGGTAGACCTTGATGATCCTTATATCACTTACAAGTCAAAATATATGGAGACGGTTTGGTGGTTGCTGAAGCAGTTGTACAGTAAAGAATTATTGTACAAAGGCTACACGATCCAGCCCTATTCTCCGAAAGCAGGAACAGGACTTTCTTCTGCGGAATTAAATATGCCAGGAACTTATCACGATGTTTCTGATACTACCGTTGTAGCCCAGTTCAAAGTAAAGAAAGAATCTTCTGAATTATTTAGTGATGTGGAAGGAGATGTAAGCATTCTTGCCTGGACAACAACTCCATGGACTTTACCATCCAACACTGCATTGGCTGTAGGAAGAGATATTGAATATGTTTTGATTAAAACGTTCAACCAATATACATTTGAACCGATAACTATTGTTTTATCCAGAGTTCTTTTACCTAAAGTATTCGGTAAAAAATATGCAGAAGGATCCGATGAAGATTTCGCTGGTTATACTGCAGAAAACAAAGTGATTCCTTTCAAAGTAGTAAAAGAATTTACAGGAGAAAGGCTTGCCGGAACTCATTATGAGCAGCTGATCCCTTGGTTTACCCCTAATGATTCTCCTGAAAAAGCTTTCAGAGTAATCACCGGAGATTTTGTAACCACTGAGGACGGAACCGGTATTGTTCACATCGCTCCTACTTTTGGTGCGGATGATGCAAGAGTGGCAAAAGAAGCAGGCATTCCGCCAATGCTGATAAAAGACGAAAATGATAATCTGGTTCCACTGGTAGATTTACAGGGAAGATTTATCAGGGGAAAAAATGTTCCTGAATTATTCTCGGGAAAATATATCAAGAACGAATATTACGACGATGGAACCGCGCCTGAAAAATCATGGGATGTAGAACTGGCGATCGTTTTGAAGACTGAAAACAAAGCTTTCAAAGTAGAGAAATACGTTCACAGCTATCCGCACTGCTGGAGAACTGACAAGCCTGTATTATACTATCCGCTGGATTCATGGTTTGTAAAAATGACCGCCGTGAAAGACAGATTGGTAGATTTAAATAAAGAAATCAACTGGAAACCTAAATCAACGGGAGAAGGACGTTTTGCGAACTGGATTGAAAATGTAAACGACTGGAACCTTTCGCGTTCAAGATATTGGGGAATTCCATTACCGATCTGGAGAACTGAAGATCTTAAAGAAGAAAAGATCATCGGATCTGTAGAAGAACTGTACAATGAAATCGAAAAATCGGTTGAGGCAGGATTGATGAGCGAAAACCCATTCAAAGGTTTTGTGATCGGAAATATGTCTGAGCAGAACTATGAATTGGTGGATCTTCATAAAAATGTGGTAGACAAAATCATTTTGGTTTCAGATTCAGGAAGAGCCATGAAGCGTGAAAGTGACTTAATCGACGTTTGGTTCGATTCAGGTTCGATGCCTTACGCTCAGTTGCATTATCCTTTTGAGAATAAAGAATTAATTGACAATAATAAAGCGTTCCCGGCAGATTTTATCGCGGAAGGAGTTGACCAGACTCGTGGTTGGTTCTATACACTTCACGCGATCGGAACCGCAGTTTTTGATTCAGTTGCCTATAAAAATGTCATGAGTAACGGGCTTGTTCTGGATAAAAATGGACTGAAAATGTCAAAATCCAAAGGAAATGGAGTTGATCCGTTTGAAACATTAGCAGTTTATGGACCAGATGCTACGAGATGGTATATGATCTCGAATGCAAATCCTTGGGAAAACCTGAAGTTTGACATTGAAGGTATTGACGAAGTGAGAAGAAAGTTCTTTGGAACCCTTTATAATACGTATTCATTCTTTGCATTATATGCGAATGTAGACGGCTTTAATTATACGGAGAAAGAAGTGGAAAACCGTCCGGAAATTGACCGATGGATCCTTTCTGAACTGAATCTTTTAATCAAAGAAGTAAAAGCGTTCTACGAAGATTACGAGCCAACGAGAGTAGCAAGGGCAATCAGCACATTTGTGAATGATAACCTGAGCAACTGGTACGTAAGACTGTGCAGAAGACGTTTCTGGAAAGGAGATTATTCTGATGATAAAATCTCTGCTTACCAGACTTTGTATACGTGTCTTGAAACGGTGGCGAAATTATCCGCACCTATTGCTCCGTTCTTTATGGATCAATTGTATCAGGATTTAAATAAAGTAACAGGAAAAGAAAACTGTGAATCTGTACACTTAACGGATTTCCCTGTAGCTGATGAAAGTCTGATCGATCAGGATCTGGTAGAAAAAACGCATCTGGCACAGAATATTACGAGTATGGTTTTCTCTCTGAGAAAGAAAGAGAATGTAAAAGTTCGCCAGCCATTACAGAAAGTATTGGTTCCGGTTCTGGATGCTAAAACGGAAGCACAGATTTTAGCCGTTGCAGACCTTATCAAACAGGAAGTTAACGTAAAAGAATTACAGCTCATCAATGCAGAAGAAGCTTCTCATTTAATTGTAAAGCAAATCAAGCCGAATTTCAAAGCGTTGGGTCCTAAATTAGGGAAAGACATGAAAACGGTAGGCGGAGAAATCGCCAATCTTAACACAGAGCAGATCGCCAGCCTTGAAAAAGAAGGAAAAATAGACATTCAGGGGTATGAAATCACCCTTGATGATGTGGAAATCTCTACCAAAGACATCCCGGGATGGACGGTAACTTCCGACGGGAAAACAACTGTGGCATTAGATTTGACGTTAACAGAAGAATTAAAATCTGAGGGTATCGCAAGAGAGTTCATCAACAGAATTCAGAACCTGCGAAAAGAGAAGGACTTTGAACTGACGGACAGAATTAAAATCTCCATTGAAGAAAACTCACCTTTCATTGAAGATGTTAAGAAAAATGAGGAATATATTTCATCTGAGGTCTTGTCAAATAAAATAGAAATTGTATCTTCACTTTCAAATTTTAACGAAATCGAAATAGATGAGGTTAATTTTAAGATAAATGTCGAAAAAAATTAACATATAGTTATTGTTTTTTAAATTCCATTTCATAATTTTATTAAAAAAGAGAAAAGAACATGTCAGACGAAAGAGTAAGATATAATGATTCTGATTTACAAGAGTTTAAAGCGATCATTAAAGAAAAAATAGAAAAAGCAGAAAGAGATCTTCAGCTGATCAGAGAAAGCTTCATCAACGACCAGAATAATGGTACAGACGATACTTCTCCTACATTCAAAGCTTTTGAAGAAGGAGCAGAAACATTAAGTAAGGAGCAAAACTCTATATTAGCAGGACGTCAGGAAAAATTCGTGCGTGATCTTAAAAATGCTTTAATCCGAATCGAAAATAAAACCTACGGAGTATGCAGAGTGACAGGAAAGCTGATTCCTAAGGAAAGACTTTTAGCCGTTCCTCATGCTACACTGAGCATTGAAGCGAAAAATATGCAGAAATAAACCTTTAAGGTTTGTAAAATATTATTGGGTTTATATCGTATTCGCGGATACTTTATAAACCTAATTTTTAATGTATACCCATGAGCGAAGTATTAATTTTAGCAATTATTGTTGCTGCAGTTTTACTGTTTTTCAATAGAGAATGGATCAGAAGCAGATTCTTTCCCGACCGGCAGAAAAACTACACCATCGATGATCAGTTTAATTCTGATAAACGCGAGAGGGAAAAAGAAATCGACAGAATTTTGAGTAAGATGGGCAAAAACGGGCTTAGTGACCTGTCTGCAAAAGACCGGAAAAGACTCGATGAGCTGTCCAAAATGTAACATTTAAAAAAGAAAAGAAAATGGAATCTATCATAGTACATCCTAAAAATCCTATGGAACTGAGTGCACTGAAAAGTGTTTTAAAAGATATGAACATCAGATACGAGCGTGCCCAGACCAAAAATACGTTCCATACAGAAAAGGTAGCCAAGAAAATTTTTGACAAGAAAAATTCTGAGAAACCTTCTAAACCAAAAGGACAATAATGAAAAAGATCTTAGCTATAACATTTTTAGTATTGTTAATTGATCAGGCTTCAAAAATTTATATCAAAACCCACTTCAATCTGGATGACAGCGTTACTGTCCTTCCAGGCTTTAAACTGACTTTCGTAGAAAATCCGGGAATGGCTTACGGGCTTCATTTCGGAGGTATTATCGGGAAATATTTCCTGGTAATCCTTAGACTTTTCTTAATTGGTGGAATGGTTTATATGTTCAAAAAATGGCTGAAGCAGGGAGCTTCCAATTACCTTCTGGTTCCTATGGCTATTATTTTTGCCGGTGCTATCGGAAATATCATTGACGGAATGTTCTACGGACTTATATTCGACAGCGGAACGGTTTACGATCCAAGTATCGACCGATGGATAGGATATGGAGGAATTTCAAAGTTTGTTCCTTTCGGACAAGGGTATTCTGCATTTATGAAAGGCTGTGTGGTGGATATGCTTCACTTTCCTCTGGTAGACTGGTATGTTCCTGATAATATCCCTTTGATTGGTGGAAAACACCTTGAGTTTTTCAAATATATTTTCAATGTGGCCGACTCTGCCATTACGGTAGGAGCCGCTCTGCTACTAATATTCAGAAAAAAAGCTTTTCCTAACGGACTTGAGTTTTAAAACAGTATTCCGGATGAAAAAAGTAATTAAAAATATTTTTAAATTTTTCCTGCTGCTTGTTGTAGCGGGAATTATTTTTATAGCCTGGGCCAACTACAGCATTAGAAAAGAAAGCAGCGCATTTGTTTCTTACAATATCTCTGATGTTCCTGAAACCAAAGTGGCCTTACTGCTCGGAACCGGGAAGAATCTGAACAATGGTATGCCCAACGCTTATTTCTACAACAGAATACAGGCCGCCATAGATCTGTATAAAAGCGGAAAAATCAAATACATTATTGTAAGCGGTGACAACGGTACCAAAGATTACAATGAACCGGAAGACATGCAGCTTACTTTAATGAAATACGGCATTCCAAAGGACAGGATTGTGATGGATCACGCCGGGTTTAGAACCCTGGATTCCGTTGTCAGGGCTAAGGAGATATTTGGTCAAAATAAACTGGTGATCATTTCGCAGAAATTCCACAATGAGAGGGCTGTTTTCCTGGCAAAAAAGAACGGAATGGAAGCTTTCGGATACAATGCCAATGATGTGAATAAGTATGCAGGGCTAAAAACGAACCTGAGAGAATATCTTGCGAAAACAAAAGTTTACTGGGACCTGCTTTTCGGAGTTCAGCCGAAATTCGGAGGACAAAAGATTATCATTCCTTAATTTTTCCTCTTACTGATTTTTTTAACGCAAAGTTTTAATCTAATAATAATTAATCTCAAGTAAGCAAAGAAGAATCAACAAGTTGATTTGAAAAAGCTCTGTTTTCAAGCTTAGCGCAGCCAATTTATTTACCTCTGTTTTCCTTAAATAATAGGTTTGAAATAAAATCTTTGCGTTTAGACTAATTTTAAAAAAGGATAAAACACAATCATCTGTGAAAATCCGTGCAATCAGTGGGAAAATAATTAAATTTGCAATTCATTAATTTTATAAACAATTTAAACAAATGTCAAGAATTCTTACCGGCATTCAAGCCACCGGAACACCCCATCTTGGAAATCTCCTTGGGGCGATTATTCCTGCTATTGAACTTTCCAAGCAGGAAGGAAATGAATCATTTTTATTCATTGCGAATCTTCATTCTCTTACCCAGATTAAAGATGCGCAGGTTCTAAAACAGAATACCTACGAGATTGCTGCGGCTTGGCTTGCTTGTGGGCTGGATACAGAAAAAACATATTTTTACAGGCAGAGTGACATCCCTGAGACCTGTGAACTTTCTTGGCATTTATCATGTTTTTTTCCTTACCAGAGACTAACGCTTGCGCATTCATTTAAGGATAAAGCAGACAGGCTCCAGGACGTTAATGCCGGACTGTTTACCTATCCTATTCTGATGGCTGCAGATATTTTACTGTATGATGCAGAAATCGTTCCTGTAGGGAAAGATCAGCTTCAGCATCTTGAAATTGCCCGTGATGTAGCATCAAGGTTCAATAATCAGATGGGTGAAGTTTTGGTTTTACCTCAAGCTGAACTTCAGGAAGATACAAAATATGTTCCCGGAACAGATGGCCGTAAAATGTCTAAATCCATGGGAAACATCATTAATATTTTCTTACCTGAAAAGGAACTGAAAAAACAGGTAATGAGTATAGAAACCGATTCTAAAGCTCTGGAAGAACCAAAAGACCCGGAAACAGATAAGGTTTTTGCAATTTATGAACTGATTGCCACTCCTGAGCAGACGGAAGAATTAAGAGCTAAGTACTTAGCCGGAAATTTCGGTTACGGACATGCTAAATTAGAGCTGTTAAATCTGATCTTAACCCGTTTTGCAAAAGAAAGAGAAATGTTCGCTTATTATATGAACAATCTGGATGAGCTGGAAGCAAAACTTCAGGAAGGTGCAGCAAAAACAAGAGTTGTTGCTACCGAAACCATTAAAAGAGTAAGAGCAAGCTTAGGAATTTAAGCATTAAAATACCAAAGCATTGTTTTTAGAAAGAATAAAGCAATGCATTCCATCTTCAAACTCATAGACAATATCCCAACCGGGATATTGTTTTGTTATAGTCCTGATGATAGACAGTCCCAAACCGGTAGAACTTTGATCTGAACTTTGTTTATAAAAGCGGTTGAAGATCTGCTCTTTGTCTAGTGGTACCCCACTGCTACTATTTTGGAAAATCAGTCTGTTGCCTTCTATAATAATATTGACAACCCCTTCTTGCTCATTGTACTTAACTGCATTTTTCAGCAGATTGGAGAGCAGGATATCCGCCAGATCAGGATTAAAATCTGCCCCAAAGAATCCTTTTTCAACAATGCTGACATGAACTTTTTTAAATTCAATAAAATCCTGATAGTTTTTAACCAGTTCAGCAATCATTTCATTAAAATCCACTTTTGACGTTTTACTAAATTGGCTGTTTTCTATTTTCGAAAGCATGAGCAGGGATTTATTCAGACCTGCCATTCTTCTCAGGTCTCCCTTTACTTCGGTAAGGAAATTCATATTCTTCTTGTCAAGATCATCATTCTGGATCGCCAGGTCGATTTTATTGATCACAATAGCCAGTGGTGTCTGAAGTTCGTGAGATGCATTTTCAATGAACTGTTTCTGCTGGTGGAAAACAAGTTCATTACGTTCAATCATTTCCTCTATTTCCACATGAAGCTCTTCAAATTCTTTAATAGAATAATTCTGAGGTTCCTGTGGTGAAGAAGCTCCAAACTGATATTTCTTAAGCCTCTCCAGAATGATATAAAAAGGACGCATCGCTTTGTTCAGCATATAACCGTTGACAGCAATAATACTGATCACAAGCAGAATATACAGCACAATTAAAGCTGTGGTGAGGTCATACACCAATTCATCCTGCTCCACCGTAGAGGTCCGTATTTCAAGTCTCTGACGTTTCCCGAACTGATCTATAAAATCTGTCTCAAGCACACGGTAAGGTTGGTCCTTATCGTCATATTCCATATAGAACATCTTATTATAGAGCCGGTTTTTATCTTTATATTCAGATTCTGAAATAGGCTTGATTTTAAATTCGTTAAATCCGAAATCTTTACTGTCCAACAGTTCAGGGTCGTGATACACCGCTTTAATGATCTGTATCTTCCTGTCCTTCAGTCCGTCATCTACATTATCATAAACTTCGTCCAGGATATAGGCATAAAATAATGCCGCCCAGACTGCAATGATAAGCAGCAGAATGCCGATCATGTATTTGATGGTGTAATATTTTAACGAAACTTTCATCTAAACAAATTTATAACCTATTCCGTAAACGGCCTGGAAATCAGCATCTGCATTGAGGCTTTTCAATTTTTTGCGGAGATTTTTAATTTGGGAGTAAATAAAATCTAGACTGTCTGCCTGATCAATATAATCGCCCCAGATTGCTTCGGCTAAAGTCGTTTTCTGCAGCGTTTTTTCCGGATGGATCACAAAATAGTACAGAAGATCATATTCCTTACGGTTGAGGATCAGATCTTCACTGCCCACTTTAACCGTTCTGTTTTCCGGATCAATGCTGATATTTTTATACGTAATTGTATTTTCCCCATCCTGATTCTTTCTTCTGATCACAGACCGGATTCTCGCCATCAGCTCAGCAAGATGGAAAGGTTTTGCCAGATAATCGTCGGCGCCTATTTCCAACCCTGCGACCTTATCATCAACAGAATCTTTAGCTGATAGAATGATCACGGGATCTTTTTTATGAAGTTTTTTAATCTCTTTCAGCAACTCGATGCCATTTCCGTCCGGCAGCATAATATCAAGAAGGATACAGTCATATTCATACGAAATGATCTTTTCCAGCCCTGCATTGTACGTAAGGGCAAATTCTACAATAAAATGCTCTGCCTCCAGGAAAGTCTGTACGGTGTCTTTCAGCTCCGGCTCATCTTCTATGATTAATATCTTCATTCTGCAGTATTGGCTTATCAAATATATGAAATAGAATGAAGATGGAAGCTCGAAGCTGTTTTCAAGCGGCAGACATCTGACTGCCATTTTAACAATAGTAATTGAATACTCTCAATTGATACTGTTGCTTAAAAACTTCCATCTTCTAGCTTCCATCTTCCTTCAGCTATATTTTTTCGATTGAATTAATCATCAATTCTTTTGAAATTTCCTTTTCTGTCAAATTCAAGATCCAGCCCATTGGAAAGTTCTGCTTTATAAGACCATCTTTCTTTTTCTAGCTTAACAATATGGGTGTTTGGGAAGTTTTTAGCTGCGTAGTTCCTGATGGATACCGGAATAAATCCGTAAGGCAGTTTCTGGTGTTTCCCGTCTACTTCTTTCCAGTTTCCGCTGCTGTCAAATTCTACTTTCATACCGTTTGCCAGATACACCTGGTATTCATCCACGCCATAGATTTCTCTGTCTTCAATAGCCGATCCTACAGCAACTCCTTTAAAATGGGAAGCCAGGAAATTTTTAGCTGTTTTAGGCAGCTGATTGGCATTGATTGCTTTGTCCTGCGCAAATATAAATCCGCCTGCAAGTAAGAAAATTAAAACAAATGCTCCGGTGATTTTTCTAAAACTTTTCATAATGCTAAATTTTTTCTGTTTTTATTATGAAGCAAAGTTCAGAATCAATTTAGGAAAGAATTAGGAAAAACGAAAAGTGGAGAATGAATAATGAAAAATATTTGAACCATTAAGATCAGATAAGTGTTTAAGAAAATTAAGAAAGCTACTGCTTAAAAAAGCAAATGATTTTTTCTTAATTAAATTTAAAACCTTCAATCATCTTAATGGTTAAAGAAATGAATTTTACAGCTATTGAAACTGTATATTTTATAAGTATTCCTTGATCTGCAACAGATGCGTAATGGCTTTCAGTCCTTCTTCCTGCTTATTTTCTTTATAAACATCAAAGAAAATCACATCGATCCCATAATTCCGGGAACCTACAACATCTGCGATCCAGTCGTCACCAATCAGGATGCTTTCCTCTTTACCGGCTTCTGCAAGTCCGAGAGAATATTCAAAGATCTTGGGATTGGGCTTTCTCACGCCTACAGAATCTGCACTGGTAATGGTCTTGAAAAATTTATCTATCCCTGATAAAATGCATTTCCTTTCCGTCACTTCCTGGAATCCATTGGAAATAACATGCATCGTATAATGTCTGGACTTTAGATATTCCAGAATATAGGCCGCTCCTTCTACCAGCTCGTTGTGGTTAAGGATCTTATCCAGGAAATGTTCTTCAAAATATTGAGCAAGCACTTCATCATCCACTCCGAAATGCCTGAAGGTATCATAAAAACGGTGTTTTCTCAGATATTCTTTACCGATGATCCCATCCCGGATCTTTTCCCAAAGACTTTCATTGATCTCGTGATAGACAGAATGAAAGCTTTCAAAGTCGATATTATAATGTAATGTGATTTCCTGTTTTTCAAAAAGGTCTTTGATGGTAAGGTAAGCGTTCTTACGGTGATCCCAGAGCGTATTGTCCAGGTCAAAAAAAATGTGCTGAATTTTCATACAGCACAAAATTACTCATTTTAATTTTTGGAAATCGGGAAATTCTTGCTTTTGGTTTGTACCAATTCAAGACTTTTTGAGTAACTCAGTAAAAAATCAATTGTTTGTTTCTTAGGTTTCAAAGTTTTCACTTTTAAGGAATCATTTTTTTTCATAGGCGAAAGTATGTTTTCCTTTAAACGTGAATTTTCTGAAATTATTATCCTAACGTGTCAATACGATATTATTTTCGTCCATGATTTTTCTCAGGTTAATGAGTGCATATCGTACTCTTCCCAACGTGGTATTGATGCTCATATTGGTATGATCTGCAATTTCTTTGAAGCTTAAGCCATCGAAAAATCTTAATTTAATGACTTCCTGCTGGTTTTGTGGCAGAAACTGAAGCATCCTCAAGAGGTCCTCCTGGATCTGCAGCGATACAAGCTGCTCTTCAATATTTTCTGAAGGCTCCCGGATCAGATCGAAAATAGAATACTCGTCTGTTTCAAAAGTAGTTTCCGAAACTTTAACATTTTTCGCTTTCAGTCTGAAATGATCAATAATAAGGTTGTGTGCAATTCTTTTTGCCCAAAGAATAAATTTTCCTTCTTCGTTATACCGTCCTTCTTTCAACATCAGGATGACCTTCATGAATGTATCCTGAAAAACATCATTAGCCAGGTCTTCATCATTAATTTTGTAAAAAATGAATGTAAACAGTTCTCTCTGATGACGATGAATAAGGGCTGATAGGGCTTCTTCGTCTCCTTTCTGGTAAAGGGAAATTAGTAGGCTGTCCGTTTTTGATTTCATAACTCTTCTCAATAATAAAAAATTTGCAGACCAGCAATTCTCCAGATATTTTATCTGGCCCTAGCTGTAAATACAAAACAGTTTTTTAGAGTAAAGTAAAATCAATAGGCAGTACAATTATTATATGGTGTAAATATAATAATTTTTTAATAACTGTTAACCTATTATTAAATTTTTACGGGAAAATTTAAAAAAAATCACTTAAACATATCATGAATAAAGACTGTAGGAATATTTAATGTTAAATTAACATTTAAACCTTTCAGCTCTTTTCCGTTCAAACGGGCCTCTCCAATCGGGAAAGCATAGCCTCCGGCAAGGTCCAACAGGCCGAAAAGAGTAACGCCTATTTTCGGTGCGATATATTTATTGGTTCCTTCCGCCCCGATTAAAAGATAATATGAGTGGTAGAAATCCACATTTTTCTCAAAATTAAGAAGAACATCGGCCTGCAGTTTCGGCATGATCGCAAATTTAGAACCTGCGGAGCCCATCAGAGCAGACGCGCCCAGCCTGTATATCACATCATCATTCTTAAGAAAGAGCAGCTTCCCTCCCAATTCCCCAAAACTTTGATTCTGGTAGGTATATCCCACCGTGACCATTTTATGCATGGTATACTGTGCCTTTGTCACTATGCCCAGGAAAAATATAAAAAGTACGGTAACTGCTGATCTAAAATTCATCATCTCTAATTATTTAAGGTGTAAAATTAAAAAAAACTGCCTTACCCAAAGATAAAGCAGTCCTATTTATTATTTCTGAAGATAAATTAAATACCGAAAGCGGCTTTAATCTCGTCTACTTTGTCAAGTTTTTCCCAGGTAAAGAACTCAAGACCTGTAAGGGTAATTTCATTTTTCTGACCTTTATTGAATGTTTTGTCAGCTATATAATGTTCTTTCCCCATGTGCCCGTAAGAAGCCGTTTCCTGATAGATAGGGTTTCTTAATTTTAAGTTCTGTTCAATCGCGTAAGGTCTTAAATCAAAAATCGAAGACACTTTTTTAGCAATATCACCATCGTGAAGATCTACTTTTGCAGTTCCGTAAGTGTTGATGTATAAACCGCAAGGCTCAGCAACACCGATTGCATAGGAAACCTGTACCAAAACTTCGTCAGCTACTCCTGCAGCCACTAAGTTTTTAGCAATATGTCTTGTAGCGTACGCAGCACTTCTGTCTACTTTTGAAGGGTCTTTTCCAGAGAAAGCACCACCACCGTGAGCTCCTTTTCCTCCGTAGGTATCCACAATAATCTTTCTTCCTGTAAGACCTGTATCTCCGTGAGGACCTCCGATCACAAATTTCCCTGTAGGGTTGATGTGATATTTGATCTGATCGTTGAACAATGCTTTGATCTCTTCAGTCTGTTGAGCAACTACTCTTGGAACCAGGATGCTTTTGATGTCTTCACGGATCTTGTTAAGCATCTCTTCTTCAGTTCCGAAGTCATCATGCTGTGTGGAAACCACAATAGAATCAATTCTTACCGGCTTGTGATCGTCAGAATACTCAATAGTTACCTGGCTTTTTGCATCCGGACGAAGGTAAGCGATTTCGTTTCCTTCTCTTCTCAATACAGAAAGCTCTTTAAGAATAGTATGGGCAAGATCCAGAGCAAGCGGCATATAATTAGCCGTTTCGTTGGTTGCATAACCAAACATCATCCCCTGGTCACCAGCTCCCTGTGCGTTAGCTTTAGCTTCAAAAGATTCATCGTTTACCGCTCTGTCTACTCCCTGGTTGATATCCGGAGACTGTTCGTGAATCGCTGAAATTACTCCGCACGAATCTCCGTTGAACATATATTCCCCTTTAGTGTATCCAATTCCGTTAATAACATCTCTTGCAATAGTTTGAACATCAAGATATGCATCGGACTTCACTTCTCCGGCCAGCACAACCTGTCCTGTTGTTACAAGGGTTTCACATGCTACCTTAGAGCTTTTATCATATGCTAAAAAGTGATCGATTAATGCATCGGAGATCTGATCGGCAATTTTATCCGGATGTCCTTCTGAAACTGATTCAGATGTAAATAGATAAGACATATTATTCTTTGTTTTTTAGATTAAAATATATGAAGAAAAATAAGAATAAATTGCCTAGAAAGAATACTGTTTTAGCATATTTTTAGAGAGGTTGCAATCAGGTCAAATTTTTCCTCGTTTATAAACGTTCGCAAATTTAAGTACTATTTTTTTAATACTAAAGGTTTTTGCTGATTAATTATAATTTTCTTAAAATTAATGATTTATATCATTTTGCGGTCTTCTTAGTTCATTGCGGCTTGATGCTCACAAATTCCTTCGGGTTTATATGATAATTCAGTTTAAGCTCAAGAGAATTTTTGATAGACAGCGACAGCTCATCAATAATTTTCTGTTTAAAAGTCGGCTTATAGTAAATAATGCTGATTTCTCTGTAAGGAAAAGGTTTTTTGAACCTGAAAACATTCTCTTTCTGATCATCAGAAAGCTGACTCAACGCCAACTCCGGCAAAATACTGATCCCTCCTACTTTATCCACCATATGAACCAAAGTCTGAATATTGGACGCCAGGAAATCTAAATTCTTAGGCTTCAGCGTATTTTCTTTTAAATGGCAGATATTCTCGAACTGGTTTCTCAGGCAGTTTCCTTCTTCCAGAAGCCAAACTTTTTCTACATTCAGCTCTTCAGGTATGATATAAGAGTTCTTTTTATTCGCTTCCGTATTGGAGCTATAGATCATCAGCTCTTCATTGAAAAGGAAATCCTGATAAAATTCATCGGCAGAATCATAAGGCGTGGAAATAATTCCGGCATCCAGCTCACCTGCTTTTAAAGCTTTGACAATATTATCAGTGGTCATTTCTTTTACATTCATCTGGATTTTCGGGTTATCTTCCAAAAATTTAAAGATCTCTGTCGGCAAAATGAAGGAAGAAACAGTAGGAATAATTCCTAAATTGATCGTTCCGCCCAAAATATTATTCAAAAGATTGGCTTTATTTTTCAGCTCATTGACAGATTCTATAATTACCTTAGCCTGATCAATGATCTGGAGCCCTACATCTGTAGTACGAATGGGGTGTGTTGTTCTGTCGAATACCTTCACATCCAGTTCATCCTCAAATTTTTGTATCATCGCACTTAGTGTAGGCTGTGTAATAAAGCATGCCTGGGCTGCCTTACCAAAATGTTTGTACTTATCTACAGCGATAAGATACTCCAGTTGCTGAATGTTCATCTGATTAATATTATCTATGACAAAGATAAAATGTTTTTGCCATTTGTAATCAAAAATTCAAGTAAATTTGATATTTAATACGTCTGCATAAGACAGTTTACAAGGGAAATCAACCATACAAATCATAACTATATGGATTCTAAAAAATTAACGCTAAGCAATGGCGCACCTTATTTTGAACATCAGGACTCACAGACCGTAGGTCCCAGAGGGCCTGTCCTGCTGCAGGATTTCATTCTTCAGGAAAACCTTGCACACTTTGTAAGGGAAAGAATCCCTGAGAGAATTGTGCATGCTAAAGGAACCGGAGCCTACGGAACATTTACTGTAACACACGACATCAGTCAGTATACAAAAGCTAAATTATTTTCAAAAATCGGCAACTCATGCAGAATGTTTGCCCGATTTTCTACCGTAGGGGGTGAAAAAGGGAGTGCAGATACAGCAAGGGACCCGAGAGGTTTTGCTTTAAAATTTTATACGGAAGACGGAAACTGGGATCTGGTAGGAAATAATACACCGGTATTCTTTATTAAGGATGCCAAAAAATTCCCGGATTTTATCCATACCCAGAAAAGAGTTCCTAAAACCAATTTAAAGAGTGCCACAATGATGTGGGATTTCTGGAGTCATAATCCTGAATCGCTTCACCAGGTTCTTATTTTAATGTCAGACAGGGGAACACCTTATGGCTACAGACATATGCATGGGTTCGGATCCCATACTTTTTCGATGATCAATGCTCAAAATGAAAGAGTCTGGGTAAAATTCCATTTTATAACAAAGCAGGGAATCAAAAACTTCACTGATGCAGAGGCCGTAAAGATGGCTGGAGAAAACCCTGATTTTGCACAGGAGGATCTTTGCAACGCCATTGAGAACGGAGACTTTCCGAAGTGGACCATGTATATCCAGGTGATGACGGAAGAGCAGGCAAAAGATTTCAGATGGAACCCTTTTGATATTACCAAAGTATGGTTCCACGATGATTTCCCAATGATTGAAGTAGGTGAAATGGAACTGAATGAAGTTCCGGTTAATTATTTTGCTCATGTGGAACAGTCGGCGTTTTCACCGAGCAGCCTTATTAACGGAATCAGTTTTTCTCCAGACAAAATGCTTCAGGGAAGGCTATTCTCTTATCCTGATGCCCACAGATACAGGGTTGGAGTAAATGCCCACCAGCTGGAAGTAAACCGATGCCCTTTTGCAGGCAACAACTATCAGAGAGACGGTTTTATGGCAGATTCCAGTCAATATCAGGACAAACCCAATTATTTCCCGAACAGCTTTGATGAGATTAAACCGGATCCGGCCTATAAGAATTATGAATACGAGCTGGACAGCGCCCATGTTGCCAATTATAACAGGAATGAAAATGATGATGATCATTACACTCAACCCGGATTATTGTATACAAAAGCTATGACTGCTGAAGATAGAGAGCACCTAATCAGCAACATCGTAGGAAGTATGAGAGGAATTACCGGACCGAAAAAAGATGAGATCATCAACCGTCAATTATGTCACTTTTTCAGGACTAATATAGAACTTGGCATGAAAGTGGCATCTCAGCTAAATATCAATATTGATGCGAATATGATGAATCACTCGAAATAGTATTTTGAAGGATTCATCAAGTAAAAGGAAAAAAAACTAATATTTTTTCCTTTTTTTTGTAAAAAATTCATAATTTGCAAAAAATAATATTTTATAGTGGAAAAATGAGTTACGAAAATATATTATTAGAAAAGGAAGACAGATTAGCTGTTGTCACCATAAACAGACCTCAAAGCTTAAATGCTTTAAACGCAAAAACGATTCAAGAGATAAGCTCAGCAATGGATGAACTTAACGCTGACCAGTCCTGTAGGGTAATCATCATCACAGGAAGCGGTGAAAAGTCATTTGTAGCGGGAGCCGATATAAAAGAATTCAGTGATTTTGGACAGGAAAAAGCCGAAGAACTGGCCAGAAACGGGCATAATACCCTGTTCAACAAAATTGAAAATACGTCTAAACCTGTTATTGCAGCCGTGAACGGTTTCGCATTAGGAGGAGGTTTAGAGCTAGCTATGGCGTGCCACATCAGATATGCATCAGAGAATGCAAGACTGGGGCTTCCGGAAGTAACTCTCGGATTAATTCCGGGGTACGGAGGAACTCAAAGACTTCCTAAACTGGTAGGAAAAGGTATCGCCAACGAAATGATCTTCTCTGCTAAAATGATTCCGGCTCAAAAAGCCAAGGAAATCGGATTGGTGAATGAAGTATACCCTATTGAAGAATTATTAACCAAAACAAAAGAGTTAGCGAGTATTATAGCCAATAATTCACCAATGGCTATATCAAAGGCCATCCAAGCCGTTAACTTGTCTGATACGGATAAAGGTTTTGAATCTGAAATCAAGTATTTCGGGGAACTTTTTGAAATGAACGACAAGAAAGAAGGGGTTACTGCTTTTTTAGAGAAAAGAAAGCCTAACTTCTAAGATTTTTAATCCAAATTATTTCGAAAAAACTAATGCTGCGGTATGAATAAGTTTGATAAAGCTTATCTAAAAATGGCCCAGGAGTGGGCAAAACTATCCTACTGTAAGAGAAAACAGGTAGGAGCTCTTATCGTAAAAGATAGGATGATTATTTCAGACGGTTACAACGGAACTCCTTCGGGATTTGAAAACTGCTGTGAAGATGGAGAGGGAAAAACACACTGGTATGTACTTCATGCGGAAGCCAATGCTATCTTAAAGCTGGCCGCTTCCACTCAGTCTGCAAAAGGTGCAACGTTATATCTAACGCTTTCGCCATGCAAAGAATGCAGTAAGCTGATTCTGCAGGCTGGAATTACAAGACTTGTGTATATTAATGAGTATTCAGACGACGATGGGATTGCATTCCTGAGGAACCATAACATTGAAATAGAACAAATATCGGACTGTGAACTAAAAAAATAAGCACAAATGACCTGGGATGAAAAGATCAAAGATTTTGAAATATTTCTTCGTTTCGAAAGAAATTTTTCAGAAAACACTCTCGATGCCTATATTCGAGACATCAAAAAATTAAAAGATTATGCCGAAGTGGATCTGGAAAACGTCGGTCCAGACTCTATCGGTTACGAAAACTTACAGGAATATATCTTCAATCTTTCCAAACAGAAGTTCAGCGAAAGATCACAAGCAAGATGGATTTCTTCTATAAAAGCTTTCTTCAAGTTTCTGCTTGAGGACGAGTGCAGAGAAGACAATCCCGCATCACT
Source organism: Chryseobacterium sp. UF-81 (assembly GCF_058245105.1). Taxonomy (NCBI): domain Bacteria; kingdom Pseudomonadati; phylum Bacteroidota; class Flavobacteriia; order Flavobacteriales; family Weeksellaceae; genus Chryseobacterium; species Chryseobacterium sp. UF-81. The sequence goes on along the minus strand of NZ_JBSIBX010000003.1, from coordinate 324,059 downwards.
GCTTGAAGGTCCAAAACTGGGATTGTATCTTCCTGACACCTTAAGCCTGCCTGATATCAATAAGATTATTGCAGCCATTGAGTCCAATTCTGATCTCGGAAAGAGAAATCATTGTATCATTGAAGTTCTTTACGGATGCGGATTACGTGTCTCGGAACTTATTGACCTTAAAATTTCGAACATCAATTTTAAAGAACAGTACATTAAAGTAAACGGAAAGGGTAACAAAACACGTTTTGTTCCTTTGGCGGATTATACTGCTGAACTTTTGGAAACTTACATTAAAGAAGTACGTTCGAAAAGTAAGATCAATAAAAAATATGAGGATACGCTGTTTCTTAACAGCCGTGGAACATCTATGTCCAGAGTAATCGTATTTCTGATCATTAAAGAACTTACAGACAAAGCCGGAGTAAGCAAAAAAATATCTCCACATACTTTCAGACATTCTTTTGCGACACACCTTTTACAGAATGGGGCAGACCTTCGTTATATTCAGGAAATGCTGGGACACTCCAGTATTACCACTACGGAGATCTATACTCATCTGAAAACAGAAGAGCTTCGTGATGTGATTTTAACTTATCACCCGAGAAATATTAATATTGCTCAATAAACGAAGTTCCATCTGACTTTTGAAAAAATATTGTTAACAGATGAAATTATTGAAATACTGCCCAAGCTGTGGCAAAGAAACCCTGCATTGGGACGGCGAAAAGAAATGGAGCTGTCCCGAATGCGGTTTTACCCTCTACAATAACGTTGCCGGTGCGGTAGCTGTTGTTATCCGATGTGGTGATGAAATCTACCTTACCAGAAGAAACAGGGACCCTAAAAAAGGAAAACTCGATCTGGCCGGAGGTTTCGTGGATCCAAAGGAAAGCGCAGAAGAAACGTGCAAAAGAGAACTTTTTGAAGAGCTTCAGCTTGATGTGGATATTTCAATCCTTAAATATCTTACCAGTCTTCCGAATATCTATCAGTATAAAGAAATTGATTACAATACAATCGATCTTTTTTACGAGTACCGTGTTCAGGAAAAATTTGAAGTAAGTCTTGAGCTTTCTGAAATATCAGAAGCGATATGGATTCCTTTGAATGCTCTGAACCTTGATGATATTGCTTTTGAGTCTCAGCAGAGATTTTTTAAGGAATACCTGAAAACTAACCGGTAAGTTATTATAAAAAGAAATTTACTCCCGCAGATTACAATGTGTGGGAGTTATTTTATTGGATATCAGTAAGATTTTGATTTCAGCATGTTTTCAAAATACTGAACCAGTAATGTTCTCTCAGCATCTGTAAGATTAGCTTCTTTGTGATAGACAATATAGCCCGGCATAGGCATCGCTTTGCTTTGAATCGTCTGAACGGATTTGCTCAGCATGCTTTCCTTCAGTTCCTTGTTATATGTACCCCAAACAGAAAAATTGAGATGCTCCCGGCCTTCATTAACATGGCTTTTTACAGACCATGAAATAGGTGCCACATAAGCATATTTGGGATATACCGTTTCATTGGAGTGACAATCGTAGCAGGCTCCTTTTATCAGACTTCTAATCTTTTCCGGAGTCTTTTTAGTATCGACGAAGTTCACCGCTTTATTGACCGGCTTATTTACTTTATCGATGGAAATAAACTGCATCAATGCAAAAATTACCAGCGTCCAGAATAACACTTTCTTTAATGTATTCATAGCTTTATTTTACCGGTGTCAAAACTGCATTTCCGGATTCGGATTTCATTTCTTTATTCAATTCCTTCTGTACGGTGTCTTTCGGTGTTTCCGCAGGAACATCTGCAGGCTTAGTGGTATTTCCTTTAGGATTATCCAGCGTTCTGGTATCTTTCAGGTCCCAGTCTTCCTTGGTTTCCCATAATGGCCGTACAATAGCTTTTTTGTAGAAGACATAGGAATCTTCGGCAAAAGTTTCATTTTCAAAATCTGCTTCGTCCCAGAACTTATTTCCGTTATTATCAACCAATATCCTTACAATATATTCATTAGGTTTCAGTATATCAAATTTCACACTGTTTCCTTTGGTATATCTTGAATAAATAACTTTGTCCGAAGCATCCAAAAGCTGAATCCAATAGCTGGCTTCCGGTGCATTCTGAATGTTAAATGCAAGACTTCCGAATTGATCTACCTTTTCTACTTCAAAGTCAAAACGTTTGGACTGTACATTTTTAGTGTAATAGGACGATACTGTTTCTTTTGGAATTGTAAGCTGATATTTTTTGCCGTTCACAAAATCTGAGTGAATCTGAATCTGGTAAGGATCTGTTTCAGAGATTTTTGCAGTAAATTCCTGATTTGTTAAGCTGTCACTTTTCAGAGTCCATTTTTCAGGACTGATTTTATCGATGATATAGCCGGATCTTATATTAAAGTCAGAATTCGGAGCCAGTAAAGGTCCTCCGTTGTCGTTTTCGAGATCCATCGCATTTTTCTTGTTGTATTTATAGAATACGGAAACAGTATCCTGCTTGCTGCCGGTATCATAGCTGAATTTAAGATTTTCAGTAACCGTCTGCCCTACATCACTTTTTACAGCATCAAACCAGATCTTTACGGTATCTGATTTCGGACGATGGGTAACTTTAATATCCTGAAGCTTTTCATTTACAGAAGCTACTTTCACATTCTCCGGATTTCCTTCAAAAGTCATGATAACCCCTCCCGGACTTTCTTTCATTTCAAGATATTTCAAAGGCTTTTTGGAAGGATATATTTTCAAATTTAATCCTGAAACAGATTTTTCAACATTTACAGCTTCTTTCTGAAATCCTATTTTTTCTTTTCCCGGATCGTAAATAGAATTGCTGTTTTCATCCTCAAAAGCGATGATCTTATATTTTCCCGGGGTAAGATAGTTAAGCTCATAATACCCGTCTTCATCCACTTTGGTGATGTAGTAGGGTTTCTGTCTGTAATTCATGGTATCTTTCACCTGATAAAGCCCTACAACAAGCTTATTTTCGCCTTCTTTCTTTTTAAGTGCTACCGCATCCGAAATTTCACCACTGATATAAAGATCATCCAACTTATCTCCCGTGGAAAAAGCAAAATTGAAATAACGAAGAATATTAGCCTCATTATTATCAGCAATTGAGTTTCCAAAGTTGAAGTTATAAGTCGTATTGGCCTGAAGAGTATCTTCCCACTGGATCATCACGAACTTATTGGCAATATTGGAAGGAAGAATCCGCTTTATATTTTTGATAGGCGGAGAAATGATCAGGTTTTTGTTGATATCTTTTAAGGTTATATATTCGTCGAAATCCAGCCTGAGCTCATGGATGTCTCTTTTTACATTAACTCTTGTAGTGTCGATATTTGAGCTTAAAAATTTTGGAGCCAGGGTATCCTTCGGACCTCCCACGGGAGAACCTACTCTTGCACATGAGTGTACAAGAAAACAGATAACGAATAATAGAAGAAGTCTTTTCATATATGTTTAAGCAAAATTAAACATTATTCTCCAAAAACTTCATGTCCGGCATTCAAAGTATCTTTATTGTCGTTCATTACACTGTGCAGCTTATCTTTCTGAGCTGGAAAATCCTCAAATAATCCCGATAAAGCCAATGCTGTATATACTTTCCCTGAATATTTGTTCCCAATAGCTACGATCGTCACTTTTGACTTCAGCAGATGGGCAAATACGGAATTGGTTCCATGCCACCATCCGTTATGATAGGTAAGTTTCTCGCCGTTATCGAAAATCTTCATCCTGAACCCGAGACCGTAATTATTCATTCCTGCTTTCTCGTTGCTGTAAGGTGTGAAAACCATCTGCATCAGATCAGGCTTTAAGAAATCTTTTGAAAACATGGCTTTTGAGAAGTTATAAAGATCTCTTGGTGTTGTATACACATTTTTATCACCATAAATAAGATCAAGCCTGTCTAACGGATACAGCCTGTTTCCGCCATAATAAAATGACTGTGCGGCTGTAGGAATATCTTTTTCCTGGAAAATATAAGTATGTTCCATTTTCAACGGCTGAAAAACCATTTCTTTCATAGCCTGCGGAAAAGGAGTTTTGGTGATCTTCTCGATCAGTAAAGCCAACATCGCAAAATTGGTATTGCAGTACATAAAACCTGTGTCCGTATCTCTTGCCAGTTCAGGTTTATATTTGATGATCATATTCAGAATATCCTGGTTGGTAATAAAAGCCTTTGAAAGCTCTGCTGGGGCCGGCTGTATTTTGGCGATAAAATATTCGTATTTCGGAAGACCGCTTCTCTGATCCAGCAAGGTCTGTACAGTGACATTCGGATATGGAAACCCTGGAAAATATTGAGTAAGATGATCGGTAAGTTTAATTTTCCCCGCTTCTACCAATTTCAGCATGGCCATCGCAGTCAAAGTCTTTGAAACAGAAGCTACGTGCAGCGGCGTATTTTTATCGATTGGCATCTGATTTCCTTCTCTGCCGAAACCCCTGTAGTTTTCGTATAGAATTTCGTCTCCTTTTGCGACGAGTATCCCTCCGCTCAAGTCTCCACCTTCCCAGATCTTTTTGTAATACTGGTCGATGTATCCTGTGAGTATCCCCTTATCTCCAAGCTGGCTGTCTTCTTTGGTAAAGACATTACCCAGATCTACATTTCCGTAGTTTGGAAGATTGGTCGTGTTTTCAGCTGAAGTCTGCTTAGATTCAGAATTTTTTTTACAGGAAATAAAGGTTAAAAAAACAGCTACAATAAGTAAAAAATTACGCTTCGTCATGAGTATCAAAAAATGAGCAGCAATTTAATAAAACTCAAAATAAATTCTCAGTCCGGAACATACATTATGAATTATTTAACATAAAAGGCGAAACTTGCGAAAGGGGTAAAGCCGAAAGCAATAAGTAAATTTTGTTTTTTTACAGTACATTTCCTAACAATAGGAAGCGATGATCTTATCCACGATCACCTGTGCCAGCTTTTCTTTACTTTGATGAGTCCATCCGGCGATATGAGGTGTTACAATTGTTTTTTCAGACTCCAGGAGATATTTAAGATTTTCATTTTCTGTTTCCAGATTTTCAAAGGATGCTTTTTCATATTCAAGGACATCAAGGCAGGCTCCTTTTACTTTCCCTGATTTCAAAGCATCAACTAAATATTTAGTTTCTACATTTTTCCCCCTTGCTGTATTGATGAAATAGAAGTTTTTTTTCATTTCCGAAATAAACTTTTCATCAATAAGATAGTGGGTTTCAGAAGTCAGAGGAATGTGCAGGCTTAGGATATCTGCAGACTGTTTCAGTTCTTCTAAGCTTACCTGTGAAGCAAATTCATCGGAAAGCCCGGGAAGAATATCATGAAAAATAACTTTACACCCGAATCCTGAGAATCTTTTTGCGGTAGCTTTTCCCATGTTTCCGTATCCTATAAGACCTACAGTTTTTCCGAGAAGTTCATCTCCCCTGTTTTCCTCACGAAGCCAGATTCCGTTTTTCACTTCCTGTGAAGCAATAAAAAGATGGTTCATCAAAATCAACAGCATTCCTACAACATGCTCTGCTACAGAATCTCTGTTGCCTTCCGGAGAATTAATCAACTGAATTCCCAGTTTCTCTGCAACAGGAATATCTATATTTTCCATTCCGGCTCCTACCCTGGCAATAAATTTCAGGTTTTTCCCCTTTTCCAAAAAGTTTTTGTCCAGAGGAATTCTGCTCCTGATGATAATACCGTCATAGTTTTCAATTTTATGACAAACTTCATCGTAGGAGGAGGTAAAGTCCTCTTCAAGCACAAAATTTCTTGCTAAAAGCTGTTCTGTGATAAGAGGATGGTTTTTATCTAAAAGGAGAATTTTCATTTTTTAAACACGAATAATTTAAACACTAATGACACTAATTATTTCACAAATGACACAAATGTGAATTTCATAGCGTACCATTGATTACTCTTTTTACCCCATTTTTAAATTGAAGGGTATTAAAATTGATCAGCATTCCAAGCTTACAGTTGCTTAAACGGAGATAAGTCAGAATTTGAGCCAGATGTACGTCATTCAGGGACTCTACCGACTTAATTTCTAAGACAAATTTACTTTCGATCAGGAAATCCAGCCTGTAGCCTACATCCAACTTTACTTCATCATAAACCAAAGGCATTGGCTTTTGCTTTTCTACCAAAAGTTCATGCTTATTAAGTTCATAGAACATACATTCTTCATAAGCACTTTCCAAAAGTCCTGGACCTAAGGTTTTATGAACACGATATCCTGCTTCATACACCATTCTTGATATATCGTTTTCTGAAATATCTGATGCTATCATTTTTTTCCATTTACTCTGCACAATTCATTTGTGAAAATCTGTGCAGATATTTGTGTTATTTGTGTTTAAGTCTTATAAAGGCAGAATTTACTTCTTATCCTTCTTTGATTCTTTTACTTCCTCCGGTTCCTGGAACAATTTCTTAAGTTCAACAGATTCCAGCGGTTTCATTCTTCCGGAAAGGATTAGTGACAGCTCTTTTCTTCTGAAAGCAGCAGCATGTCTCAGCTTTTCCACTTCTGTTTCGGGAATCATATCCGGGATAGGAATAGGACGGTTGAATTCATCTACTGCAACGAAAGTATAAATTCCTTCATTGGTATGCACTTTCTTCTGATTGATCGGATCATCCAACCAAACATCCACATATACCTCCATTGAAGTGGAAAAAGCTCTTGAAACTTTAGATTCCAGAACCACGACCCCACCTTCAGGGATAGGATGATTGAAAGAAACGTGATTTACGGATGCCGTTACCACTCTTCTTTCACAATGCCGGGCTGCAGAAATAGAAGCACAACGGTCCATTTTTGCAAGAAGCTCCCCTCCGAAAAGGTTTCTTAAAGAGTTGGTTTCGTTCGGAAGAACAATATTGGTCATGATCGTCAGAGATTCTGACGCTTTTTTTACTTTTGCCATTGAGTCTTAGTGTTGTTTTGAACTGCCGGCGCTAGTTTTATACCTTTTCCGGCTGGTTTTGCTAATGAATCTTTTTTCAGGGAATCTGAAACAGCTGCTTCCGGACCTTGTGCCGTTACTTTTACGGTGTCTTTTACAATTCTGTGTGTAGAAGTCTGGAGAGAAACTTTATCAAAAGATTTTTTTCCGAAAAGAAGCTCTCTTTGGGCGAATGCCAGATACAGAATTGCTAAAACAGGGATTACAAGCAGAAAAATCCAAAGGATAGATTTTTTAAATGCATAATCTTTCTCTCTGTTTTCTTGAGTACTTATTTTTTCACCGTTATTGATATCCGAAAGCCTGATTTCTTCAAGCCCGTAAAAGTCCGGATGTCCCGATTCTATTCTTTTGCCCTTGAAACGGGTTTTATCATCTTCAATATGGATAACTCCGAGATTCTGAATTTCCAGAAACTGATCTGCCTGAAGTTTTTTCTTCCAGAAGTCAGTCTGAATTTTCAGGTCACTTCTCGAAGCTTCTAAAGACATCTGTTTTTCTCCGGCTATAAAGGCAGCCAGCTCGTCAGACTGTATTTCATAGTCCACCGCAAAAACGATCTCGCTTGCAGGCGGAAGAATGCTTCCGTTCTCAGAATTAATAATTGCCTTGGAGTTTTTAAGCGAAAACGTACCGAATCCCGGAACCATCACAGTCCCAAATTGTTTCAGATATTCTAAAATGTAAGCTGAAATATTCATTTGACAGCAAATTTATAATTTTTTCGTGACTTTCTGAAGAGATTTATAGGATATAAAAAAAGACTGCCGAAACAATCTTTTGATAAATATGTATAAAATTGAATGTATTAAACCCTCTTCGGTAAATTATCATCCGTATTATTGAATTTTCCAGCTGATCCCGAACATAAAATTAGTTCCTGCCTGTGAAAAATAATATGGATCTCCACCATAAACTGCTCCGTTGTTGACATACTTTCTATTAAAGAGATTATTCACCAATAATTTTAAAGCAATATCATTATGGGCTATCGTAAACTGGTACTGAGCATTGAAATCTGTCAGGAAATAATCTTTGAGTTCCAGGTTTTTGTCTCCGGTATTATCCAGATACTGTTTTCCTACATATTGGTTCGTTAAAGCAAACAGAAAGCTCCTGGAAGGATTGAACTTCAGGCCAAGATTGGCTATCACATTCGGGGAAAATGAGATGTCGGTATCTCCCAGATTCTGAAGAGCTCCATTGTTTTTAATCTTAAAATCAAGGTTTCTGTTCTGACTCAAACTGACATTTCCGGTTACTTCCCATTGCTTTGAAAGTTTAGCCAATGCTCCGATCTCAATACCTCTTCTGTAGCTTTTTCCTGAATTGGTTCTGATAAATGCTCCTACATTATTCAATTGTCCGTTCAGCACTAACTGATTGACATAGTACATATAATATAAGTTGGCCGTTAATGATAAGATTCCAAACTGTTTTTCAATACCTGCTTCAAAATCGTGAAGTTTTTCAGCCTTCACTTCATTATCACTCATCAGGTCATCCCTGTTTGGTTCGCGGTGGGCATGCGCGTATGAAAGGAAAACTTTTCCGTTTCCTATTTTATAATTTAACCCTGCCTTTGGGTTAAAGAAAAGCCAGTTCTTATCAAGATTTCCGCCTTCTCCGTCTCCGGCAGCCAGGATTTTGGTGTCATAGTCAATATTTCTGATCTGGAGGTCTCCGAAGAATTCAAAGTGATCTCCGGCTCTCCATAAAGCTTTTGCAAAGCCCGCCAGCTCAGTTTTTACCGAACGGTTTCTATAGTATTCATATTCATTGATCTGTGGAAAATAAACGCCCGTAACGTTTCCAAAATGTCTTCCGTAGTACTGGTTCGCTACCACACCGAAGTTAAGGTCTACACGATCCAACTTTCCGTAAAGTGTGGATACAGCCCCGTAAAAATCATTATCCAGCCATTTTTTCCTGATAAAATCTGTTATTTCCACCGGAGATCCATTTACTATAGGTACAGGCAGATTGTAATTAGAATAATGCGTAGCCTCTGCGTCTGTTTCATCAACCCTCTTATAGTTTTCATAATAGCCTCTCCCTTTGGTATAATGAAGTGTTGTTTCCAGGTTCCAGTTATCATTGAATTTCTGTTCCCACAAAAGCTGATAATGGTTCTGTCTGTAATTATCCGTCTCGTTATCATAGAATTTCTCTTCTCCGGTGAAAAGATCCGTATATTGTCCTGAATAATTGAATTTCGGATTGGTTTCCCAAGTTGGCCGGTCGATTCCGTTCCAGGCCTGGTAGGTCTTTTCTTTTCCTCCAAAAGCCATCAGGCGAATTCTTGTGTTTCCCTCTTCAAACAATGCTGTGAAGTTATAAGAATCCAGCTTTGAAGATGCCCTGTCAATATATCCGTCGGAATGAATACGCGTATACCTTCCCATCACCGAAAGCCTGTTTTTCCAGAACTTTCCGGAACCCGCTTCCGCTGAATATTTATAGGTATTAAATGAGCCGTAGCTATCATCAGTCTTAAAATACATTTTCTCATCCGGATCTTTAGAGATCACATTGATGCTTGCTCCAAAAGCTGAAACTCCGTTATTAGAAGTCCCTACTCCTCTCTGGATCACGATCTGCGAGGCAGAACTGGTAAGATCCGGAACATTGACAAAAAATGTTCCCTGGCTTTCAGAATCGTTATACGGAACGCCGTTCATCATCACGTTAATCCCTTTTCCTTCTACTCCACGAATTCTGAATCCTGTATATCCAATCCCGTTTCCGGCATCAGAAGTTGAGATAATAGACGTTTGATTTTTTAAGAGAATCGGAAGATCCTGACCCAGGTTCCTGCTGTCCACATCTTTCTGTACATTGATGATTTCCTTGGCAACAGGCAGCCTTTTGGTAAAGTTGACAGCTTCAATTTCCCTGACCTTCAGGGAATCCTTATTTTGCGCCTGGATAAAGGCTACAGAGCCTGCAGTAAGCCCTAAAAAAAATAATCCTTTCATTCTATAAATTTTTAAAATTTAATGAATAAAAGGGGTAGATTATGATGAGTTATCAGTAATTGGTAATAAGTAATATTTTGAGAATTACTCATCTCTCATTACCTATTGCTCATTTTTAATTTCCCTAAACAGCATTATCTGTTCCAGGTTCATTGGGTATAATCTCAGCTTGTTAAAGCACCCCTTTATTTCAGCCGCAAAATTACGAAAAAAATGTGACATGGGGATTTTAGGTTTAGAGGTACGCGGTACTTAGTTGCGGGTTGTTAAAAATTTTTATAACGATTAATCTAAATAGACCTTTCTTAATGTAGTTACAGCAGTTTTAAAAACCTCACCATTAAGTTTCAAGCTTACTGCTTATAGCCTACAGCCTTTAATAAGTTTTATTTCTGGCGTCAATATAATAATAGTTCTTTCCGTCTTTCGTCACATCAAACATCTTCCCCATTTTCCAGCTGAAATTCCTTTTTATATTGGAATATTCGAAAGGAATGATCACCTTGTTGTTTACATCAATTACCCCAAATCTGTCGTTGTGGGAAGCCACGATCATTGGATCTGAGGTATCATCACCTTCCAGTATGTATAAATACTGATACTGGGGATAGATCTGGTAATCCCTGTAATCTGCCGCGTTCACAAATCTGGCTTTTTCAATGATTCCGTAAAAACCGTTTAAAACGTATGCCTGATAAAGCTGCTGCTTATAATCCTCTAACTTACATTTTCCAAGATCTGAATCTTTGAACTGATAGACCCTTTTTCCTGCTTTATTCACACGGTAAGAAATCATATCTTTTTCTACGGTAGCATATTCATTGGTCCCGAATTTTCTTATTTTTTGGTTGGGAGAATTCAAAAGATTGCAATCTTCATAAAAAAATACAGCAATATGATATTCAGGCTTGATAATAAATTTCCCGTTCTGATTAATATAACCGAATTTTCCATCCTCTTTTTTAGGAATCAAAACCGGAAGATCCGGATTAATGATCACCAGATCAGGTTTTGGCTTAGCCACTGCAGAGGCTTTCTTTACTACAGTTTTCGTTACATTTTTAACCGGTAGTTTCTTCACTGATTTCGTCTGTGAAAAAACGAAAACCGAAATAAATACACACCAAAAATTGAGGATATTCTTCATATTCATCATTTGCCTGCAAAATTACGGCCAAAAATAGAAATTATCAAATTCATATTTATAAAGAATCTAAATAATTTCATTCTGATAAAATACTAAAAAATTCGTAAATTTGGAAGCACTTTTTAAGTGTTTGATAATCTAAAAACGTTTTGGAGATATAATTTTGATAGGAATGCTATCAAAAAAGTGTATAAATCTTACCCAAAGAGAGTTTTTCAGCAAGACAAATCGCAGGTAAATTACTTACATTCTGTTAAGATCAAATATTTCACTTTGAAACGGAACATTATTTTACATTTTTAAAGGCGTAGATTGAGTTGTTAATCAACTACTATACTTATTTTTACAGGGCCTTGAATAGAATTTATCTCATTGTAACCTGTTAATGAAGAATAATAGTACTGATAACTATTGTAAATCTACTTTTAAAATTTAAAGACTTCTATTATTATGAATATGTATCAGGATTACATCCAAGAGATTGAAGAAAGAAAAAACCAGGGGCTAAATCCGAAACCAATTGACGGTGCCGGATTATTAAGCGAAATCATTGCACAAATTAAAGACCCAGGTAACGAATATCGATCGGATTCTCTTAAATTTTTCATTTACAACACCTTACCAGGAACAACAAGTGCTGCGGGCGTAAAAGCTAAGTTTTTAAAAGAAATCATTTTGGGCGAATCCATAGTAGAAGAAATATCTCCGGCCTTTGCCTTTGAATTATTATCTCACATGAAGGGAGGCCCTTCTATCGAGGTATTGCTTGATCTGGCTCTGGGTAATGATATCTCTGTTGCCAAGGAAGCAGCCAACATTCTTAAAACACAGGTTTTCCTTTATGAGGCGGATACCAACCGTCTGAAGGAAGCATTCAACAGCGGTAACGAAATCGCTAAAGAAATTATTGAAAGCTATGCAAAAGCAGAGTTCTTCACTAAACTTCCGGAAGTTGCCGAAGAAATTAAGGTTGTTACATTCATCGCCGGTGAAGGTGACATCTCAACGGACTTACTCTCTCCGGGTAACCAGGCTCACTCAAGATCAGACCGCGAACTTCATGGTAAATGTATGATCACTCCCCAGGCACAGGAGGAAATTAAAGCTTTACAGGCGCAACACCCTGACAAAAGCGTAATGCTGATCGCTGAAAAAGGCACAATGGGTGTAGGTTCATCCAGAATGTCCGGAGTGAACAACGTGGCCTTATGGACGGGTAAACAGGCCAGCCCGTACATCCCATTCGTGAATATTGCTCCAATCGTTGGAGGAACAAACGGTATTTCTCCGATTTTCCTTACCACTGTTGACGTTACAGGAGGTATTGGTATTGACCTTAAAAACTGGGTGAAAAAATTGGATGAGAATGGAGAGCCGATTCGTAACGAAGCAGGAGAACCAATTCTTGAGGAAGCTTATTCTGTAGCAACAGGAACCGTTCTTACCATCAATACAAAAACAAAAAAATTATATAACGGCGACCAGGAACTGATTGACATTTCTAAGGCATTCACTCCTCAGAAAATGGAATTCATCAAGGCTGGCGGATCATATGCAATTGTTTTCGGTAAAAAGCTGCAGACATTTGCTGCAAAACTTTTAGGAATAGAAACTCCTCTTGTTTTTGCCCCGTCAAAAGAAATCTCTCATGAAGGACAGGGTTTGACTGCAGTTGAAAAAATCTTCAACAGAAACGCAGTGGGAACAACTCCGGGAAAAGTTTTACATGCCGGTTCAGACGTTCGTGTACAGGTTAATATTGTTGGTTCTCAGGATACAACAGGTCTGATGACTGCACAGGAACTTGAATCGATGGCCGCAACAGTGATTTCTCCCATTGTTGACGGTGCTTACCAATCCGGATGTCATACCGCTTCTGTATGGGATAAAAAAGCGCAGGCCAACATTCCGAAACTAATGAAATTCATGAACGAATTCGGATTGATCACAGCACGTGACCCGAAAGGTGAATACCACGCCATGACTGATGTAATTCACAAGGTTCTTAATGATATAACGATAGACGAGTGGGCGATCATCATTGGTGGTGACTCTCACACAAGAATGTCTAAAGGAGTCGCTTTTGGTGCAGACTCAGGAACAGTTGCCCTTGCTTTGGCTACAGGTGAAGCGTCTATGCCAATCCCTGAATCCGTGAAGGTAACATTTAAAGGGAATATGAAAGAGCACATGGATTTCCGTGATGTCGTTCATGCAACACAGGCTCAGATGCTTAAGCAGTTTGGCGGGGAAAACGTATTCCAAGGCAGAATCATTGAGGTTCACATCGGAACACTTCCTGCAGACCAGGCATTTACATTTACAGACTGGACCGCAGAGATGAAGGCAAAAGCTTCCATCAATATTTCTGAGGACGAAACCCTCATTGAATCACTGGAAATTGCAAAAGGCAGAATCCAGATCATGATTGATAAGGGTATGGACAATCATAACCACGTTCTTCAGGGACTAATTAACAAAGCTGATAAGAGAATCGCTGAAATCAGATCTGGTGAGAAACCAGCTCTGACACCGGATGCGAATGCTAAATATTATGCTGAAGTTGTTGTTGACCTTGACGTGATCGTAGAACCTATGATTGCAGATCCTGACGTAAACAACGATGATGTTTCTAAACGATATACCCACGATACGATCAGAGCACTTTCTTTTTATGGAGGCGAGAAAAAAGTAGACCTTGGTTTTGTAGGATCTTGTATGGTTCACAAAGGCGATTTGAAAATCGTTTCTCAAATGCTTAAAAACATTGAAAAACAACAAGGTAAAGTTGAGTTTAACGCACCGCTTGTTGTAGCTGCTCCAACGTATAACATTATTGATGAGTTAAAAGCAGAAGGAGACTGGGAATTTTTAGAAAAATATTCAGGGTTCGAATTTGATGATAATGCTCCTAAAGGTGAAGCACGTGTTGAATACAAAAACATGATGTACCTTGAGCGTCCCGGCTGTAACCTTTGTATGGGTAACCAGGAAAAAGCCGCTAAAGGAGATACAGTACTGGCAACTTCCACCCGTCTTTTCCAGGGAAGAGTAGTTGAGGATTCCGAGCGTAAAAAAGGAGAATCTTTATTGGCTTCAACTCCGGTAGTTGTCCTTTCTGCTATCATTGGAAGAATTCCTAATATTGATGAATATAAAGCAGCAGTTGAAGGTATCGACCTGACTAAATTTGCTCCGCCTATTAAAGAGTTGGTCCAGGTTGGTCATAGTATAGCTTAACGTTAAGTCGTAGGACTGTTTTAAAAATTATATAATTGAAAGATTTGGTCCTTTGGGATTTAAAATCTTTCAATTTTTGTTTAGAACCTTTCTATTTAAGACTGCTTTAGAATTATTTAAAATAAAAATATAGAAAGAAATTCCATTTTTTTCTTAACTTGATAGAAATATAACATCCTCATTATTTATCATAATTATCCGTTTTATCATTGGAAGGAACAGATTTTGATGAACTGAATAACAAAAGATCTTTCCCGTTTCTAAATATAATTAATGAACGGAAAAGCTTATTAATAGAAAGAAAAATTAAAATTAAGATATGACTTTTGATATTGATATGATCAAAAAAGTATATGAGCGTTATCCTGAGAGAATTGCTGCGGCAAGACAAATCGTGGGAAAACCTCTTACACTTTCAGAAAAAATCCTTTACACCCATCTTTGGGAAGGTAATTCTACATCAGCACATGAAAGAGGAAACTCGTATGTAGACTTTGCACCGGACAGAGTAGCCATGCAGGATGCAACTGCGCAGATGGCGCTTTTACAATTTATGCAGGCAGGAAAAGCTAAAGTAGCAGTTCCCTCAACAGCTCATGCGGATCACCTGATCCAGGCAAGAGTAGGTGCTGAATCAGATTTACAGGAAGGAATCAACAAAAACTCTGAAGTTTTCAACTTCCTGAGCTCTGTATGTGATAAATATGGAATCGGTTTCTGGAAACCCGGCGCGGGTATCATTCACCAGGTTGTACTGGAGAACTATGCATTCCCGGGAGGTATGATGATCGGTACAGATTCTCACACGGTAAATGCAGGAGGTCTGGGAATGGTGGCCATTGGTGTAGGAGGTGCTGACGCAGTAGACGTAATGGCCGGAATGGCCTGGGAACTGAAAATGCCAAAACTTATCGGGGTAAAATTAACCGGTAAAATGAGCGGATGGACTTCTGCAAAAGACGTCATCCTTAAAGTGGCAGGAATCCTTACCGTAAAAGGCGGAACAGGATGTATCGTGGAATATTTCGGTGAAGGAGCGGAATCTCTTTCAGCGACAGGTAAAGGAACCATCTGTAACATGGGTGCTGAAATCGGAGCAACAACCTCTACTTTCGGATATGATGATTCTATGAGAAGATATCTGTCAGCAACAGGAAGACAGGACGTAGTAGATGCCGCTGATAAAATAGCAGAACACCTGACAGGGGATGCTGAAGTGTATGCCAACCCTGAGCAATATTTTGATCAATTAATAGAAATCAACCTTTCTGAACTGACCCCTCACTTAAACGGACCTTTCACTCCGGATTTGGCTACTCCTGTAGCAGAATTCAGAGCTAAAGCTGAAGCTAACGGATGGCCGATAGAAGTGGAATGGGCTCTTATTGGCTCTTGTACCAACTCTTCTTATGAAGATCTTTCAAGAGCAGCTTCTATCGTGGAAGACGCTGTAGCAAAAGGAGTTAAGCCTAAAGCAATCCTGGGAATTAACCCTGGTTCCGAGCAGGTAAAATTCACAGCAGAAAGAGACGGTTTCCTGAATTCTTTCAGAAAATTTGAAAACGCAAGGATTTTCACCAATGCCTGTGGACCTTGTATCGGACAATGGGACAGAGAAGGAGCTGATAAAGGAGAGAAAAACTCTATCATTCACTCTTTCAACAGAAACTTTGCCAAGAGAGCTGACGGTAACCCGAACACACACGCATTCGTAGCATCTCCGGAAATGGTAGCTGCAGTAGCAATTTCAGGACGATTAGATTTCAATCCGATTACAGATACTTTAACTGCCGAAAACGGCGAGCAGGTAAAACTTGATGAGCCTAAAGGTTCGGAATTACCGGCCAGAGGATTCGCAGTTGATGATAATGGATACCAGGCACCATCTGAGGACGGTTCTTCTGTTGTTGTGAAGGTAAGCCCTACTTCGGACAGACTTCAGTTACTGGAAGAATTCCCTGCCTGGGACGGTAAAAACATTGAAGCCGCCAGAGTATTGATCAAAGCTTTCGGAAAATGTACTACCGACCATATTTCTATGGCTGGACCATGGCTGAAATACAGAGGTCATCTTGACAACATTTCAAACAACATGCTGATTGGAGCTGTCAATGCCTACAACATGGAAACCAACCGTGTTAAAAATGAATTAACGGGTGAATATGGAGAAGTTCCGGCTGTACAGAGAGCTTACAAAGCTGCAGGAATCCCTACTATCGTTGTTGGAGACCAGAACTACGGTGAAGGTTCTTCAAGAGAGCATGCAGCCATGGAGCCAAGACATTTAGGTGTAAAAGCTGTATTGGTAAAATCATTTGCGAGAATCCATGAAACAAACCTTAAAAAACAAGGAATGCTTGGAATCACTTTCGCTAATGAAGCTGATTATGATAAAATCCAGGAAGATGATGTAGTTAACTTCTTAGATCTTGATCAGTTTGCTCCAGGAAAGCAGCTGACTTTAGAATTCATTCATACTGACGGAACTAAAGACATCATCATGGCTAACCATACTTACAACGATCAGCAGATCGATTGGTTTAAGGCTGGTTCTGCCCTTAACCTGATTAAGAAACAAGAAAATTAATTGTTAGAATAATTAATCATAGAAAAGCGGCTTCCTTCGGAAGCCGCTTTTATTTTAACCTGTTTTTAAAATTTAAATTCTACTCTTGCGAAAACGAAGCGTCCACCAATACCATATTGAGAAACCTGTCTTGAGTACACAAACTGGTTATCAGCCGTTAATGAACTGATATTGGGGCTTTTCGAAGGGAGAATATTGAAGATATTATTACTTCCTATTGTTACTGAGATATTTTTATTAAAATCATAACCTACGGAAAGATCGGTTACAAAACGTTCATTCAGAACGAAATGTTCTCTGCTTTCGGTAATTCCGTCAAAATTAGCATCCAAAACATCCGCATCCGTCACTTTTCCAAAGTAAGAATTTCTAAGCGCAACAGTAAGTGCAGAGAATTTCAGTGTATTGGCAAGAGTTGCCTTGATATGCGGTACGGCTTCTTCAAAATACACCCTGTTAGGTTCAGAAAAATAGTTATTGATCTGGCTTACCAGTTTCGGCGAGGCATGAATATCACCAATTCTCCTGGTCTGATTAAAATTAAGCCCCAGGTTATTTTCCAGAGATATCCCTTCTGAGATTCTTGTATTCTGGGAAACTGTAATATCCAGTCCTTTTGTCTGGGAGTCTACCGCATTGGCAAAGAAATTCGCGGCACTGGCTCTTGCCAGATCGAACGCTCCCTGCAGCACAGCCTGGTCCGAACCCGATGCAAAACTTCCTTCCGGACGGTAGAATAAATCGGTAAGCACTACTCTATCTTTAATTTTTATAAGATAGGCATCTGCTGTAAATACAAGACTTAGCGCCGGAATCTTCCAAGTAATTCCTGTGCTGTACGATTGTGAGGTTTCCTGTTTCAGTTTTGGAATTCCTAATGCCTGGGCTGCTTCAGAATTATTCCTGAAAGTTCCGACCTGCGTTGTCTGTCCCTGCTGAATCAGTGTAGAGGTTGAGCTATAGTAGATCTGCGCTAAAGAAGGTGCCCTGAATCCGGTGGAAACCGCTCCTCTCCAGTTGAAATTCTTAGCCAGTTTTACATTGGTCGCCAATTTATAATTGAACGTGGAACCGAAGTCTGAATAATTTTCAAAACGGACAGCACCTTCCAATAGCCACCAATCCGTTGGTTCAATTTCAACATCGGCGTATGCTGCTACACTGTTTCGGCTTCCTGAAATGGCATTATCCGGGCTGAATCCCGGAAAAACCTGGGAACCGGCAGGTCTTGTAACTCCAAAAAAATCGGTTACCTTTTCATTATCCGGGGTAGCAGCAATCACTACACGTCCATATATATCATAGGAAACATAAGAATTTTCATTTCCTGCATTCACTTTATAATTTTCATAGCGATACTCTCCTCCGAAGGCTACATTTAAGCCGTGAAGGACATCATATTTTTTGGAAAAATCCAGATTCAGGGTATTTTGTAAGAATTCTGATCCTCCTGCCTCAAAAGTTCTTGGTGATCTGTCTCCAAGAGAGGCATTAAATGTATTAACTACACCGAAATTAAAAGCATTTTTACCGAAAGTATTACTCAGATCTACATTCCAGCCATTCCATTTTCCTTTGATCCCTCCGGCTAAAGAATAGTCATTGACACTTGCTTCAATCTGTGGCAGATATCCATTCGGGGTAACGGCATTTATATTTCTTTCGGTGTTCGGCAGACGATAAAATCCGCCGGCATTTCCTAAACGGTAGCTGTACCCACCAAAGGAATACACTTTCCAGTCTTCACTGACCGGAATTTCAGAATTGAAAAAGAGCTGTGCCGACTGTAGTTTAGACTGTCCCGCTCTCAGACTGAAATCTTTTCTTTCCAGACCTCTGTAACTCAGTTCCTGATCGGTAAAATCTTTCCCTAGCAGTCCTTGTAATGCTGCAATGCTGTTGGCTCCCGATATCTGATTTTTAAAATCCTGTGAAAAGTAATCAACCTGTGCTGCATATTGCTTAACCGTATTGATGATCTGCTGAGTGTTGGAAGTATTGGTAATGTTTTTATATAATCCATCGATATTCACTCCGTTCTGCAATGCCCTGTAATTAATTGCATTATAGGCATTAAAAATATTCCCCTGACGTACGCCCGCTCTTGAATACGGATCACGATACTGTACGGAACCTGTTACATTAATAAATCCTTTTTCACCAATTTTTGCTCCGTAGTTCAGATCCGCTGAGATGGTCTGCCCATCTATTCCTCCGGAAAAATTATTGGCAACGGGTGAAGCATATCCTCCCAGGAAAACCTGTCCCGATAATCCCAACCGTCTTTTAAGCCCTAAATTCACGACTCCCGCAATGGCATCAGAACCGTATTGAGCAGAAGCCCCGTCTCTCAGCACTTCAATCTTATCCAGGGCAAAAGCAGGAATAGCATTAAGGTCTGTTCCCACAGAACCTCTTCCCGGTGTTAGCGTAACATTGATAAGAGAAGATTGGTATCTTCTTTTTCCGTTAAGCAAAACCAAAACCTGATCAGGGCCAAGTCCTCTGAGGAGAGCAGGGTCTACGAAATCTGTTCCATCATTTACAGTATGGGAAGTGGAAGAAAATGAAGGCACCACATAGTTGAGAGCCTGGCTTATATTGTTAACAGGACTCTGTCTTAAGATCTTTGAGATATTGATGATGTCTACCGGTACCGGGGTTTCTGTAAGGGATCTTCCGGATCCTCTTGATCCCAGGATCACTACATCATCGATCTTTTTGGATGATGCAGAATCCGTCTGTCCGAAGTAAAATGCTGAAATAAGAGCAGCTGAAGCCGTGATTATTTTTTTATCGAAATTACGCATGTGTTTTCTATATTTTTTATTACTGATTGTGGGTTAATTTTTGGCAATAGAATTCCTGCAACCTTTATTTTAAGGTTACGGTCAAAAGCCTGAATGATTGAATTATTTTTTAAAGAAGTCTAGAAACAACAACACATGCACATGTGAGAATGGCATGAAAACAGGTCAGAATAATGAAGGGATACTTCATGATCTGAGAAACGAAAATTTAAATTGGTCTTGTGGTTTCCCTTGTCTTTAAACATTGATTTTATTTTTAAAACAAAAATGTCAAGATGGGAGAAAATAGAGAATAAACATTTTTTCCGGGCATACCGGCTTATCTATTTCAGCACCTTGCTTGTTTTTGCAGGTTGCTATCCCATCTATGAGATTCTTGATAATTACGTGGCAAAGATATAATTATTTCGGAAATAAAAAAATAATTGCCCAAAAATTTAACTTTTCGGAAATTTCACCGTAACAAATTGCTCTTTTTTACGTCTAACTGAACAGTAGTAAAAAAAGCATTATGAGAAAAACTATACTTACGCTATCTCTGTTAGGGTCTGTTTTTGTCTTTTCACAGGAGAAGAACAGCAACAGTACAGAGAAAGAAAAGCAAATTGAAGGCGTAGTTATCACCAAAACTAAAAAAGCCGTTGAACAGAAAGCAGACCGTACTATTTTTGATTTTTCTGAACAGCCGCAGCTGAATAACGGGAATGTGCTGGAAGGTATCAAAAAACTTCCGGGATTGGTTTCTACCGATATCGCAGGAATGATGTACCAGGGAAAAATCCTGGATGTTTACCTGAACGGAAGGCCTTTAAATATCACTTCAAATGAACTGAATTCTTTTCTTGAAGGGATGCCTGCCAACTCGGTAGACAGAATAGAAGTGATCACCCAGCCGGGAGCAGAGTACCCGGCTACCTCAGGAGGTGCCATCATGAATATCATTACAAATAAGAATGCCAATAAGTATTTAACAGCAACCTATTCTGGAAATTACTCGTTTACCAATTACGATAAATTCAGAAGCAGAACCACTAATTCTTTAAATCTGAATGCAAGAAATAAACTTTTCGGATGGCAGCTGAATGTAGGCCAGAATTACCGTGAAAGTATGTTAAATGGCGATCAGGATGTACTTCTGCATAACAATACAGACAGAATAGGACGCGGATATTTTGCAAAATCAGGATTGACTTTTGATCTTGGACAGGACAGATTATTGCTGAACTACGATATTTACCACAACAATAATGACAACTATACTGCCAGTAGAGGACTTGCCGATATTCCCATAAGCTTTGATCCTGTCAAATACAGAGAAGCTGATTATGAAGCATCCGATGTCGCTCATACCAATAACCTGAGGCAGGAAGCTGTTGTAACGTATCAGAAGCGTTTCAGCGACAAGTCTCAAAAACTGGATTTCCAGTTCGGATATACCAAAGCTACTTCTAAATTCTCCCAAGACAATTTCTTCCAGAGAGGCTTTTATACGGATCCCTGGGAGCCTTTCCTGAATGTAGGCGGAGAAAATGTACTTGACAATAAGTCGGATATGCGGGTAGCCAACTTCAAGATAGATTATTCACAGCCGATCAAGCTTCTGGACGGTGGAAAAGTAAGTTTAGGCGGTTTGTATGAAAGACAGGATTATGATACGGAAAGTAAAGGCCTTACCAATCTGGAATATCAGAGACAGACGGCTTCTACCTACCTTGAATTTCAGGCAAAACTGAAAAAGTTTGACTTTACCTTAGGAGCAAGAGCAGAAAACTATGATATTTCCGGAATTACAAGAACCATAAAGGATAATGCTGTTCTGGAAAGAGATTTAACTCCTTTCAATAAATTCAAGCTTTTTCCGAATGCAAGTGTTCAGTATAGCGTAATGAATCAGGTGTACATTGCTGCGAACTACAACAAAAAGATTACTCTGCCAAGCATTTCTGCCCTGAACCCGAACAACGTTATCTTTGCCAGCCCGAATACGGAAGTTACCGGTAATCCGGATCTTCAGCCTACGATTTTTGATAATTATGAATTGAAAGTTTCAGCCTTTGATTATGCCTTCATTGGATACAGTGTAAGTTCTGCCAAGGATCAGGTAGCGCAGATCATCATGAAAAACGGCAAGAACCTTTACAATAAGCAGGTGAATATCTCAAATATGAAAATTCACAACTTTAATGTAGGTCTTCCTATACCGTTTATGATTTTCAGCAAACCGATGAGCGAGATCATGAAGTTTAATTTTAATCCTGACAAGATTAATTTCATGTATCTGTATGCAGGTTACCAGAAACATGATATTGACAATTTAAATAATAAAGGCTTCTGGATCTTTAATATCATGACCCAGTTGCTTCTACCGAAAGATATCAAACTGACAGCCAATTACAGCTATTTAACACCAAAGGCCGGATATTTCTATTTTACAGCAGATAAACCATTTAATAACAATCTGGATATTACACTGACGAAAAAATTCATGAATAATCGTTTGACCGTTTCTGTTTTTGCGAATGATATTTTCAACGGACAGGTGATGCAGGTGTATTCCAATCCGCCTGAAGGACAGCCTGTAATGATCAGAAGTAAGTATGACACGAGAAATTTCGGAATTTCAATCAACTACAAAATTCCTACGAAGAATAAACTGGCCAAGGAAGATCCAAACATCCTGAACCAGACTAAGAAAGAAGACACCGGCGTTATGCAGCAGGCACAGTAATTTTTTAGAATCAAAAATCATAAAATAAGGCAGTAAAGAAATTTTACTGCCTTATTTATTTAAAAACAATATAATCTAAAAATCTATAATCTGGAATCTCCAGTCCAGGGTATCAATAAGAGTAAGCTGATTTGCCTGTACAGGAAGTTTTGTGATGATCTTTAAAACCTGTAGAGCCATCATGCTTCCTACGATACCCGGCAGTGCTCCCAAAACTCCGAGACTGTCACAGTCCGGGATATCTTCATCAAAAGGTGGTTCCGCAAAGAGGTCTCTGAGATTTTTACTGCCTTTATAATTGAATACAGCAGTTTGTCCCGAAAAACCCAGGATACTTCCGTAAACCAAAGGCTTTCCAAGCTTCACACAGCTATCATTGATTAAATATCTGGAGGTGAAATTATCAGACCCGTCTACTATAATGTCATACTGTGAAAGGATTTCTTCTGCATTTAAGCTGTCGATTTTTATATCAATTCCAATAAACTTTACCTGATGATTAAGCTTATCGGAAAATGCTTCCGCACTTTTAACCTTTGAAACCCCAATTGTATTTTCGTTGTGAATGACCTGGCGGTTCAGGTTGTGAAGTTCCACCTCATCAAAATCTGCAACGCCTAAAGTTCCCACTCCGGCGGCCGCGAGGTATTGAATAACCGGACTTCCCAAACCTCCTGCTCCTATGACAAGCACTTTGGATGACATTATTTTTTTCTGACCCTCCAACCCTATTTCTTCTATAAATATCTGCCGGCTGTATCTTGCAAAAATATCTTCACTCATTTCTAATTATTTTGAACCATTAAGGTTTTTTTAAGATGTTAAGAGGATTAAGGCAAGTTTTGCTTTAAGATTTAAAATCTATTGATTTTTCTTAACCAACCTTAATAACTTCAATATTCTTAATGGCTTTAATTTTTAAATTCCTCCGTATGCAGAGTCCCAATCTTTCATAACCGGGTCGTAGCCTGCTTTTCTGATGCTGGCTTTCACTTCTTCCATACTGCGTTCATCGCTGGTTTCAAACTGTTCCAGGGATTCTACATCAACGGCATACCCTCCGGGATTTGTTTTTGATGCAGCGCTCATGGATGTTGCTCCGAGTGAGATGATATTGTCCCTGAATTTTTCGTTTTCTCTGGTCGATATGGATATTTCCAGGTCCTCGTTCCATATTCTGTAGGCACAGATCAGTTGCAGCAGATCTTTATCTTCCATAATAAAATTAGGTTCAATGATTCCTTCTGCAGGTCTTAATCTTGGAAATGAAACTGAAAAACGACTTTTCCAGTATTGCTTCTGCAAATAATCAATATGAAGAGCATTGAAAAAACTGTCTACACGCCAGTCTTCAAGCCCGAGCAAAACACCCAGCCCAATCTTATGTATTCCTGCTCTTCCTATTCTGTCCGGCGTATCCAGCCTGAAATGGAAGTTTGATTTTTTTCCTTTGGGATGATATTCTTTATAAACCTCCTGATGATAAGTCTCCTGGTAAACCAACACCGAATAAACCCCTTCCTGATGCAACTGCAGATATTCTTCTTCGGATAAAGGCTGTACTTCGATCGAGATATTGGCAAAATGAGGTCTCAGCAGACGGACCGCATTCAGAAAGTAAGAAACCCCAACTGTCTTATTGGCTTCCCCACTTACCAAAAGGACATGGCTGACTCCCATGGATTTCAGAACGGAAGCTTCTATCATCAACTCTGTATCGGAAAGGGTTTTTCTTTTTACGTCATTATCCAGACTGAAACCACAATACGTGCAGATATTCTGACATTCATTGCTGAGATACATGGGAGCATACAGCTGAATTGTCTTTCCAAACCGTTTCTGGGTAAGCTGGCGGGTCATTTTGGCCATCAGCTCCAATTCCTGTGCGGCGGCGGGAGAAAGCAGATTCAGAAAATCTTCTAAGGTTTTATGTTTCTTGTGAAGGCTGTTCAAAACATCGGAATGGGTTGTTTTTCCGAGCCTGGTTTTTACCTCATCCCAATGATAATGTGCAAAAACATCTTTAAAGCTGTTCATTTTGCTGTATTATTCAAATAAAAAAGAGGTCAAAGGGCTTGATGCTTCAGCATGATCAGCAATTGCCCCTAAACCGGATTCAAAGGCTCTTCTTCCTGCAATAACTCCTTCTTTAAAGGCCAAAGCCATATTCACAGGATTTCTTGCCACAGCAATTGCGGTATTGACAAGAACGGCATCAGCTCCCATTTCCATTGCTTTTGCTGCATCGGAAGGCGCTCCTATTCCTGCATCTACCACAACGGGAACATTGCTCTGGCTGATGATGATCTCCAGAAAATCCAATGTTCTCAATCCTTTATTGGTTCCGATTGGAGCTCCTAAAGGCATTACCACAGCGGTTCCGGCATCTTCCAGGCGTTTACACAAAACAGGGTCGGCATGAATGTAGGGCATTACGATAAATCCTAGCTTAGCCAGCTCTTCTGTTGCATACAGGGTTTCGATAGGATCCGGAAGAAGGTATTTCGGATCAGGATGGATTTCCAATTTCACCCAGTTCGTTTCCAGGGCTTCTCTTGCCAGCTGAGCGGCCAACACGGCTTCTTTTGCCGTTCTGGCGCCTGAGGTATTGGGAAGGAGATGAACATTGGTCTCTTTTAATGAGTCCAATAATCCGTCTTCTGCTGCGCCGGAATCTATTCTTTTCAGAGCCATGGTGACCATGTCTGTTCCTGAAGCGATTACAGAGGCCGCCATTTCCTGAAGGTTTCCGAATTTTCCGGTTCCCAGAAACAGCCTTGAATCAAATATTCTGTCTGCTATTATTAATTTCTGATTATTCATATCATTGCTTTTTTAAATTCACTGATCACAGATGGGCGGCTGGTAATCTGCCCCGAAACTGCGGCACCATATATTCCCACATGCTGAAGGAGTTCTATATCCTGAAGCGTAACTCCTCCAATGGCGTAGATCTTTGGAATGCTTATCGATTTGTCTCTTAAATTTTTAATAATATCCTGATAGCCTTCAAATCCGAGGATCGGACTTAATTTTTCTTTTGTAGCCGTAAATCTCAGAGGTCCTAAACCGATATAATCACATGGCTCATTGATCCTCTGGAGGACATCTGAAAAGGTATTGGCTGTTCCCCCGATCATTTTATTTTCCCCCAGAATGTGTCTCGCTATTTCAATGGACATATCTTTTAAACCCAAATGGACACCGTCTGCATCAATATCTTTTGCCAATTGAACATGGTCATTAATGATACAAACTGAATGGTATTCTGAGCAAAGCTTTTTTGACATTTCACAAAGCTGAAAAAAATCATTTTCATCAGCATTTTTCCAACGGACCTGTACCCACTGTATGCCATGGTCCAAAGCTTTACGAATGTTATTTTCCTGTTCTTCTTTGGTGTGTCCCTGTGATATGTATTGTAATTTTTCCATGATTAAACTGAATGAAAACCCAATAAAGAAGGGTTAGTCTTTAAAAATTTTTCAATATATAATTTTCCTTTCCTGCAGGCATTTTCCAGGCTTTCTCCTTTTGCCAGCCAACCTGCAATTGCTGAAGACATCACACAGCCTGAGCCATGTTTCGGATAATAATCAGCCGGATCACCTATACCAGGCTCCAATGAAATTTCTTTTCCGTTCCGGATCAGAATATCAGTTCCTGTTTTATCATTTCTGTGACCGCCTTTGACCAGTACAGCACATGAGTTCAGGTTTTGATTTAAAAGACTGTGCTCCTGTAAAATCCTGTATTCATTATAATTGGGTGTGATAAGATCTATTTTTTTTAAAACACTGGTCAAATGAGGTAAGGTTTCCAGGTCAAAAAAAGAAAACTCTGAGGTACTTTTTAATACAGGATCCCAGATGATCTTTACTCTGTCATTATGGGACCGTACAGTTTCTGTAATCTTTTCCAGAAATACGGCATCTTTTACCACCCCGATTTTTATAACCGGAATATTATATTCTTGCATTAAAACATTTATTGACGAAGCTATCTGCCCCAAAGACCGCCAGTCAATACTTAAGCATTGAGATTCAGTTTGGACAGTCATTGCCGTACACACTCCCAATCCCATGACTTCAAGCTGCTCAAATGTCTTTATGTCTGCTAAAAGACCGGCGCCACCTGAGGGATCAAATCCCGCAATACTCATCACAAAAGGACGTTCTGTCTGCATCTTTTGAATGTATTTAATGGCTGATCACTTTCCCAAACTGCACCTAATAATGCTGCTCCATCTGCTCCGTTTTCAAATACTGTACAGATGTTGTTTTCGTCAATCCCTCCTAATGCAATTAATCTTACGTTAGGATTTTTTCTATGTTTAATATCCTTCATAACATTTGAATGCTCACCATATCCTTTCTTAGAAATACTCGGAAAAACAGGACTTATAAATGCATATTCCCACTCTCTTCCCAGTACATTATAGGTTTCAATATCATGAACAGAAGTAGAAAGAGTACTTTGCCCTGTATAAGATTTATAAACTTCACCGCTCCGGTCAGCTTCTCTGAAATGAAACCGGGAAATATGATGATCCTTCCCCAAATCATAATATCCGTGCAGTACCAATTGAGGATAAAATTCTTCATCGATACCATACAGGAAACTGGTTATTTCTTCCCGGCTCATCAGAGGCTTTCTTATATGCAGCAGATCCAGTCCCTCCTGAAACATCTGGTTGATGATCTCCGTCTCATTTTTAACTATTATTTCGGGAGTGATAACCAGGATCATATATAAATCTCTTTTCCTTTTTCAATAAATTCCTGAGATTTATCCAGCATCCCTTTTTCTGCAGAATCCCGGATCTCCTGAGTAATTTTCATAGAACAGAATTTCGGGCCACACATGGAACAGAAATGGGCTATTTTAGCTCCTTCTGCCGGCAGCGTTTCATCGTGGTAAGCTCTTGCCGTATCGGGATCCAGTGAAAGATTGAACTGGTCTTCCCATCTGAATTCAAATCTTGCCTTGCTTAACGCATTATCTCTGTATTGTGCTCCGGGATGACCTTTCGCCAGATCTGCAGCATGGGCAGCTAATTTGTAAGTGATGACTCCCACTTTTACATCTTCTTTATTTGGAAGACCTAAATGTTCTTTCGGGGTTACATAGCACAGCATCGCACAGCCGAACCAGCCGATCATAGCCGCTCCGATTCCCGAAGTGATATGGTCGTAACCCGGTGCAATATCTGTCGTTAAAGGTCCTAAAGTATAAAATGGAGCTTCATGGCATTCTTTCAATTGCTTCTCCATATTTTCTTTGATCATGTGCATGGGTACATGTCCCGGCCCTTCCACCATCACTTGTACGTTGTGTTTCCATGCGATCTTGGTCAGTTCACCTAAAGTTTCAAGTTCTGCAAACTGGGCAGCATCATTAGCATCCGCAATGGACCCCGGACGGAGGCCATCTCCTAGGGAAAAAGCCACATCGTATTTCTTCATGATCTCACAGATCTCTTCGAAATGGGTGTACAGAAAGTTTTCTTTATGATGGTACAGACACCATTTTGCCATGATGGAACCACCTCTTGAAACTATTCCGGTTACTCTTTTTGCTGTAAGATGGATGTATCTTAATAAAACTCCGGCATGAATGGTAAAATAAGATACACCTTGTTCTGCCTGTTCAATTAAAGTGTCTTTAAAAACTTCCCACGTAAGATCTTCCGGAACACCTTTTACCTTTTCCAGCGCCTGATATATAGGAACAGTACCAATAGGAACCGGGCTGTTTCTGATAATCCATTCTCTTGTTTCATGGATATTTTTTCCTGTTGAAAGATCCATAATGGTGTCTGCTCCCCAACGGCATGCCCAGACCGCTTTCTCTACTTCTTCTTCAATGGTCGAGGAAACGGCACTGTTGCCGATGTTAGCATTAATTTTCACTAAAAAATTACGTCCAATGATCATGGGCTCACTCTCCGGATGATTGATATTATTCGGAATGATTGCTCTTCCTGCAGCAATTTCATCTCTTACAAATTCGGGAGTTATTTTGCCTTTCGGAGTATGGGCTCCAAAACTGTTTCCTGGATGCTGAAATGCCATGTCTTGGGAAACCGTATCCAGCTGCTCAATCCGTTGATTTTCCCTGATGGCTACATATTCCATTTCGGGGGTAATAATCCCCTGTTTTGCATAGTAAAGCTGCGTGAGTTCCTGTCCTTCTTTAGCTACTTTCGGCTTGTGATCGTAAGCAAAACGCAACTCATCAAGGCGTGGGTCTGCCAGACGGGCTTTTCCATATTCTGAAGTGATACCGTTCAGGATGTCCACATCTTTTCTGTCCAGTATCCATTGTTCCCTGATTCGCGGAAGCCCTTTCGTGATATCAATAGATGCATTTTCATCGGTATAGGGACCCGAGGTATCATAAATAGTAACCGGGGAATTATTTTCCAAAGTTCCGTTGCTAAGCTTGGTGGGACTTAGGTGAATTTCACGCATTGCTACGCTAATAGGATGTATTTTTCCTTCAATGTAAATTTTTCTGGCGTTCGGAAATGGCGAACAGGTGATTGAATGAGCCATAAGTTTTCTGTATTATTAGGTGAGTTAACCGCCCTGAGTGGCAGTAATGATTAAAACTGAATCTTTATCTTTAAGGATTGTTTCTGCCCAGTCGGACAATGGAATAATACGGTTGTTGAGAGCCACGGCTATACCCTTTTTCTTTCCGGGGATTTCCATAGCCATCAATGCTTCCAGATTATCCGGAAGTACTTCAAATGTTTTCGTTGTGTGGTTGATTGTAAGTTCCATTCCTAATTATTTTATTTATACTTTAGGAATGGCCGCTATTGTACATTAGAATGTACAGTAAAAGTCATTTACTTTTCCCTACGCTGGTATAATCCAGATCAGGTTCAAAGGGTAAAGTCTCAGTCTGTATGTCTACAGACACCCCTAAAGTTGTGACGAAGGTAGTTATTTTTTCAGAACGGGCAAAATTGAATTTGCTTAAAAATGAAATGACCATCTCAATATTGAAATGGCCTTGATTTTAGCTTTTTGCTTAATGCTTACCTGAAAAAATGAAAGATTACAAATATTTTATTCCTCACAGGCTCTCCAAATAGCATCATTCTGGGGAACAGGAGCTGTAATTTCTATTTCTTCTTTGGTAACAGGATGAATAAATTCCAGTTTTCTTGCATGAAGATTAATACCGCCGTCAGGATTCGATCGGGGCGCCCCGTATTTCAGGTCTCCTTTTATAGGGATCCCGGTTTTCGACAGCTGAGCACGGATCTGGTGATGCCTTCCGGTTTCAAGATCAATTTCAAGAAGCATATAATTATCAAGTGTTTTAATCACATGGTAAGTCAGGATGGCTTCTTTTGCCCCTTCTGTTGCTTTTTGAAAAACAATGGCTTTATTGTTCTTTTCATTCTTCTTCAGGTAGTGAACAAGCCTCTGGCTCTGAGGAATCATTTCTTTTCCTACGACAGCCCAGTATGTTTTTTTAACCTCCCTGTTCTTGACCATCTGGGTGAGACGGGAAAGTGCTTTGGAAGTTTTGGCATAGATAACTAAGCCTGAAGTTGGACGGTCTATACGGTGAACTAAGCCGAGAAAAACATTTCCCGGCTTAGCATCCCTTTTCTTTATAAAATTCTTGATGGATTCCAGCAACGATTCATCGCCGGTTTTATCACCCTGAACAAGCTGTCCTACTTTTTTGTTAACTACCAGAAGGTGGTTATCTTCATATACAATCTGCTCTTCCATACATTACGAACGCCTTGGTCTGTTAGTAAAAGAAATAATAATGCCTGCAAGAAGGCCTATTGTTTTAAGCATTGAAAGTTTAGAGTCTGCCGGCAAAAACGCTCCGATCACACAAATCGCCGCTGCCGCATACATACCATACATAAAATTTTTATTGGGCAGTGTAGGCGCCTGAACGAAGAAACTCGCTCCTATCAATACATAAAAGACTTTTCTGGAAAGAAGTTCATTGATTTCCGGTGAGAATAAATTAAACCAGCCTACCGCCATACATATGATTGCTGCAATTGATAAAATTCCCTGAAGAGATTGTTGTTGGTTCATCATCAATTAGTAGCTTTCATTTTCATTAGGAAATTCAACACTTTTCACATCTTTCACGTACTGGGCAACCGCACCTGTTATTTCTGTATACAGATCAAGGTATCTTCTCAAGAACTTCGGGCTGAAACCTTTGTTCATCCCAACCATATCGTGGTATACAAGAACCTGCCCGTCACAGTCTGCTCCAGCTCCAATCCCGATGGTAGGAATAGAAATACTTTCTGATACTTTTTTGGCTAAATCAGCAGGAATTTTCTCCAAAACGATTGAGAAGCACCCCAGTTCTTCCAGAAGCTGTGCGTCACTGATCAGTTTTTCAGCTTCGGCTTCTTCCTTAGCTCTTACTTTATAGGTTCCGAATTTGTAGATAGACTGCGGTGTCAACCCCAAATGCCCCATGACAGGAATTCCGGCATTGATAATTTTTTTTATAGATTTTGAAATTTCTTTCCCACCTTCAATTTTCACAGCATGAGCACCTCCTTCCTTCATCATTCTTACAGCAGATTCCAGTGCTTTCTCAGGATTACTCTGGTAGGTCCCGAATGGAAGGTCCGCCACCACAAGAGCTCTGTCTACTCCACGAACAACGCTTTGGGCATGATAAATCATCTGATCCAGCGTGATCGGTAAAGTCGTTTCGAAACCAGCCATTACATTGGCTGCAGAGTCTCCTATCAAAATAGCATCAACACCTCCGGCATCCACCATTTTTGCAGTGGTAAAGTCGTAAGCGGTAAGCATTGTTATTTTTTCCTTGTCGAATTTCATTTTACGCAAGGTTTCAGTCGTAACTTTTTTAATTTCAGAGTGAACAGACATAATTATCTATTTTTAAAAGTTAAAAAGTCGGCTTTCGCCGACTTAAGTTTTTGTATGATTGTTATAAAACTACGTGACCTAGTTTCATCAGTTTGTCGTGGTTCAGGATTTTGATATTTCTTCCGTCTACTTCTATGAGACTGTCCTGCTTGAATTCAGAGATTAAACGGATGGCACTTTCTGTAGCGGTACCGATGATGTTGGCAATTTCTTCTCTGGTGAGCGAGATTTTGATAAACCCTTCAGGATCTACCCCTAGTTTTTGCTCCAGGAGTATCAGAATTTCTGCCAGTCTTTCTCTTACCGTTTTCTGTGCAAGGAAAGTAATGGTATTGGACGATTCTCCCAGTTCATAAGAGATTTTCTGAAGCATTGCAAAAGAAAGCTGCGGATCTACTTCCAGAAGATACATAAAGACATCTGCCGGAAGGAAAATGCACTCAATGTCTGTCATAGCCTCAGCCTTTGCCTGGAAATTTTCCCCGCAAAGTAATGAACGATAGCCGATGATATCCCCCTCTTTGATAAATCTTAAAATCTGGTCTTTTCCAAAAGCTCCGGACTTGGAAAGCTTAGCGGCCCCTTTTTCTAAAACGTATACGCCTTTTGGTGTTTCTCCGTCCTCGAAAATGGTGTCGTGTTTTTGAAAACTTAATTTTTTCTTGCTGTTAATATATTTTTCAAAATCAGTGCTAGAAAGTCTTTCCTTAAATGATTTATCATTAAAAACTCTGGCGAACCTCTCTTCAATTGCAATCTGTTGTTCCTGCGACATTTTATATGACATTTATCACAAAAATAGAACTTTTTAACGCGATAAACAAAAAAAATTGTTATAATTTTGTAGTTCAATATATTATGGTGGTGAGCGAGAACTGTTTTCATTGTGGTCAAGGTATAGAAAAGGAGCGAATTTTATTTGATGAAAAGACTTTCTGCTGCAATGGCTGCAAGTCTGTTTATGAAATTCTGAATCTCAATGATTTAACCAATTTCTACGAACTTAATAAAAGAGCCGGGATCCGCCCTGATGAGAGCTCTTCCCAATTTGAATATCTTGACACCCCTGAAATCTTCGAAAAAATTACTGATTTCTCGGAAGGAAAGACAAGTCTTGTTACTTTTAAAATCCCTGTAATTCACTGCTCTTCATGCATCTGGCTTTTAGAAAGCCTCCACACCCTGAATGAGCATATCAATTATTCACAGGTCAATTTCACCAGAAAGACCTTACAGATTTCATTCAACCATAACGATCTTAAATTAAGCGAATTAGCTAATTTCTTAACCAATCTGGGGTACAAACCCGTTATCAGCCTTGAAACCGCCGATAAAAATGTAGATCACCTTGACAAATCGCTTCTTATCAAATTTGCCATTGCCGGGTTTGCATTCGGAAACGGGATGTTCCTTGCCTTTCCTGAATATGTAGGGGGTGAAGACTACTGGATGGAACATTATAAAGGGCTGTTCAGAACACTGATGTTCCTTTTGGCCTGTCCTGTTGTATTTTATTCTGCTTCGGATTACTATAAATCTGCCTGGTATGGTTTAAAAAACAAGATCGTGAATATTGACGTTCCGATCGTTTTGGGAATTTTTGTCCTTTTCGGACGAAGCATTTATGAGGTGGTTACAGATTACGGACCCGGATACTTTGACACTCTTTGCGGTTTATTGTTCTTTATGCTGATGGGAAAAATTTTCCAGAAAAGAACTTACAGCGCCTTATCCTACGACAGAGATTATAAATCATTTTATCCTATTGCGGTTACCAAAGTAGATTTTGAAGGAAAACAGGACAATATTCTTCTTTCCGAGATTAAGGTGGGAGACAGGATTCTGGTAAGAAACCAGGAAATTATTCCTGTTGATGCCATCCTGATCAACGGTGAAGGAAATATAGACAACAGCTTTATCACGGGAGAGAGTGAAAGCATCAGCAAACAGCCTGGTGATAAAATTTTTGCAGGAGGAAAGCAGATCGGCTCCTCATTAGAACTGGAGGTCATCAAAGATGTGGACCAGAGTTATCTGACCCAGCTTTGGAATAAGGAAGCTTTTAAGAAGCATGAAACAGGTCTTGATACACTGACCAATAACGTCAGCAAGTATTTCACATTCATTATTTTAGGCATTGCGTTAATCTCAGGAATTTACTGGGCATTTATTGACCTTAACATTATGTTCCAGGTTATTTCAGCCATTCTTATCATCGCCTGCCCTTGTGCATTGGCCTTGTCTGCACCGTTTACGTTCGGACACATTATGAGAATACTGGGCCGTAATAAGTTTTACGTGAAAGATACTTTAACGATTGAGAAGATTGCCAAACTGGATACGATTGTCTTTGACAAAACGGGAACTATTACGCATAGAAAAAAATCTAATATCAGGTATGAAGGCCACGAGATAAATGAATTTGACGAACTGAACATCAAAACATTATTAAAAAACTCCAACCATCCGCTTTCCAAATCGCTATATGAATTTATAGAAGTCAATGATGACTATTTTCCTGTTGAAAATTTCCGGGAGATTTCCGGAAAAGGATATGAAGCCAGTGTAAGAGGAAATATTTATAAAATTGGTTCCGCACGTTATAATGAACAGGAACCTAA
This sequence comes from Chryseobacterium sp. UF-81, assembly GCF_058245105.1. NCBI lineage: Bacteria > Pseudomonadati > Bacteroidota > Flavobacteriia > Flavobacteriales > Weeksellaceae > Chryseobacterium > Chryseobacterium sp. UF-81. The sequence goes on along the minus strand of NZ_JBSIBX010000003.1, from coordinate 290,080 downwards.
AAATCTTGAAACTGCCGTATATATCAGCAAAAACAGTGAGTTTTTAGGTAAATTCATCTTCAAAAATGAATACCGTCCGAAATTAAGAGAACTGTTCACAAAGCTGACCAGCTATAAAATTTTTATCCTGAGCGGCGATAATTCTTCAGAGGAAAGCCAGCTTAAGGAACTTATCCCTAAATATCAGGGAATGGCTTTCAACCAGAGCCCGGAAGACAAGCTTAATTACATCAAAAATCTTCAGGATCAGAATATGAAAGTCGCTATGCTTGGAGATGGCCTGAATGATGCCGGAGCACTGAAGCAAAGCAATGTGGGAATCGCCATTGCAGATGATACAAACAGCTTCACCCCTTCTTCCGACGTAATCATGAACGGCGATAAAGTAGTCATACTGGACAAATACCTGAATGTCTGCAAAGGATCAATTACTATTGTAAAAATGACATTCATAATTAGTTTTCTTTACAACATCGTTGGTTTAAGTTACGCAGTTACAGGTCAAATGCATCCGCTCTTTGCAGCAATCATCATGCCAATCAGTTCCATCACTGTGGTTACATTCACTACTCTTTCCACCTGGATTTTGGGCCGCAAATATTTCAAAAAACAGGCGTAGAAGCCCTTATTTAGACTGATTTTAAATTAGCTGAAATCCGCATTTCGTGATGAATGTCATTATTTTTCACTAAATTTGAACCCCGAAAATAGGTTAATTTTGTTGTCCAATGGATATTCTATATTTAATGATCCTCTACAGTGTTTCTTTGGCTGCGATTTTCTTGGTCGTATTTATAGTGTATGCCCGAAAAGGACAGTTTGAAGATGATGAATCTCCGGCTGTCAGAATCCTTTTTGATAATGGAGAAATCAAGGAAAAGGATGAAAAAGGCGACAAAGATAAAGACGAGAAAAAAATAGGAGAGAATAATAAAATTGAAGAAAAAAGTGAATAGTTGATATGGAAACACAAAAGTTTAGTTATGACAACAGTATTGTCCGTGCGTTCCTCTATGCGACCTTAGTTTTCGGTCTTATAGGATTTACGTTCGGGCTTACGGCGGCATTAATGCTTTTCTACCCGGAATTGCCGGAATTTTTATTCGGTACAGATGATACAACCATCAAAAGTCTTGCATCAGGCAATATTCAAGGGTTAATAAACACTCATGGTGCATTTGGTTTTGGTAGAATCAGAATGCTTCATACCAATACTGTAATTTGGGCATTTGTATGTAATATCGTTTATACCGGTATTTATTACTCATTACAGAGATTATTAAAAACAAGAATGTACAGTGATACATTATCCTGGTTACATTTCTGGACCTGGCAGTTTATGATTGTTGCTACGTTCATTACATTCTTTATGGGGATCAATACTTCAAAAGAATATGCTGAACATGAATGGCCGATCGACATATTGATTGCATTCTCCTGGATTGTTTTCGGGATCAACATGTTCCTTACCATTTCAAAAAGAAGAGTAAGACACCTTTATGTAGCTATCTGGTTCTATATCGGTACATGGATTGCCGTTGCCATGCTTCACATTTTCAACAACCTTGAAGTTCCATTATCTTTCTCCGGCTGGAAATCTTACTCAGCATATGCAGGGGTAAAAGATGCTATTGTACAGTGGTGGTACGGTCACAATGCCGTAGCATTCGTACTGACAACTCCGGTTCTTGGTTTAATGTATTACTTCCTTCCGAAGGCAGCAGACAGACCGGTTTTCTCTTACAAACTGTCTATTATTCACTTCTGGTCATTAATTTTCGTATATATCTGGGCTGGTCCTCACCACCTTCAGTATACCGCTCTTCCTGCATGGGCACAGGCTGTGGGAACAGGTTTCTCTATCATGCTTATCGCACCGTCATGGGGAGGGATGCTAAATGGACTTCTTACCTTAAGAGGTGCTTGGGATAAAGTAAGGGAAAACCCTATCCTTAAGTTCTTCGTGGTAGCTGTTACATGCTACGGTATGGCAACATTTGAAGGTCCGCTTTTGGCAACTAAAAATATCAACAAAATTGGTCACTTTACAGACTGGGTTATCGGTCACGTACACTTAGGAGCTCTTGGATGGAATGGTTTCATGGCATTCGGGGTTATCTATTACCTGGTACCCATTATGTGGAGAACAAAAATTTGGTCTGTAAAATTAGCTAACTGGCACTTCTGGTTAGGGACATTAGGAATCATCTTCTATGCAGTACCAATGTATATTTCAGGATTCACACAGGGATTAATGTGGAAACAGTTCAACCCGGATGGTACTTTGATGTACAAAAACTGGCTGGATACGGTAACTGCAATCATTCCTTATTTCAAAATGAGATTCTTAGGAGGAGCATTCTATATTTCAGGAGCTATTTTAATGATTGTTAACGTAATCGCTACTGTAAGAAAAGGTTCATTCCAGAAAGAAGTTCCTGCTGAAGCACCTGCGCTGGCAAACATCGGAAACAAACGTAAAGAAGGTGAAGGAACTCACTTATGGCTTGAAAGAATGCCCGTATTACTAGGTATTTTATCTTTCTTCACGATTTCCATCGGTAGTTCAATTGAAATTATCCCTACACTATCTCTTAAGAAAAGTGTACCTACAATATCAGCAGTAAAACCATATTCACCACTTGAATTGGAAGGTAGAGATATTTATATCCGTGAAGGATGTAATGCCTGTCACTCTCAGATGATCAGACCTTTCAGGGATGAGATCACAAGATTCAACGGTAAAAACGGACAGTATTCTAAAGCAGGGGAATTTGTATACGACAGACCATTCCTTTGGGGTTCTAAGAGAACAGGACCAGATTTACACAGAGAAGGAGGTAAAAACCCAAGTTCTTGGCATTACAAGCACATGTATAACCCAAGATCTACTTCTGCGGGCTCTATCATGCCTCGTTACCCTTGGCTGATTGCTACCAACCTGGACCGATCTAAGATGGTAGACAAAATGAAGCTGATGAAGAATACTTTTGAAGTTCCTTATACGAAAGCTGAAATAGATTCTGCAAACAAATGGGCAGACAACCAGGCAACAAAAATCGTAAAAGACATCTTCTCTGAAGCGAATGACCTTAAGGTAGCTTATGCCAAGAGACCTCAGGGAGAATTGGAGAAAAAAGAAATCGTAGCTCTTATTTCTTATCTTCAGAGATTAGGAACAGATATTAAGACTACAGAAATAAAAACAGCAAGTACTAACTAACATTAAAAGGTTCACATGATTCCTCAGAACTTTAAAGATATATTATCCAATACAGAAAACGCTGGTCTCTACCAGACGCTGGCTCTGATTTTCTTTATGCTGTTCTTCGTAGCTCTGGTAATCTATGTTTTTAGCAGGCCTAAAAAATATTACAAAGAGGAAGAAGAAGCTCCACTTGGGGATGATGAGGATGACGATTTTAATTTAAAAAATTAAACTATTTATTATGAAACAAAGAACACCTGTTGTTGTAAACATTTTAATAATAACTGGACTTTTAATAGTTTTTTATTATTTGTTTGTACAGAGCTACTCGTTCCTAGCTTCACCTTACTTTTGGGGAACTGTTGTGATCAGTGCTATTTTGGCATACATCCACAGTGCTATCGGAGATTTGATTGAAAATAATAAGTTCAAAAAACTATCTCCGGAAGAAAAAGCAGCATATCTGGCAGAAAAGAAAGTGCCTTTCTTAAGAAGGATGTACGACAGTGCATTCAAAAAACAGTCTGCTACAGAAGAGAAAGATATCCTTATCGACCATGGTTTCGATGGGATCATGGAATTAGATAACCAGCTACCTAAATGGTGGGTAGGATTATTCTATTTTGGGACTGCTTTTTGTATTGTATATATTGCAGCATATTCTTTCACAGATTTCGCACACCCGCTAAGCGAATACGAACAGGAATATAAGGAGCAGATGGCAAGTATTGCAAAATACGAAGCTGAACAGCCTCCTGTAACGATAGAAACAGCGAAATACTCTGCCGACAATATTGCAGAAGGTAAAGAACTATTCAAAACCAACTGTGCATCTTGTCACAAAGAAGACGGTAGTGGTGGTATCGGTCCAAACCTTACGGATAACTACTGGATCAACCAGCCGGAGAAAACTTTATTTAAAAATGTTTTCCATATGGACTGGAATGGTTCTCCTACCAACCCTGCGATGAGAGCGTTCGGTAAGAACGGAGAAGTTTCAGGTGCAGAGATTGAAAAGATTGCAGCTTATGTATATCACATTAATCAGGAACAACCGCCAGTGACGCAGGCTCAGGGAGGAGCAGCTCCTCAGGGAACCGAAGCGCATTGGGAAAAAGAATAATTTTAAAAAATTAGAAACATATGAAAAAACATAATTTGTTATTAGATTAAAATAGTAACGAATTATGTTTTTTCTTTTTTAAAACAATATTACAAATGTCAGACATAGAAGAAATAGAAGTACGAGGTGGACAGGGCCAGGTTCTGGATCCTGAAACTTACAGAGATTCTATCGGGACAATGGAGCAATCCGGTAAGAGAAAATGGGTATTTCCAAGAAAACCAAAAGGAAAATATACCAATTATAGAAATATTGTAAGTTATGCTTTATTAATTATTTATTTTACAGTACCATTTCTCAAAATCAATGGTAATCCATTCTTTTTGTTTAATGTTATCGATAGGGAGTTTTTCATTTTCGGACAGCCTTTCTATCCACAGGACTTTTTTATCCTTACTTTAGGTGCTATCGCATCCTTAATATTTATCATCATTTTTACGATTGCGTTCGGAAGAATTTTCTGCGGGTGGATATGTCCTCAGACAATTTTTATGGAATCTATCTTCCGTAAAATTGAATATCTTATTGAAGGGGACCGAAACAAGCAGATGAAGCTGGACAGACAGGAGTGGAACAGTGAAAAGATATGGAAACGAAGCCTGAAATGGTCGGTTTATGTGATCATCTCCCTGATTATTACCCATTTTATGCTGATGTATATCGTTGGGTATAAAGAAATCTTCAGAATTATATCAGAAGGTCCGTTTGCTCACCCTACCAATTTTATTGTAATGGTTCTGTTTTCAGCAGCATTTTACTTTGTATTTGCATGGTTCAGGGAACAGGTTTGTACTTTGGTTTGCCCGTACGGCAGACTTCAGGGTGTTTTAATTGATAAAGACACCATTAATGTTTTCTACGATTTTAAAAGAGGAGAAAACAGATCGAAATGGAGAAAAGGCGAAGACCGTAAGGCTGCAGGAAAAGGAGACTGTATAGACTGCCATCAGTGTGTGGTGGTTTGCCCTACAGGAATCGACATCAGGGACGGACAACAGCTGGAATGTGTAAATTGTACCGCATGTATCGACGCATGTGATGAAGTAATGGAAAAGGTAGGTCTTCCGAAAGGGCTTATCCGATATGCATCGGAAAATGAAATTGAAAACCAGACTGAATTCAAATTCACGGGAAGAATGAAAGGTTTTGCGGTGGTTCTTGTTTTATTGGTTGGATTCTTAGGATTTCTTCTTTACAACAGAGGAGAAATGGAGGCGAAATTCATTAAACCGGCGGGAAGTACATTCTTTGTAAGAGACGGTAAGATCACCAATACGTACAATTATACATTCCTTAACAAAACCAATGATAAGAAAATCGTAACAATAAAAGTTCTTGAACCGGCTCACGGCGAGATCATCTACAGTGCATCCAGCAAGATCCAGGTGGATAGGGATAAAATTTCGAAAGGAACGATCAATATCAGCTTCCCGGAAAATGACATGAAACTTTCCAAACAAAATATAACCATCGGTGTATATGATATGAAAGGAAAGCTTATAGATTCTTATCAGACATATTTCGAGGGGCCATTCAAATTACAATTTTAATCAAAAAAGCCTCAATCATGAGGATCCAAAACAGATAAAAAACCGGAAGAAATGAAAAACTTTAGTTGGGGACACGGTGTAGTTATTGCATTATTTGCATTCATTGTTTTTATATTATCCATGCTGTTTCTTTTCCCGAACGGGCAGAAGAACTCTGAAATGGTAACCGATAATTATTACGAAGAGGAACTTAAGTATCAGGACGTAATCGATGCTAAGAAAAGAGCTGACGACCTGCAGGAAAAGCCTGTATACAGCCAGGAAAAGAATGGAATTAAAATTACTTTTCCAAAAGAATACGACAATACCAATACTACGGTAAAATTTGTTTTAAACAGAACCGACGACCAGAATTTAGACATAAAAAAATCTGTACAGCTTGATGCCGCTCATTCTATTTTTATACCGGGACAGGTATTAAAAGTGGGAAACTATACTTTGAGACTGATGTGGACAAAAGACAAAGCAGACTATAGAATGGATTATGATGTGATATGGAAATAGGACTTATTTTATCGGCAATTGCTTTGGGATTTGCTTCCGGTTTTCACTGTATCGGAATGTGCGGACCTATTGCCTTATCGATGGGATTGACTAAAAAACAGGCCACCAATTTCTATCTTCAGAATTTAACCTATCAGTTCGGCAGGATTTTCACGTACTCTTTATTAGGTGCCATACTGGGAATTGTAGGGGAAGGTTTTGAAATGGCAGGCTTCCAGCAGTATCTTACGATCGTTGCAGGGATCCTCCTGATTATTATGGCTTTGTTTTCGTTTGGCGGAAAAGATTTTGCCTCTAAAATTCCTTTTCTTTCTAAATTTCTCTTTTCAGTAAAGTCAAATTTAGGAAGACTTCTGCAGAAAGCAGATTACCGCTCACGCTTTACAACCGGACTTCTTAATGGCTTTCTTCCGTGTGGAATGGTTTACATGGCTCTTACAGCCAGCCTGGCAGCCGGAGGAATATGGCAGGGAGCCTCATATATGGCTTTATTCGGACTTGGTACACTTCCATTCATGTTTGCAGTAGTTCTCGCCGGGAATCTCATGAATCAGGCTTTTAGAATTAAAATTTTGAAAGCAGTCCCTGTGATTATGATTATTTTAGGGGGATTATTCATCCTGAGAGGCCTTGAACTGGGAATTCCTTATATTTCACCGAGAGCTGAGGCCATGACAATTTCTAAAGATCATAACGGTAACTGCCACATTGAAGGACACGATCACAGCTCGACCAACTGTCATTAATACAATTTACTGAAAATTTCAAATCTTAAAAACATTTGAGAATCCCCGAAAGGTAAAATTTCAAAAGACAAAATTGAATAGGTAGGGAATAATTACAATATTTTTCAAAAGTATAGCCTCAAGACTGTGTACAACAAGAAAGCCGGACTAATAAATTCAGGCAAAATTTCACCAACGGGATTATCCTAGAACTATTTTATAGAAAGATTTAGTTATACTGAATAGTATTTAAATAGATTATTCATATATTTTTTGATAACACTCTTTTATGAGGAAGGTAGCTTAGATTATAAAAAGGTTAAAATACTGCTATTAAAAGTCAGTTTCCAATAACAGCCTATGTTGATAATAGTCTTACTTTTATAATAAACATTTTTATGAAATAGCAGGAATAAAATTGAAAAAAATATGATAAGTCTGGACCTTCCACCACGATCAGCCATCATTTAAAACTATTAAAAAGCTTTTTGTTTAAAATTCGTTTTACTATTTACACTAATTACCTCATGTCTTTATTATCCCATGCCCAAAGTATTGATTCGGCCACACGCCAGACAACCATGAATACCCTTGGGCTTATTGGCGGTACTTCATGGCATTCAACAGTTGAATATTATAGTTACATCAATCAGACGGTAAATACCCGTTTTGACAACAATACCAATCCACCTCTGGTATTGATTAACCTTGATCAGCATCATATCCATCAGTTGCAACAATTGGGCAGATGGGATTCAATAGCAAACATTCTAACCGATGCATGCAGACGTTTGGAGAAAGCCGGTTCCAAAGCAGTACTTTTTTGTGCCAATACGCCTCATAAAGTATATGATGAAGTACAAATGCACAGTGCAATTCCCATACTGCATATTGCTGATGCCACTGGAGTTGCCGTTAAACAAAAGAATTTACATAAAGTTGGGCTGATTGGAACAATATTTACCATGGAAGAGCCTTTTATTGCTAAGATTCTTAAAGACAAATACCATATAGAGGTTATTGTACCGGATAAGAAAGAAGATAGAACTCAACTTCATGCCATGATACAAAATGAATTATCGCTAGGCATCTTAAACTCTGAAACAAAGAGATATATTCTAAATCAGATAGCCCTATTGAAAGCCAGAGGATCCGAAGGCATAATATTGGGCTGCACTGAGTTCCCTCTCATCATAGGAGAAAAAGATTTAGATATCCCCGTATTTAATACCACTTTACTTCATGCTCAAATGGGAGTAGATTTTATTTTGCCACTACCTCAATAAATACATCCTTGTCTCCAAACATATAATTATATACAATTTTAGAATACATCGCTAAAAAATACGGTAAACTCAAATTTCATATAAATAATTAACAATCAATGATTTATGAATTTTTGAATAAATTCATATTTGATTGATTATCAGCATATTAAAAAAACATTAACAAACACATTAAAATACTCATGAAAAAGAATACCCAATTCCTCTCCATCTTTTACGTCATGCTATTTGTTGTCATCACCTCATGTATGGCCAAGAAATCAACGCCCCAAAATATGAAGCAGGCTAATTTATTAGTCAGTTATAAGACATTAAGAATAAAACCTAGCGAAGCCGACCCACGAGTACATGCTTGGGATAGCGTGCATGTGGTGTATTATGATTCGAAAATAAAAAACAACAAAATATTATTGTGGCTCACCGGCACGAATGGTTCGACAAAAAATGTTCCAGCTAAATTTTTTAAAACCGCGCTTGACCAGGGCTATAGGGTTGTTGCACTTTCTTTTATGAGTACTCCTGGCGTATCACAATTATGCGTAGGCAACAGATTAAAAGATGATGCAGACTGCACAGCTCAGTTTCGTAGAAAACGCACTTATGGAGATAACAACTTCTCGGGCATTCCAGATCAGCCACAAGATGCCATTATCCCACGCTTGGTAAAGCTATTGCAGTATTTATCAAAAAATGATAAAGAAGGCCATTGGTCACAATATTTGGACGATCAGGCAGGTAAACCTGCTTGGAATAGAATCGCCATAGCAGGTCAATCACAGGGTGGTGGAATGGCTGAATATATTGCGCAAAATGAGAAGGTATCACGAATAATCAGTTTTTCCGGAGGCTGGGATTACAGTGATTCGAAAAATAAAAAGATTGCCGGTTGGTATGCTCAGAAATTCACTACTCCATTAGAAAATCTATATGCAACGTATCATACCAAGGAAGCTGCAGCTAAAGAATTAGCAGAAATATGCCAAACAATTCATATCCCCAAAGATCATTCATTCGCGTTAGATCAACCCCTTTTAACAGAAAAGAACAATGGTTCAAATCCTTATCATGTAGAAGGAATTAAAAATCCTGTCTATAAGCCTGTATGGATTAAAATGCTCGGCTCTGGGCTTTAAATAAAATTTAAAATTACAATAAAAATATTATGAAGAAAATCATAAGTGTATTGTTTGTTTTATCTATTGCTCTTTCAAGTTATGGACAACAGGTTACCTGGCAAAAGACACTACAAGTAACTAAAACAGATACAACGAACACAGAAATAACACTGGACGATATTTTTGTAAATAAGAAGTATGTACCAGCCTCGTATAAAACACCTGAATGGATTGGGAAAGGACATAACTATCTTGAGATCAGAACTTCGTCTAAATATCCTGGCCATCCGGGTGTAAAGGAGCTATGGCTTATTGATCCTATCAAAGGTAAAGAACAATTGCTTGTTCCGGCTGATAAACTTATTCCCAAAGGCGAAAGCTTACCCTTAGTTTTTAAAACTGCTAAATTAACCGACGATATGAAAGCCGTAGTGCTTAATGGAGCAGCCGTTGGTAAAGATGCACAAAGAAGTGAATCCTGGTTTTTAGATCTTAGCAGCTGGCATTTAGCCAAGATAACATTTGGCGGAAAGGCCAATGGAGTACGAAATATTTTGGTTTCACCCGATCTGAAGAAAATTGCCTTTTGCAGGGATAACAATATCTATGTTGAAGATATGGGAACCGGCCTTTGTAAGCAACTTACAACAGATGGATCAAAAACTGTCATTAATGCAAATTCATCGACAGATTTTGCACCCGTACTTAATGTCCAAGGTTTTAAATGGAGTGAAGACAGTAAGTTTATTGCGTATACTCAATTTAATGTTGAAGGTGTAAAAGATCTCATCATCATCAATAATACCGATTCGCTATATCCTTCTATAACAAAACAACAGTATGTGAAACCAGGAGAAGAACTTCCGGCGTGTAAGGTTGGCGTTTTAGAGATTGAAAGCAGCCACACAAATTGGTTTGAAATTCCCGGAGATACAAGAAACAATTACATTACCTATTTTGATTGGAAGCCATCTTCGAACAAGCTTTTTATCCAACAATTAAACCGGAAACAAAATACCGTAAAGCTATATGCGGGAGAGATAAGCGGAAAAACTGAGCTGATTTATCAAGATGCTGATAGCGCCTTTTTAACGCCTGGTGAAATGTATTGGATCGATGAGGGAAAGAGTTTTTTGTGGACCAGCGAGAAAAGTGGCTGGCGACATATTTACAAAATAAGCGCTGATGGCAAGAATGAAGTTGATTTAACCAAACAGCCTTTTGATGTTGATGAAATAACCGGACTGGACTTAAAAGATAAAATCGTTTATTTCCTTGCCTCACCTACCAATGCAATTTACAGGTACTTATATAGTATGAATACAGATGGAAAGGGTAATCCTAAAAAGCTTAGCCCCGATCAGTCTGTGGGTGTGAACAACTACCAGATTTCAAATGATGGAAAGTATGCTTTTCACAATTTTTCCAATATTAATACACCTTCGGTAATCAGCTTAGTCAGTCTGCCTGATCATCGTCAGCTAAAAATACTAGAAGATAATAGTAAGCTAAAAACAGCATTAGCCAATGTTCACTGCAGTCAGGCTAAGTTCCTAAAGATTGATATTGGCAACGGAGTTATACTGGATGCCTGGCAGATTTTGCCTCCTAATTTTGATCCGACAAAAAAATATCCTTTGATTTTCCACGAGTATAGTATGCCGGGCAACCAGACAGTACAAGACAAATGGTTAAATGCAAATAATTACATGTGGTATCAAATGATGGCCCAGAAGGGCTTTATCGTTATGAATATAGATGCCAGAGGTACACCATCATTGTATGGCAGGGAGTGGCGGAAAGTTATTTATGGTAAGCATGGTATTCTTCCGTCAGATGATTTGGCCAAAGCGACAAAGAAGCTTATTGCCGATTTTGGTTATATCGACAAAGACAATATAGGCATTTTTGGTTGGAGCGGAGGAGGAATGATCAGTTTGCTTCAAATACTGAGATATCCTGATATTTATAAGGTTGCTATTCCGGGAGCCTATTTAAGCAGCAGCCGGCTGTATAATGCCGGATTTACGGAACGCTTTTTAGGTTTGCCACAGGATAATCCAAAAGCTTATGATACCACGGCTGCCCTCAGCTATGTAGATGGTCTTAAAGGCGATCTGCTCTTAATGCATGGAACTGGTGATGATAATGTAAACTATCAGAGTACCGAAGTATTGATAAATAAATTGATCGCAGCCGGCAAAAAATTCTATGTTATACCTTATCCGAACAGAAATCATGGTATGACAGAGGGCGTAAATACCAAATATCATCAATATAGTATGTACACCTGGTTTTTTACGGATCACTTAAAGCATAAAAATTAACAATCTGTCTTAAATTTAAATAAAAAGCCGGCATCAGACCGTTGAAAATTCTGATGTCGGTTATGATCGTGATATAGTAAATTTCAGTTTCTTTTTGGTTGGTATCTGTTTTGTAATATATAAGAAACACTAAAAAATTTCAGCAATGATTAAACAGATAAATTTTTTATGGGCCGCCATTCTTTTTATGGTTCTGCAGTCCTGCTCTATCAATACAGAAACCACTTATTATAAAGACGCTGCAACCAGTATGAAGTCTAATATCCTGATGGATAAAAATGTAATGGGAATGATGAGCATGATGGGGTCAGATCCAAAGAAACTGAGCGACCTCGATAAGCTGCCTACTGACTGGACAAGTCTTTATAATGTTCAGAAACATGGAAAAGTAACTCTTAATGAAGATTCGGCAAAAGTGTTGAAAAAAGTTTACATGAAAGTGGATAAAGACAAGAACGAAATTATTGGCCTTTCCCTTAAATATGATAAACTTATGCCTTCAGAAATCACCCAGCTTTTAGCCAGCGACAAGCGTCTGAAGAAAATACCTTTACAGGACATTGCAGTCTGGGATGGTAAATCTCTGACTATTAATACTGATAAATTTAATTCTGATGGCATTCTCAAAATGCTGGAAGAAAAAGAATCAGAAGAAAAAACAGTTCCTAAAACCAAAAGCGATTCTATAGAAGCCTACGGAAAACAGATGGCTTCAGGAATGGCGGGAATGCTCAGAATGTTCAACCTTACCTTTACCAATACCCTGAAATTCCAGAAACCGATCAAAAGTATTGAGGGAAAGCATGATTTTGTAAAGCAGGTTGATAATAAGACAGTAGAGATTATGGTAAGATCCAATGATCTTGTAGACGGCAAAAATCTGGTGAATAAAGATAAAAAAGTGATTATCACTACTGAATAATTCAAGTTTTTTAATAATCAAGAATAATCCCCTTCCAAGACTGAAAGGGGATTATTTATTGTATAGAAATTTATTCTAGTTAATCAGATCGAATCTTGCATATTCTGCAATTTTCTTAGGAATTCTGATTCCTTCTTCTGTCTGGTTATTCTCCAGCAATGCAGCCATAATTCTTGGAAGAGCCATTGCAGAACCATTCAGAGTATGCACCAGCTGAGACTTCCCGTCTGTTTTGAATCTGCATTTCAGTCGGTTCGCCTGGAAAGTTTCAAAATTAGAAACAGAGCTTACTTCCAGCCACATTTCCTGGGCCGCGCTCCATACTTCAAAATCATAGGTCATCGCAGAAGTGAAGCCCATATCTCCACCGCAAAGTCTCAATACTCTAAACGGAAGCTCAAGATCTGTAAGGATCTCCTTGATATGCTCTACCATTTCTTCCAGTGCAGCATAAGAGTTTTCAGGCTTTTCAAGTCTTACAATCTCTACTTTTTCGAATTGGTGAAGACGGTTCAGACCTCTTACATGAGCTCCGTAGCTTCCCGCTTCTCTTCTGTAACACTGAGAGAAAGCCGTATTCTTGATAGGCAGATCTTTTTCCTCCAGCAATACATCACGATAAAGATTGGTTACAGGAACTTCTGCCGTTGGAATCAGGTACAGATCATCCAGGCCAATGTGATACATCTGCCCTTCTTTATCAGGAAGCTGCCCTGTTCCATATCCTGAAGCTTCGTTTACAACGTGAGGGGGATTGACCTCCATGTAGCCTTTTTCAACGTTTTTATCCAAGAAATACTGAACAAGAGCTCTCTGAAGTCTTGCTCCTTTTCCTAAATAAACAGGGAATCCGGCACCGGCAATCTTCACCCCAAGCTCAAAATCTATCAGGTTATATTTTTTGGCAAGTTCCCAGTGAGGGATTGCTCCTTCTCCAAGTCCTTCTACATCATGAGATTGAAAAATATTCTCATTGTCTTCTGCAGACGCTCCGCTTTTCACTAATTCAAACGGAACATTAGGAATCTGATATAAAATATCCAGTAAAGCTTTTTCTGTTGCATCTAATTGGGACTGCAGTTCTTTACTCGACTCTTTGAATTGTGCTGTTTTAGATTTTGCAGATTCCGCTTCTTCTCTCTTTCCTTCTTTCATCAAAAGTCCAATTTCTTTGGAAATTTTGTTGACCTCGGAAAGCTGGGAATCTAATTCAAACTGGATTCTTTTTCTTTCGTCGTCAGCAGCGACAGCATCGTCTACCAACCCAAGATTCTTGAATTGTCTTTTTTTAAGACCTTCTAAAACGCGTTCTCTATTATCGCGCAAAAAATTGACTTGTAACATTTTATTGAGATGTTAAATATTAGATGTTAAACTTAAAAGCTAAGCTAACAGTTTTGCAAATTTAAATTATTTTATGATAGTAATGGTATTTATAGCATTGGGTGCATCTGCAGCTTTGGTAAATACAGTCTGATTATTGTAACGCACCTCCGAAACCTGGAATACCGAAGGTGTCCAGCGGTATTTGATCTCCATAGAATCAATGGTTGTTATCACCACATTATTCTCAGTTCTTCTTAAGGCAAATGCAAGTTTGGAGTGATAAGTTCTGTTATCGGGACTTATTGAATCCAATGTTCTTCTTTTTGCTCCCCTCAAATATTCAAAGTAATATAGGGAATCTGTGGTCACTTTAAGGGGCACGGATACCGGAGCCACATCCGCAACACCAAAAACATCATTCACGGCATAAGAAGAATAGGATCCGGTCTTTTTAGCATTCAACAGATCCTGTCCTGCACTGTTTTTTATATAGATGTTCAGGACCTGATCAATTCTCTGTAAAGAATCGTCATCGCTTCCGCAGCTAACGAATGCAAAAAGCACAAATAATAATCGAAAAACCGAATTCTTCATAAGACAAAGGTAATAAAGATTTGTAATTAAGGAAGTTTCTTCAGATACAAAAAGAAAAAAATAAGGTAAAATAATCCTGATATCAGTATTGTTGATGTCATGGCAATACCCATTCCTAAAGTGCCATATACTGGTATCAATACATACGCAGCAACTGCAAGGAAAATAAGAGAAGCTATACCCACCCAGGTATTAATCTCCACTTTCCCGACTGCCGGAAGAAGATTTCCATAAAGATTTCTGGTTAACATTCCTAAATTGAATCCTATTAACAAAACCATCAGTAACTCCGAATTATCAACATATGCAGTTCCGAAAAAATATTTTAAAATATAGCGATCAAAAAGCATAAAGAAAATAAATATACCGATACAAACAGGTATAAATACTTTGTGAAAATTAATTACATAAGATTTTAAAAATGCTTTATTCTGATAGTTTTTAGAGAGCAACGGTAAATCACTTTGTAAAAAACTGATGGCTAAAAAGGTGATATTGGATGGTATCAGAATGGCAACACGGTAATTGGCAACAGCGCTTTCATTCATTAAAAACCCGAGCAAAAGAATGTCTAGGGAGAACAATGTGTCAGAAATAAGGGATGTTGCGGCTGTAAATGCACCATATTTCCACATTTCCCTGTAATTCTTAGGAATAAATTGATGAAATGAGTATATTTCTTTGTTAAGCCAAAATAATGAAAGATAGGGTGTGATGGCAATGGCGACCAGGTAGCCGTAAAACTTAAAGAAATAGGTGAGAATAAGAATTAAAATTAATCCTCCGATGTTAACCACATTATTAACTTTTGCAAATATCCTGTTCTTACCCGTAATCCGGTAAAAAACCTGAATATGGCTCACAAAATAAAATCCCCCCAATCTTACCACACAAAAACAAAAAATGATAAAGATATTTTCATATTTTTCGTAATAAAAAAGAGAAACACATAAAAATAAAATGATCAACAAGATTTCAAAGAACAGCCCTTTGAAAAAAAAGTAGGAAGAGATTTTCCGCTTTTCAGTTTCGTCAGGTGAAATTGATCCGAACCGCATTAAACTCTGTCCGCTTCCAAAGCCTGTAAACGGCATAAAAATAGTAAGTACCGAGAGGGCAATACTTAATACTCCGAATTCATTTTCAGAAAGCAGTCTGATCACCAATAAATTTCCAGCAAATCCACAAATTTTAGCAATCAGGAAGGATAAAAAAACGTAATGCCCGTGATTATTAAAAAAGCTTCTCAAAAAATCTTTCAAGCTTTTCATGAAACTAATTTTTTACAAATATTTTCATAAACTTCAGAAAACTTCTGTCCAATAATTTCTTCTGAAAAAGTATCTTTTGCATATTGAGCCAGTAAAGAAACATTTTCATTTTCAGCTTCTTCTAAAATTGTACTCATTGCAGAAAACAACTGCTCTTCATCTACTTTTGGAAGCAAAATACCTGCATTTTCAGGAAAAAATTCGCTGATTCCACCCACATTTGTTGATATCACTTTGAGACCGCAGGCAAATGCCTCTGCAATGACACAAGGCTGATTTTCGTCATCACTAAAAAGAATGAAACAATCGGATTTTTGCATTCGTTCAGCGACCTGGGCTATGGTTTGCATTCCAAAAATTTCTATGCTGTCTTCAGCTTTTGCACTTCTTACTTCCTCTTTTAATTGATCAATATTCCCATCTCCTCCCAACTGCAGCTTAAACTGATATCCTTTAGACAAGAGCTTTAATGCAACTTTTACTATTTTATCTGAGTTCTTTCTGGGGATCAAATTGGATACATGGATAAATGTAAACCCCAAACCGGATTTCACGATCGGCTTAAAAAGATTAGTATCAACCACATTGGGAATAACTTTCATTTCAGTGGTTATACCAATTTTCTTTAGTCCTTTTTCTAAATCACTGCTCACAGGCAGAATCTTCTCTGCCGAGTTCCCAATGATTTTTGCAATACATTTTGTAATAAAAGGAGTACGATGACGATTGACTTCTCTCAACGCTGTCCAGTGTTCAGTAATAACAAACGGAATTTTAAACTTTTTCTTCAGATAAACAGCAAAAAGCATAGAATTGTGCATCACGTTGGCATGTACCAAATCTGGTTTCTGCATTTTATGATAGCCTTTTTTATAGGCCTGCATTCTCCGTAAAAAATTCTGAACAGGATTTCCTGAGTTTTTATAATAAATAATACAGGTTCTGATACCGTTTATTACCTGATCATCCTCCAGAAACTTTTGTTGTTGATTAAAATCGCCAATGGCATGAACTATTTCAACATCATGTATTTTTGCCACAGCCTCAGCGTGGCGCTGAACAAAATTTCCATTCGTAGGCTCTATTTTATTGGGAAACCATGAGGAGATAAACAGTATTTTTTTCCTTTCCAAAATTTTATCTAAATGTATATTCTCATAAAGTCATTAACCGACCTTCAAATAATGCTTAAAATTAGTGAATTCCTATCTTTAATCCGAATAATTCTCAAAAATCTGTATATAATTAAAGAAGTAGCGTACGTCTAAAATACTTTTCGCAGGAGTAAATTCTGTGATTTATTTAGGTTCACAAACTGAGGATAATGTGATAATAGCAGCCGGTCCTATTGTTGCCAGAGATATTCCGTCCAATCTCAATTGTAATGGGAAATCCTCTAAAGTCATCAAACAAAAAAGAACCTTAGATTGAAGACTTTACAAAGACTGTTTTCAAAAGAAAACTCCCTGAAACTTCAATCTAAAATTCTGATCGATTGATATTTATATTCGTTTAAGCGATACCTGCCGCCCAGCTTTTTTCCAATGGCAGTAAAAAGTGGCTTAAAAAGTCCAGGTATGTATTTTTAGAAAAGTCAAAAACCCGGATGTCTTTTGGCAGTTCTCCGCTTCTCAGCTGGGATTTAAAATCCTGAAGTTTCAGCGTCTTTACTTCTCCGTCCTGTACAAAGCTGGCTTTCATTCTGTCGAAAAGTCCAAGCTGATATTCTTCATCAATTTCGCGCATGATCTTCCCTAAGGCATCAATACTGCAACCTGAAGCCATTTCTTTCTCTTCATCCACACACACCACGATAAATTGATTTTTTTCAATTTTAAAGGACGAGGAAAGCGGTTTTCCGTGTGCTGCCCAGGACGCCAGGAAATCAAAAAGTTTTTCAGTGATGGCTTTAGCTTCTTTGGTTTCAAAAGGCCTTGATGCCGGGTATATAATAACTCTGTAGTCGCTGGTTTCTACTATGCTGGATTCTTCAATTTTCATATCCTGTCAATTTTAAAGTATAAAATTAAGAAATATTCCTGATTTTATGATAAAGAAAAACCCAGACATGAGCCTGAGTTTTTACCTATCTTTTATGTAGTCTTACAGATCTTCAGCTTCTGCAAGAAGTTCTACAATATCTTTTACGGCTACTTCTGTATTTTTGTTAAAATGTTTTACACCGTCTGTCATCATTGTATTACAGAAAGGACATCCTGTAGCAATAACTTTCGGCTCGAAAGACAATGCTTCTTCCGTTCTTTCGATATTGATGTCTTTATTCCCTTTTTCAGGCTCTTTGAACATCTGTGCGCCTCCTGCTCCACAACATAGACCGTTGGTTTTGCAGCGCTTCATTTCTACAAGTTCTGCATCCAGCTTCTCAAGAAGGATTCTTGGTGCCTCATATTCGTTATTAGCTCTTCCAAGATAGCAAGGATCATGGAAAGTGATCTTTTTTCCTTTAAAAGCACCTCCTTCTATCTTCAGCCTTCCTTCTTCCATTAATGTCTTAAGGAACTGGGTATGATGTACTACGTCAAAATGACCTCCTAAGCTCGGATATTCATTTTTAAGGGTATTGAAGCAATGAGGGCATGCTGTAACGATCTTTTTTACTTCATAAGCATTCAGGACCTCAATATTAGTAAGGGCCATCATCTGAAAAACAAATTCATTCCCTGCTCTTTTTGCGGGATCTCCGGTACAGCTTTCTTCCTGTCCCAGAACTGCAAATTCAACTCCTATTTTGTTTAAGATTTTGCAAAATGCTTTTGTGATTTTTTTGGCGCGGTCGTCAAAACTTCCGGCGCATCCCACCCAAAATAAAACTTCCGGGGATTTTCCTTCGGCAGCATATTCTGCCATTGTTTTTATATTGAAATCCATTCTTTTCAATTTGAAAATGTGAGAATTTGGAAATTTGAAAATGAATTAAAAGTATAAATTTTCAAATTCTCAAATTGATTAATTAACTAATTTTCATTGGCCCAGTTCAGACGGTCTGCCTGGTTATACTGCCAAGGAGCGGCATTGTTTTCTACATTCGTCATCATCAGATTCAGTTCCTGGGGTGCAGCAGACTGCTCCATGACAAGGAATCTTCTCATTTCGAAAATAATAGAAAGCGGATCCAGCAGTACCGGACATGCTTCTGTACAGGCGTTACATGTGGTACACGCCCAAAGCTCTTCTTTTGTTATATAATCATTCAGAAGCTTCTTACCGTCGTCTTCGAATTTTCCGTTCTTGTCTATATTTCTTCCTACTTCTTCGAGTCTGTCTCTTGTTTTCATTAGGATCAGTCTCGGAGAAAGTTTTTTACCCGTGATATTAGCCGGACATACGGAAGTACATCTTCCACATTCTGTACATGAATAGGCGTTGAGCAGCTGGACCTGATTAAGGTCAAATACATCTTCCGCTCCAAACTTAGAAGGAACATCTGCAGCTTCTCCTTCAGCAGGAGCTGCATAAGGGTCAGCATTAGGATCCATCATCAGTTTGATCTCTTTGGTGACAGATTCAAGATTATTGAATTTTCCTTTTTTATCAAGATTCGCATACCAGGTACTTGGAAATGCCAGAATGATATGAAGGTGTTTTGAGTAATAAAGATAGTTCATGAAGAAAAGGATCCCCACAAAGTGAAACCACCATGCACTTCTTTCAACAAAAACCAAAAAGCCATTGTCAAAACTAAATACTTCCAAGAATGGAACAAACAGCATTTGACTAATCGGGAAAGAGCCTATATGATGAAAACCTTCTGCATTTCTTGCCTGTAAAACAGATTCCGAAGCATTCATGCTGAAGAAGGCTACCATTAGAGCAAACTCTATAATTAGGATCCAGTTGGCGTCGTTTTTAGGCCAGCCAAAAAGTTCTTTCATATTAAGCCTTTTAACTCCATAGAAATTCCTTCTGATAAAGAAAATAACGACTCCAATGATTACTAAAAGAGCCAACACTTCCAATGTCGCTGTAAAGAAGCTGTAGAAACTATTTCCGAAAACGGATGCCAAAAACCGGTGGGTCCCAAAGATCCCGTCAACAATAATTTCTATCAATTCAATATTGATGATCACAAAACCAACATATACAAAAAGGTGGAGAATACCGGCTACAGGACGTTTAACCATTTTACTCTGGCCCATTGCCACTCTGGCCATGGTTTCCCAGCGTTCAGCCTTTCTGTCGCTTCTATTGATTTCTCTTCCTAACCTGATATTTCTGTAAATCTTTTGCAGGCTTTTTGCAAACAGCCCGAATCCCGCAATTAATAAGATCAGAAAAATAATGTTATCAATGTACTGCATAAGGTGATTAGTCTTTATTATTCTTACCGAAAACCGAGAAATTGATGTATCTCTTAGGGTTTGCTTTCATGTCTTCAATCAATGAATTCAGGTTAGTGGAAGCAGAGTTCAGATTATTGTACAGCTGTTCATCCTTCATGAGTTTTCCTAAGCTTCCCTGTCCGTTGTCAACTCCTGCTATTACCTGATTAAGTTTTCCCACAGTAGCATCTAAACTGGCAATGGTTGCATTCAGTTTTTTAGTATCAATGCTTTCCGCAAGGTTCCCATATTTATCTAACGTTACCTTCCCGCTCTGCATGGTAAGGCTTGCATCATCAAGTACTTTCTGAAGTTTAGGATCGTTATGTCCTACAAGAGTATTCACACTGCCTGCTGTAGTTTGTAAAGCACCTACCGTCTTGTTAAGATTGGCAAGCAGGGCTCTGATCTCTTCTCTGTTTTGAGCATTAACCACCTGGTTTGCATTCGCCATTAAAGAGTCCACTCTGTACAGAACAGTCTGTAACTGGTCTTTAACAGGACCTACCTGAGAAGTAAGGCTTCCCAAAGTACCCAGTTTGAATGTCCCCTGTAGTGTATCTCCGTCTTTTGCAGTCTGACCGCCATACATAAGATTCACTCTCATTTCTTTTCCTGACATCAGACCGGGCTCAAAGATTTCAAGGGTTGAATTTTTGGAGAACTCGAATTTGTCATCCACCGTAATTTTCACTACAAAACTGATCTTTCCATCTTTTGCTGTCCTAGGAATAATCTTATCAACCTGACCTACTTTCAGACCATTGATGGAAACTGCGGATGACTGTGCCAGCCCTTCCACATTATCGTATTTTGCGTAAAATATATTATCGGTAGTAAAAAGACTTCTGCCTTTCATGAATTGAAACAATAACACAAAGCCTACAATAGCTATAAGTGCAATCACACCAGCTTTTAATTCTTTACTGAACTTCACTTGCTAAATTTTTTCTAATGAGCAAATATAACACATTTTAAATTAATCTTTTTCTTTATTGTTCTGCGTTAAATACAAAAAGCGGCAGAAAATTCTGCCGCTTTTATATCTGTAAAATTAATTTCTTATTGCTGCTGGTTTCCCAGTTTGTTCCAGATTTCAATTCTGTAATCTTTGATATCTGCATTATCCTGAAGGCTCTTCATCCAGGCCTGTCCGAACATACTTGCACTTCTCTGGGTAATAGATTCTGTAAACTGCTTAAGGTCACCCGGCTGCTTATTCACTGTTTCTGATTTTTTGATCAATACATAAACTCCTGTTCCTCCTTCAATAGGGTTGGAAAGTTTACCTTTTGCAACACCGAAAGCAGCACCTGCAACTTTAGGTTCCATAGCGCCGGCTACAGAAGGGTTAAGCATATTCACCTGAGCAGATTGTTTTGTTGAAGCAAACAGTTTTGCGATCTGGTCTAAGCCTGAAGCTTTAGCTCCGGCAATTTTATCAGAGATCTGTTTAGCTGCCAATTTATTTTTAACAATCACCTCGATCTGATCTCTCACAGATTCAGGATCTGCAAGACCTGCTTCCTGTTTACCGTTAAGGTAAGCTACAATTTTATCTCCTGTACCTTCTACAGTAAAGAATTCCGTATCTCCTTTAGCTCTTTTCTTATCGAATGCCCAAGCCAGGATTTCTCCGTCTTTATCTGTACCAAGTCCCTGAAGCTGTCCGTCAAATCTTTTAGCTGATTTTGGATTGAAGAACTGATAGTTCCCTTTTTTAGCAATATTCACGAAATCGTTGAAAGATTTCCCCTGAACCTGTTGAATAAATCTTCTTGCTTTCTTATCAGATTCAGCTTCCGTAGCATCTGAAGCCTTCACTTCTTTGACAAGGTTGGCTACTTTATAGCTCATTGCCCCTGCTTTTTTATCTTCAATATTGATGATGTGGTATCCGAACTGTGTTTCTACAACACCTGTAGCTCCTTTAGGATTATTAGCCAAATAAGTAAGGAATTCCGGAACAAAAGGAGTTTCCGGGGTAGTCCATCCTAAGCTTCCCCCCTGTGCTGCAGAGTTTGGATCGTTAGACATCTTGATAAATTCTGTAAATCTCGCAGGCGTTGCTTTCACAATAGCTCCGATAGAGTCTGCCAATTTCTTAGCCTGCTCTTTAGATCTTGTTACGCCTTGTCCTGCAGGGCTTCCTTTAAATGCGATAAGGATGTGTCTGGACAATGTAGAATCTGAAGTCTTTTTATCCAAAAGTTTCGACACTACATAGAAATTCTGCTCTTTGTAAGGACCAAAAGTCTGCCCGATAGCTGCAGTTGCAATCTGACCCTGGATTGCCTGAGGCAATTGGGCAGGTGCTGAATACTGATTATTGAAAGGCATATCAGAATTAGCCATCACGAACATAGAGTCGTTCTTTGTGTTCTGGAAATTCTCTGTTCCTCCGCTTGCATCCGTACCTCCTGAGAAAAGCTTATTGATTTCCTTCTGGGCCGCTGCATCATCTGCCGGGCTAGGTTTAGAAGGGAAATAAACGATTCCGATGTTTCTGCTAGGCTCTGCTTTAAACATTACAGGATGTTGCTTGATATAGTTTTCAAGGTCTGCCGTAGTAACGTTAATTTTTGTTTTCTGAAGGTAAGCAGCATAGTCGATCTTTACAAAATCGATGTCAGCCAGCTGATCTCTCTGCTTCATAAGCTCTTCAGCTTCTTTTTTACCAGTAGTGATTCCTGCAGAAATATTAGTAAACACCTGTCTTGCCATCAATCTGTATTCCACAGTTTTTCTGGTTTTCAGCCATTGGTTGTAGCCTTCAGGGTTGGTGTTTTTTAATGTTTCAATCTCTTTTTTAAGCTCTTGAGTTTTAAAATTACCTTTCTCATCAAAGAACTGTTGGTTTTGGGCAAACATCTGATCGTACTGGATCTGATTCCAGAAATAATCATCAGTCATTTCAAAGCCCAATTTCTCAAACTGCTGCTTGATAAGTTTGGATTGTACAAGTAACTGCCAAGCCTGCTCATCAAGACCCGTTTTTGGACGGCCCTGTTGCTCAGCCTGCTGCTGCAGTACGAAAAGCTGGTCATTGAACTCTTCGCGGGTGATTTTCTCACCGTTTACTTTTCCTAAAACATCAGGATTTTTTCCAAAAACCTTGTCGATACTGTCGGGATTTACCAGAAACGCTAAAAGCGCCAATGCGATCACTCCCATCAAAAGCCAAGGCTTACTCCTAATCTGTCCTAAAATTGCCATTTTATATATTATAGTTTTTTATCAGTTTGCGAAAATACACATTTTTAAGAAATTAGAGAAGCAGAACTCCTTTATTTTAATTTTTAAAATGAAAGATTATTAAAAAAAGGAAATTTTGACCATATTTTTTAGCAAAAAACAAATGGCATAGGTATTGTGCAATTTAGAGAACTATAATACGCTGCACGTTTTCAGCGCATATTGTAAAATATCATTTTAACGATTTAAAACGAAGATGACAATTTGTCATTTGATTAACTATGACAGAATTTGAAGATATTAGTTTAGAGGAAATGATCAGCGATGGGTTTGACATTGTAGCCGAAGAGATCAATCTTTCAGACTTTTCGGAAACTGATAAAAATTCCGAACAGAGAATATTCCCTATACTTCCCGTAAGAAATATGGTCATGTTTCCGAATGTGGTAATTCCTATTACTGCAGGAAGAAAAACATCGATACAGCTTCTTGAAGAAGCACAGAAAAATGGTGAGTTCATTGGAATCGTGAGCCAGAAAAACTCAGATTTGGAGCAGCCAGCCGAGAAAGATATGTACCAGACCGGCACATTGGCAAAGATCATCAAGATCATCAAACTTCCTGAAGGCAATATTACAGCTATTACCAAAGGTTTCCACAGATTTAAAATAAAAAAAATCGTAGAAAGCCAGCCTTATTTCAAAGCTGAAATTACAAAGCTGAAGGATTCCCGGCCAAAAAATAAGGAAGAATATGAAGCTTTGCTTGAGAATATCAAAGATTTGGCCTTGAAAATAATCGAGCTGGATCCTAATATTCCGAATGCGGCCAATTTTGCCATCAAAAACATCAATAACAATGATGATCTTCTGAATTTCATCTGCACCAATGCAAGCTTTCCTTCTGCGGAAAAACAAAAGCTTCTTGAGGAGAAAAGCCTCATGGAAAGGGCTAACAAGTGCTATGAAATGATGCATGAGGATTACAGAAAACTGGAACTGAGAAACCAGATTCATCAGAAAACATCAAAGGATCTTGACAAACAGCAGAGGGAATATTTTCTGAATCAGCAGATCAGAACTATTCAGGATGAGCTGGGAGGCGGCCCTGAAAGTGATGTCGAGGATCTCATCAATAAGGCAAGAAGAAAAAAGTGGAATCAGGAAGTGGAAGATCATTTCCAGAAGGAGATCAACAGGCTGCAGCGCCAGAACCCTAATTCTCCGGATTATAACGTTCAGAGAAATTATCTTGATTTCTTCACGGATCTTCCGTGGGAAACTTATACAAAGGATGTTTTTGATATTGCCAAAGCTGAAAAAACTTTGGATAAAGCTCACTTCGGACTGGAAGACATTAAGAAAAGAATTCTGGAGCACATGGCTGTTTTAAAGCTAAAAAACAATATGAAATCCCCTATTCTATTACTTGTAGGGCCTCCGGGAGTAGGTAAAACGTCTTTAGGAAAATCTGTTGCTGACGCTTTGGGAAGAAAATATGTAAGGTTATCTCTGGGCGGGCTTCATGACGAAAGCGAGATCCGTGGACACAGAAAAACATATATTGGAGCTATGGCAGGGAGAATCCTGCAATCTATCAAAAAAGCAGGCACTTCCAACCCGGTAATTGTTCTTGATGAGATTGATAAAATAGCGCAGGGCCTTCACGGTGATCCAAGCTCTGCCCTTTTGGAAGTCCTTGATCCTGAACAGAATAAATCTTTCTATGATAATTTTCTGGAAATGGGTTACGATTTGTCTAAAGTGATGTTTATTGCTACGGCAAATTCACTTTCTACGATCCAGACACCATTATTAGACAGAACGGAGATCATTCAGATCGCTGGTTATACGATGGAGGAAAAAACAGAGATAGCGAAGAGACATTTGATCAAAAAACAGCAGGAAGAAAACGGTCTGGATGCAAAATCATTCAAACTTGGAAATCCTGAGCTTAAACATATCATTGAAGCACATACATCAGAAAGTGGTGTAAGAACGCTGGAAAAAAGGATTGCCTCTATTGCGAGATGGGTTGCCCTTCAGACTGCTTTAATGAAAGAATACGATCCAAAGATCACTGTCGAAAAAATAGATGAGATCCTTGGTGTTCCAAGACCGAAAAGCCTGTCTGAAATCACTGGTGTACCGGGGGTTGTAACAGGTTTAGCATGGACCAGTGTGGGTGGAGATATTTTATACATTGAAAGTATTTTAAGCAACGGAAAAGGAAGTCTTACCATGACCGGAAACCTGGGTACTGTCATGAAAGAATCTGCAACCATCGCTTTGGAGTACATTAAAGCCAGACATGATGACCTGGGAATCGCGCAGGAAGATCTGGATAAGAAGAACATCCATGTTCACGTTCCGGAAGGGGCAACTCCGAAAGACGGACCATCTGCAGGTATCGCGATGCTAACTTCCATGGTTTCTTCATTTAAGAACAAGAAAGTAAAACCTCATCTTGCTATGACGGGAGAAATAACATTAAGAGGAAAAGTACTTCCTGTAGGCGGAATCAAAGAAAAGCTTCTGGCTGCAACAAGAGCAGGCATTAAAGAGGTGATCCTTTGTGAAGCCAACAGAAAAGATGTGGAAGAGATCAAAAAAGATTATCTGAAAAACCTGACTGTACATTATGTGAACAGAATGGAAGAAGTAGTTGATTTTGCGATCGAAAAATAATTAATAACATATCAACTCTCATAAGGAAACGCATTTCAGATTATTCTGGGGTGCGTTTTTTGTTATTAAGTCTGGCTACAAAAGTACAAAATAAGTAGGGATCAACTTTAAAGAAAACGCATACCACACGGCGCTATCATATGCCCTCTCTTTTAAAAAGAATTATGTTAATTAAACCAAAACCCACCTTTAATTAGACGGGTTTTCTTATTTTTATGCAACAGATTTGAAAAATTATGAATTTTCTTAGACTCCCTTTTCTTGTTAATCTTACACTTGTAGTTATTTCCATCATTGGCCTGGGTTACCTGTTGGCACTCGGACAGAGCATATTAGCCCCTTTCTTCTTAGCTTTTTTAATGGCTATGCTTTTTCTTCCTGCTGCCACTTTTATGGAAAGAAGATTAAGATTTCCAAGATCCATATCAACAATGACGTCGGTTTTTGTGATGCTGGCTATTTTATCCGGACTTATTTATTTTTTCGGATCCCAGCTTTCCGATTTCAGTAAAGATCTTCCTCATCTAAGGGAACAGGTGACGACCGTTTTCAGCAATCTGCAGCACTGGATTTCAAAAACATTCAATGTAAAGATAGATGAGCAGCTGGATTACATTAACCAGGGCTTGAATAAACTGCTTTCTTCCTCTGGAGTGATTCTTGGTTTTACATTTGGGATATTTTCAAGCGGTTTTGGCTTTATTGTATTTTTCACTCTGTTCTTTATTTTTATTTTGAATTACAGAAGGGTTCTTAATACGTTCATCGTAACCGTTTTTAACGAAAAACATAAAGCAAGCGTTCAGGAAGTAGTTAATGAGATCAGAATCATGACGAAGAAATATATTTTTGGGCTTTGTCTGCAGGTTCTGATTGTATCAGTTCTTTGCTCCATCCTCCTTACCATTCTTGGGGTAAAATATGCTATACTACTGGCTGTTCTTACAGGTTTGCTCAATGTAATTCCTTATCTGGGAATCTGTATTTCTCTTCTGATATCATGTTTCATTGCCTTTGCAACCGGTACGCCTTCCACCTGCATATATGTAGCTATCGGCTATATTGCCATACATATCATTGATGGAAATATTGTACTTCCGTTCGTTGTAGGTTCAAAAGTAAAGATCAATGCTCTGTTTTCTTTCATCGGAATTATTTTAGGCGAACATCTGTGGGGGATCGCAGGAATGTTCCTCTGCATTCCGGCTATTGCGATCATTAAAATTATTTTTGAAAGAGTAGACGGCTTAAAGCCATGGGGCAAACTGCTCGGGGAAGAAGAAAAGCCTAATAAAAAGAAAAAGAGTTATAAGATTTCTAAGAATATCACACTGAAGGAAATGGACTGATTATTGACAATGAGCAATTGGTAATGAGTAATGAATGATAATGTTTTAGTCATCATTTATTACTTACTGGCCTAATAAAAAAGCTGCCTCAAGTGAGACAGCTCCTATAGTTGATTTTATAGTGCGCACAATGGGCTCATTCCGCTTGGACACGTCTGGTTACACGGAATATATGCATGGCTATCAGGGCAATATCCCACATCTTCGCCACCACCACCTCCGCCTCCTAAGCAAGGATCTCCCGGTGGAATGATACACGGACAGCCTTCCGGTCCTATATCACAGACAGGAGGTTTTCCTCCGCCATGAACTTTCTTTAGACTCTCACGATTTAATTTTTGAAGTTTTTTCAGCATAATACGATTGTTTAGTTTTGATTTGTATAACAAATATATTAAATGAAATTACAAATTATTCCAAACATGGAGATAAATATGAAACATTAACAAATTTTAATAAAAATAGACTTACGAATAGCATTTTTGTTTTACATTTGATATAAAATCAACAATTATGAAAATCGTAAAATTTATCTTTGCCCTTCTTTTCGGGCTTATGTTTATCAATGCCGGATTAAACAAATTCTTTAATTATATGCCAATGGAAAAGCCAACGCCTGAGCAAATGAAACTTTTTGCAGCATTTGGAGAAATTCATTGGCTGATGCCTCTGGTGGGAATTGTAGAAGTTGTCGGCGGGCTATTATTTATTTTCCCAAAAACAAGAGCATTAGGAGCCATTGTCATTTTACCCGTAATGGTGGGAATTGTAGTTCACGTGTTTACAATGGACAAATCCACCATGGGAATGTCCATCGCAGGAGCTCTGTTCCTGATTAATCTTTGGATGATTATTGATAACAGGGAGAAATATAAGGCTTTGATTAGTTAGGAAGTTATTTATGAATGGTGAATAGTCAATTAGCTTCGGTGTCAATTTATATCCTGCGATATTCACCACTGACGATTCACCATTCACATTGAAGGATTATACAAATGCACTGAATCCTGTAATGGATCTTCCTACAATCAGTGAATTGATCTCTTTCGTTCCTTCATAGGAGTAGATGGCTTCGGCATCTGCCACGAACCTTGCTACATCGTATTCAAGAAGAATTCCGTTGCCTCCCATTACTTCTCTCGCTCTGGAAACAATATCCCTTGTTCTCAAAGTACAGAAAACTTTGGCCAGTGATGCATGCTCATCCTTTAAAATTCCCTCATCCTGCATCTCCGAAAGCCGGAAGACCATCGTCTGCATGGCAGTAAGATTGGAAAGCATTTCTACCAAATGCCCCTGGATCATCTGAAATGAAGCAATAGGCTTCCCGAACTGTTCCCTGGTTCTGGTATATTGCAATGCACTCTCGTAGGCTCCTCTTGCACAGCCTGTAGCCATCCATGCCACTCCTGCTCTGGTCATACGCAGAACTTTCCCGGTATCTTTAAATGAATTTGCATTCTGGAGACGGTTTTCTTCGGTCACCAGACAGTCTTTTAAAGTAATCAGTCCGTTCTGAACAATTCTTAATGCCATTTTCCCCTTAATCTTCTCTACGGAATAGCCCGGATTGTCTTTTTCCACAATGAAGCCTTTCACTTCACCACTGTCCAGGTCTCTTGCCCAGATAATGACCAGATCAGCAAATGTTGCATTTCCTATCCATTTTTTCTGCCCATTAAGAATCCAGCCTTCCTCTGTTTTTTTACAGGTAACGGTAAGACCGCCGGCCGCTCCTGAACCTACCTCAGGTTCTGTAAGGCCGAAAGCACCTATTTTCTCGAATTTCTGCATCTGCGGAAGCCACTTTTGCTTCTGCTCTTCTGATCCGCAGATATAAATAGATCCCATCGCCAGACCGGACTGCACGCCGAAGAATGTAGCAATAGAAGCATCAATTCTCGCCATTTCCATAGCAATAACACCTTCCATCAGAAAAGGCATTCCCGGACAGCCATATCCTTCATAGGTGACCCCACAGATATCCAGTTTCTGAAACTTTGGGATCAGTTCAAAAGGAAATTCGTCTCTAAGCCAGTAGTGATTTACGAGAGGCTTCACTTCTTTTTCCATGAACGCTCTTACTTTAAGCTGAATTTCGCGCTGTTCTGGGGTAAGTGTATGGTAAATATCATAAAAGTCACCATCAACAGGAGGAAGTTCTCGTTTTTCCTTATCAGGATCGAGCATTTTCATCATTCCGTTCAGCTGCTTATCATCCAATTTGGAAAAATTCTGCATCAGCCTGGGCAGATCAACTTTTTGAGAAATATCACTCAGCTGGTCAAAATCTATGGATCTGAATAATTCTATCGCGTTTCTTATTTTGGAAAAGGTATTTGACATAGTAATGTTTTGTGGGATTGATTTGTAAAAGTTAAGCAAAAACTGCTCCGAAAACAAGTCATTACAAGATGCTGTATTTTACAAAACATTCATTTACAATAAATTAAACAGAAATATTTATTTACAAACTTTTTGCAGCTGATTTTCAAATATTACAAAAGATCCTGACAGAACTTTGATCTGAGAAAACCCACAAAAATCAACGCTATGAAAACGACTTACATTAAATTATCATTATCCGCAGTACTTTTATTAGGTGTTTATTCATGTAAAAAAGGAGAAGCAACGGTGTCTTCTAACGAACTGGCAGACTATGCTGTGGCAGATTCGGCAGCAGCCACGTCAGACAGTATTTCATCCGCTGCAACCATGACTGTAAAAGATAAACAGTTCATCAAAACGGCAGACGTGAATATGGAAGTGAAAGATGTATATGAAGCAACAATTTTTATTGAAAAATCCGTTCAGGATCTTGGAGGATTTGTCACCCACAGCAATCTTCACAGTAATGTAATATCCGAGGACTCGTACAATACTTCCGCCAATGATGCCATGCTGGTCAAGAAATATCAAACGGAAAATGCCATGCAGGTACGTGTACCTACAGAAAAACTGAGCGAGCTTCTTGTGATGATCAATGATAAAAAGCTGTTCCTGAACTCCAGAATTATCAATGCTGAAGATGTAACATCCAACATCAGGTATGCAGAGATGGAAGGAAAAAGAATTAAAAAGACAGGTGAAAACATTGAACAATTAAAAACCAATAAAGACAAAGTAAAGCTGGACAACGACAATATGGCGGAAGGAAACTTGCAACAGCTTGCTAACATGGATACTACCGACAACATTAAATACAGCACGATAGACATTTTCATCAAGGAACCTAAACTCCGCATTGCAGAAATTGCCGTAACCAATACCAGGAATATTGATAATAAATATAAGTTCAACTTCATATACGACGCTAAAAATGCTTTTGTAGAAGGATTTTACCTGATTCAAAAGATTGCGGTGGGACTTATCACCATATGGCCGCTTTTATTGATCTTAACCACAGCTGTATACTTTTTGAGAAAAAGAAAACCGGCAAAACCGGAACATGCAAAAATTTCAGAATAGCAAAAATTCCTAACCAATTGGTTATCATCATAATTTTAGATTTTACAGACCTCCTTTTCCGGGAGGTTTTTATTTTTTCCAAAAAACTGTAACGATCTTGATGGGAACAGTAGTCATTGTAATCAGTACTGTTCTATGGACTAAATATCTTTATGGATGCCATGCAAAACGTCTGGAAATATACTTAATGAAACGGACGAATAATTTCCTGACCTGTTTTCTGCAAGCAATAACGATGAAACCTCAGAGCTGTTCCGGGGTTTCATTTTTAAAAAATTGTTATTTATCGCGTTCAAATTTATCTGAGGTTTTATTTTTCCTTAAATTTGCAGATCAGAAATAAAATGATATGGATTTTAAATATTTGATCCTCCCTTTTACTTTCTGAATCTATATAATTTCTAAAATATGCTATCAAAAATAAATCCTATACAAACCACCAGCTGGAAAGCCCTTGATGAACATTTTGCAGGAAATGACTTTGATCTGAGAAGCCTTTTCCAGTACAATCCTGACCGTTTTAAAGAATTCTCTCTACAGCAAGATAATTTCCTTTTTGATTATTCTAAAAACCTGATCGATGCTAGAACGAAAGAACTTTTACTGCAACTGGCCAATGAATGTCAGCTGAAAGATGCCATTTCTAAAATGTTTGCAGGTGACAAAATCAATGAAACAGAAGGAAGAGCAGTTCTGCATACAGCATTAAGGGATTTCTCGGATAAAGAGATTATTGTTGACGGTGAAAATATCAAACCTCAGATCAGAAGAGTTCTTGACCATATGAAAGCGTTCTCTGAGAAGATTATTTCAGGGGAACACAAAGGCTTCAGCGGAAAAGAAATTACCGATGTTGTGAATATCGGAATCGGAGGTTCAGACCTTGGCCCGGTGATGGTTTGTTCAGCTTTAAAGCATTTTAAAACAAGATTAAACGTTCATTTCGTTTCTAACGTAGACGGTAATCACATTGCTGAAACCGTTAAAACCCTGAACCCTGAAACCACATTGTTCATTATTGCTTCCAAGACTTTCACCACTCAGGAAACAATGACGAATGCCAATTCTGCAAAAGACTGGTTCCTGAAAGCAGGAAAAGAAGAAGATGTTGCTAAACACTTTGTGGCATTATCCACTAATGTTGAAGCAGTCAAAAAGTTCGGAATTGCAGAAGAAAATATTTTCGAATTCTGGGACTGGGTAGGCGGAAGATATTCTCTCTGGAGCGCTATCGGCCTGAGCATTGTTCTGGCAGTTGGCTATGACAATTTTGAGCAGCTTTTAAAAGGCGCAAACAATACAGATCAGCATTTCCAGACTGCAGATTTCTCTGAAAACATTCCGGTTTTAATGGGACTTTTAGGGATCTGGTACCGTAATTTCTATGCAGCGACAAGCTATGCAATCCTTCCCTATTCACAATATCTGGACAGGTTTGCAGCTTATCTTCAGCAGGGAGATATGGAAAGTAACGGAAAATGTGTAGACAGAAACGGAGAATTTGTAGAATATGAAACCGGACCTATCATCTGGGGTGAGCCCGGAACAAATGGCCAGCATGCCTTCTACCAGCTTATTCACCAGGGAACTGAGCTTATTCCCGCAGATTTTATCGCTTATGTGAAAAGCAGCAATGCAGTTTCCGATCATCAGCCAAAACTTTTAGCTAACTTTTTTGCACAGACTGAAGCACTTGCTTTCGGGAAATCTGAAGAGGAAGTAGAAGAAGAATTAAGAAGCGCAGGAAAATCCGATGAAGAAATTGATAAATTGTTAAACTACAAGGTCTTCCACGGAAACACACCAACTAACTCTATATTATTCAACGAATTAACTCCTTTTTCACTAGGCCAATTAATTGCCATGTACGAGCACAAAATCTTCGTTCAGGGTGTGATCTGGAATATTTTCAGCTTCGATCAGTTCGGGGTGGAATTAGGAAAAGTTCTGGCCAACAAGATCCTTCCTGAGCTTGAAAACAATGAGGCGATCAGCTCTCACGACAGCTCTACGAATGGATTGATCAATTATTATAAAGGAAATAAATAGCAGATGTCTGCATTAAGGTCATATTATTATAAACTTCCTCCCGGTCTCAGGCTTTTGGGACGGAAAATTTATTATTTCCCCATAGATCTCTATGAAGGGCTTACCGGAAAGAGATCGAAAAATGAACCCAAGAAAGGAGATATTTATGTAGGTGGCAGTGACTTTATCCCTCACGGGATCCGTCAGGTGAATGCGCTTAAAAAATATATCGGCTTACAAAATACAGATCATGTACTGGATGTGGGATGCGGGATCGGAAGGACTGCAGTAGCTCTTACAGAGACTATCACGGAAGGAACATATGACGGATTTGATGCCGTTGAAAAGGGAATCAGCTGGTGTAACAAGCATATCGGAAAAAAACATCCGAATTTTACATTCAAGTTTACACCGATTTATAACGACCTGTATAATACTTTTAGCCAGAAAGCGGAGAATTTTACATTTCCTTATCATGATGCCCGATTTGACAAAGTATTCCTGTTCTCGGTTTTCACACATATGCAGATACCGGAGATCAAAAGGTATCTTAATGAAATCAGCAGAGTGCTGAAGAGTGACGGGCAATGTCTGGCCACATTTTTCCTGTATGATGAGTCTAAAACGGAATTCGGCACTATGCCGTTCCCTCATCAGTATGAAGGCTACAGGCTTATGGATGATAAAGTGACCGCAGCCAATATTGCAGTAAGCATTCCCTTGCTGAATGAGATGGCTTCAGAAGCAGGATTAAAAGTAACCACCATAAAAGGAGGATTCTGGAGAACCGATGTAGAAAAGGAAGGAGCCGATGAATTCCAGGATATTGTTGTATTCAATAAAATCTAAATAAAAGTAAAAAAAGTAAAAATGGCAGAAATTCTTGACGGACTTAAAGTGTCCAAAGAAATAAAGGCAGAAATCAAGGTTGAAGTGGAAAAGATCCTTGAAGGCAAGAAGAGAGCACCCCATTTGGTAGCTATTCTTGTAGGAAACAACGGGGCAAGCAAGGCCTATGTAAACAGTAAAGTAAAAGACTGTGAGGAAGTAGGATTCCGCTCTTCGCTCTTAAAGTTCCCGAGCACCGTTTCCGAATCTGAATTGCTGGAGAAAATTGATGAATTAAATAAATCTAAGGAGGTAGACGGCTTTATTGTACAGCTCCCTTTACCGGACCAGATTGATCAGGAAAAGATTATTCTTGCGATTGATCCAAGAAAAGATGTAGATGGCTTCCACCCTGAAAATTTCGGGAAAATGGCATTGGAAATGGACACTTTCCTTCCTGCTACCCCTTTTGGGATCCTGACACTATTGGAAAGATATAATATTGAAACCAAAGGAAAAGACTGTGTAATTATCGGGAGAAGCAAGATCGTAGGAAGACCTATGAGCATCCTGATGGGAAGAAAAGACTTCCCGGGTAACTCTACCGTAACTTTAACACACTCTTACACAAAAGATATCGAAGAATATACAAAAAAGGCAGACATCGTTATTACCGCACTGGGTGATCCTCATTTCTTAAAAGGAGATATGATCAAGGATGGTGCAGTAATCGTGGATGTGGGTATTACAAGAGTTGACGATGACTCTCCAAAAGGATACTATCTTGCGGGTGACGTAGATTTTGACAGCTGTGCAGCCAAAGCAAGCTGGATCACACCGGTACCGGGAGGAGTAGGTCCTATGACCAGAGCCATGTTGATGAAAAATACCATCATCGCTTACAAAACGTCGGTCTATAACGACTAATTTTAAAATGAACAAAGAAGAAGATATTTTATTAAAAGAAGGTAAAATGCTCCCTGTAATGGAGCATTTTTACACTTTACAGGGAGAAGGGGCACACACCGGAAAGGCATCCTATTTTATCAGATTGGGAGGCTGCGACGTCGGGTGCCATTGGTGTGACGTAAAGGAAAGCTGGGATCCTAAACTCCATCCATTAATGAATGCAGAAGAAATTGCAGAAACTGCTGCAAAGCATTGTAAAACAATTGTTTTAACCGGCGGTGAACCGTTGATGTGGAATTTAGATATCTTAACTTCCAAATTAAAAGAATTGGGATGTACCATCCATATTGAGACCTCAGGAGCCTATCCGTTGAGCGGACAGATCGACTGGATTACCCTTTCGCCTAAGAAAACAGGACTTCCGAAAGAAGAAATCTATGAAAAAGCCAGTGAGCTTAAAGTGATTATCTTCAATCAGCATGATTTTACATTTGCCCAGGAACAGGCCGCAAAGGTTTCTGAAAGCTGCAGATTGTATATGCAGAGCGAATGGAGCAAACGTGATGAGATGTATCCAAAGATCACCGATTTTATTTTGGCCCACCCGGAATGGCAGGCCTCGGTTCAGACCCATAAATACCTGAATATCCCGTAAAAAATATGTACATTAGCTCTTCGTATCCGCTATAAATACCGATAGATGCAGAGAATTCGATACTCTAGATACCTGAAATCGATCATTATTTTGCTTGACCTTTTGGTTATTGCATCTATCTTCATATTCTTTTTCATAAGCAGGAACGAAAGTTTAAGATATCATAAAGAAACCTGGTATCAGAATATTTTTTCCCTGGTATTGCTTTTTTTGTTCTGGATGCTTTTAAGCGGCAGGACAAAAATTTATAATATTCAGAGAAATCTTACCTATACCCTGTTTCTGGAACGCCTCCTTATCCATTTTCTGTTTTTTATACTCGGCGTTCTGCTCATTGGAAAAGTAAGCAAAAATGTATTTTTCAATTCAGATATTTACTGGCTTTCCTTCTATCTTTTTTTCTTTATTTTTCTTGCGAAATCGATTATTTATTTTATTATAAAATACTTCCGCTCGCTAGGGATCAATTATAGAAATGTGATGTTTTTAGGGGAAACGAGTTCTACAGAAATTCTGAAGAATATATTTCAGGACAGAAAAGATTACGGATATAAAATATTTGAGTACGGAACTTCTGATATAAAACCAAGTGAGCTCGTTGAGTTTTGGAAAAAAAACGGGATCCATACCCTGTTTTTATCTACAGAAAACCATTTCACCGAAAGTCTTGAAACTGAAATCTTCAAACTGGCGGAAGACCATAAAGTTCACGTCTCATTAATCCCGAGCATTACACAGAGCGATTTTTTCCTGTATGATCTTGGATATATTCAGACGCAGCCTATTCTCAGCCAGGCAAAATATCCTTTGGATTATTACTCGAACTTCCTGGTTAAAAGAGTTTTTGACATTTCTTTTTCCATCCTTATATTGGTTTTATTAGGTTCCTGGTTATTTCCGGTTATTGCAATTCTCATCAAAATAACATCTAAAGGACCTGTCTTTTTTATTCAGCAAAGATATGGTTTCCATGAAGAAGTATTCTCCTGTCTCAAATTCAGAACCATGATCGTTAATGATGAATCAGCAACGAAAACTACCGAAGAAAATGATGTCAGGATCACAAAAATAGGTCGTTTTCTCAGGAAGACCAGCCTTGACGAGCTTCCGCAGTTTATCAATGTACTGAAAGGGGAAATGTCTATTGTGGGACCACGTCCGCATATGCTTGCTGTTGATAATTTTTACAAACCCAAGATAGGAAGATACAGTTTAAGAAGCATGGTATCGCCTGGTATCACTGGCCTTGCCCAGGTAAGCGGGCTGCGCGGAGATTATGGAGATGTGGAGGTGGAAATGAAAAAAAGGATTCTTGCAGACACGTTCTATGTAAGAAACTGGAGCTTTGTTTTGGATCTGATCATTATTTTGAAGACCGTTTTACTGGTGATTGGTGGCGACAAAAACGCAAAATAAGTTAAACAAAAGGTTAAGACTGAAATTGAGGAATCATATTTGCTTCTAAGGTTTAATAAAGCTCTGTTGAGCATCTGAGGTCTAACCTTAATTAAATAAAAAAAGTCTAATTTAGCAGCATGTTAAAAAAGTTTTTTACAGCAGTAGGAGAATACATTATCCTTCTAGGTAAATCCTTGCAGAAGCCCCAGAAAATGAGGGTTTTCTGGAAGCTGTTCATGAGAGAAATCAATGATCTCGGCGTCAATTCCTTTGGGCTTGTGATCTTCACTTCTATATTTGTGGGGGCCGTAGTGGCTATCCAGATGTTCAATAATTTTGATTCGTCTTCTTTTCCTATTCCGCCTTCATTCGTGGGATATGCCACAAAGGCTGTTTTGGTATTGGAATTTTCACCGACCATCATCAGTCTTATCCTGGCAGGTAAAGTAGGATCATATATTGCATCAAGTATAGGAACCATGAGGGTTTCCGAACAGATCGACGCACTGGACATCATGGGGGTAAACTCTCCGAATTTCCTGATATTGCCCAAAATTTTTGCCTGTGTCATTTTCAATCCCCTGCTTATTGCCATCAGTATCGTATTTGGTATCGGCGGCGGTTATCTGGCAGGTATCCTTACCGGAAACTGGACAGAAAATGATTATATAGTGGGGATCCAGATGTATATGCCCACTTTATTTGTGTACTATGCTTTTGTAAAAACCACAGTATTTGCTTTTATTATTGCTACGGTGCCTTCTTACTTCGGATATAATGTTAAAGGAGGATCGCTGGAAGTAGGTAGAGCCAGTACACAGGCTGTAGTATGGACCATGGTATTCATTATCATTTCGGAATTAATTTTAACCCAATTAATATTAAGCTGATGATTGAGGTAAAAGATCTTAAGAAGAGTTTTGACGAGGTTGAAGTACTTAAGGGAATTTCAACTTCTTTTGACAAAGGAAAGGTGAACCTGATCATCGGGCAGAGTGGTTCCGGAAAGACCGTTTTCCTGAAAAGCTTACTGAATGTTTATCAGCCATCATCAGGAGAAATCCTTTTTGACGGCAGGGATATCAATGTCATGACACGTGAGGAAAAACAACATCTGCGTTCAGAGATCGGAACGGTATTCCAGGGCAGTGCACTTTTTGACTCTCTGACGGTGGAAGAGAATATTATGTTTCCACTGGACATGTTTACCAACCTTACTTTCAGAGAAAAAAAGAAAAGAGTATTTGAAGTAATCGGCAGAGTGCATCTTGATAAGGCAGGGAGAAAATTTCCTTCTGAGATTTCCGGGGGAATGCAGAAACGTGTTGCTATCGCAAGAGCAATCGTTAACAATCCGAAATATCTTTTCTGTGATGAGCCGAACTCCGGCCTTGACCCTTATACTTCCAATGTTATTGATGATCTTCTTCTTGAAATCACCAAGGAATATAATACAACGACCATCATCAATACGCACGATATGAATTCCGTGATGACGATTGGGGAGAAAATTGTGTACCTGAGACTGGGGATCAAAGAATGGGAAGGAAACAAAGATATTCTTATTACTGCAGGCAATAAAAATCTTATTGACTTCGTTTATTCTTCAGAACTGTTTAAAGAGCTGAGAGAATATTTACTTGAAAATAATAAAACGATTGAAAATACAATCTCTAAAATAGATGATAATGAAAAAGGTACTTAGTATAGCGTTAATCGGGTTTTCAATGTTAGCTTCTGCACAGATTTCCCTGGCAGGAAAAGCCAACTTAATATTCCCGACAGGCTCTCCATCCTGGAAAAACATTAAAGGAACGGTGAATGAAGCCATTGAAGGAACAGGAAAGAACAATGCAGGTTTCAACGTAGGACTTTCTTTAAAAATAGGGCTTCCGACTGCACTTTATGTAATGCCGGAATTATACTACACTCATTTTAAAAATGAATTCACAGCAGAGAATACTACTTTTGATGTAAAAAGCAACCGTATCGATATGCCTGTTCTTTTAGGGTATAATCTTTTAGGAAATATGCTTGGGGTTTTTGTAGGGCCGGTAGCAAGCTATAATTTAAGCAAGGATAATACCTACAATGATTTTAAAGAAAATGTTAAAAACAATTTCACGGTAGGGTACCAGTTTGGTGCACAGCTTGAAATTAAAAAGCTGATCATCAATGCACGATATGAAGGAGCATTCAGCAAAGATGAAAGAAATTTCATCAATAAAGTCTCCGGATCGGAAATCAGGTATGACAACAGACCGAACCTGTTCTTAGTAGGCGTAGGTTATAAGTTTAAGTAATTTGAAAATAACACTATATAAAACCCTCAAATATTAAACTTGAGGGTTTTTATTTTGCTGAAGTTCCGCTTCTCGTCTGGCAATATCTGCCGCCTGTTTTTCCAGATCTTCTTTTTCTTGCTGCAGTCTCTTGAATTCTCTTTTTTTCTCTTCAGCCTTTATGGCGCTACCTTTACTTACATATCCTACCATTCCGCCAATAATAAGGCCAATTCCTACTCCAGCCATTACACCCATCATGTGGGAGATGGTAATTCCACCTACGGTAAAATCAGTGGTCAGATAAAAAAGCAGAGCCGATACGGCAAGCAGTATAAGCCCGGTAATTGATAAACTTTTCATAAATATTGTGTTTAGTGGTTTATATTGAAAAAGCCTTACCCAATTTAGTGAAAAATTCAATAAGGCTTTATACAAGATTAAATTCTGAATAATTATATTTTCCCTCCGGCTGCTTTATAGTATTCCAAAGCTTTTGGAAGGTTTTTATTGATATCTGAAATCCTTGTCTCAGGATTCGGGTGGGTAGATAAGAATTCCGGCTGTCTTGAACCCGATGCTGCCGCTTCCATTCTGTTCCAGAAAGGAATTGCCTCTCTCGGGTCATATCCTGCCATAGACATCAGATACAGTCCCATCTGATCTGCTTCTGATTCCTGATTTCTACCGTATTTCAAGAGGGCTACCTGAGATCCGATAGGATATACTTTTTCAAAAATTCCTGCCCATTGTGAATTGGAAATTGTTCCACCCAGAATAGAGCCTCCATACTGTGCAACCATAGCTTGGGAAATTCTTTCATTACCATGGCCTGCTAATGCATGTGAAACTTCGTGTCCCATTACTACTGCCAGTCCATTGTCATTTTTTGTAACAGGAAGAATTCCTGTATAAACGGCAACTTTTCCACCAGGCATACACCAGGCATTCAGCTCATTGCTTTGTATAAGATTGAACTCCCAGTTATAATTAGCAAGATCGGCAGATCTTCCTATGCTCTGGTAATATCTTTCTGCTGCACTTTTTATTCTGCTTCCTACACTCGTTATTCTTTTTGCATCTGCAGTTCCTGTGATAATCTTAGATTTAGACAATGTCGTTTTATATTCCTGAGCAGACATTGTTAATATTTCCGAATTATTTGCAATCTGTAATGAAGACCTGCCCGTAATTGGATTAGTTGTACATGCTACAGTTGACAAGGCAACTGCTCCTATTCCTAATAGATGTGTAAATTTCATAGTTGTTTGAGTGTTAATAATTCAACATTTACAATTTTTATTCCAAAATGATTCAGAAGGAATATATTTGCATACAATTTGCTATCTAAATTTACAATTAATACGGTTATGAAAAAGTATATTTCATTTATATTTATTTTTGGATTCCTTTTTTTCTTTCAAAGTTGCTCCTCACAGGCTTCATTGGATTCCAAAACAGTTGATGCGCTTGTAGATTCCCAGGAATTTACTTTTCATGCACAGAGGGCCAATCCTATGAATTATGATGTTATCAACGTTATGAATTCAATGCCAAATTCTACTTCAATGAGGATCTTAGAACTTAATGGAGATAACTACAGCATTATAATCAATAAAAACAATTTGGAGGTGGTACTTCCTTATTTTGGAAGAGTATTTAATCCTGCTTTCGGAGATAGAGATAAAAACAGCTACCGTTTTACATCCAAGGACTTCACTGTCAATAAGTCTCAGAATAAAAAAGGAAACTGGACCTTAAAGATTAAGCCTAATGATACAAGAAATGTTGATGAGATTAATATAGAAATTTTTAAAAGCGGTAAGGCATTTGTTTCTATGAGAAGTAATGACAGACAGCCGATAACCTATGACGGTTATGTTTCCAAGAATGAGGAAACGCCAAAAGAAAAGGAAAAGCTTTAGTCTTTTGATAAAAATTTTTCAACAAATATTTTTGCTTCAGTGCTGGGATTAGAAACCATTTCTGAAGCATTTTTTTTGTGCTGTACATAAGCAGCCTCTACAGAATCGCTTCTTTTCATCATAGCCAGGATATATTCCTGAACCCAATATTCAAAACGCTTTTCAGCCTGCCTGGTACGGACTTCCTTAAAGCGTCCGGTTTTCTTTTTCAAATCTATAAATTCACCTATACTACCATATACTTCCTCTAAACCTTCATTGTAAAGAGCAGACCCTAATAATACCGGGATTTTCCAGCCTTTTTCTTTGGGAGGGATAAAGTCCAGCGCACGTTTGAGTTCCAGCCTTGTATTTTTTGCTTTCTGCAGATTATCCTGGTCCACTTTATTGATAAAGATAAGATCTACCATTTCCATGATACCTCTTTTGATCCCCTGAAGCTCATCTCCCCCGCCAATGATTTTCAGAAATAAGAATACGTCTGTGATATCGGCTACAAGAACTTCGGACTGCCCCACTCCAACTGTTTCGATCAAAATATAATCATATCCTGCCGCTTCGCAGATCATCATAGTCTCAAAGGTGGTATTGGCAACACCGCCAAGAAATCCGGAACTCGGGGAAGGGCGGATAAAGGCATTTTCTTCTTTCGCCAATTCTTCCATTCGGGTTTTATCTCCCAAAATACTTCCTTTATTAATGGAAGAGCTGGGATCGATGGCAAGAACAGCAACTTTTTTACCGTTAGCAATAGCAAGCCTTCCGAAATTTTCAATAAATGTGGACTTTCCTGCACCGGGAACTCCGGTGATTCCCACTCTCACTGAATTACCCGTGAAGGGCATTATTTTCTTCAGAAGCTCTTCTGCCTGGGTCCTGTGCTCGGCTTTTTTGCTTTCGACCAATGTAATAGCTTTTGCGATCAGGCGTTTATTTCCTGACTGTATTCCTTCCATTAGTTCTTCTGTAGAAAATTTCATTGATTCAAAAATATAAAAATAACCTTCAAACTCCCATACAAACGGGCATTAATTTTATTTCTTCTAAATTAAAACTAGATACTGCCTTACCAACAGGAAGTGGAAATTCCTACATTTGTTACTCATCAAAATCAAGAAAAATGAAAAAAATATCCGCTGCTGCATTATTTACCGCCTTATTAATGGCTTCCTGTACACCAAAAGCTTCTACAGCCGGACCTATAGGACCTGCCGTTTCTACTGCGGAACAAATAGCGCAGGGAAAAACAATCTTCGAAAATTCCTGCGGAAGATGCCATAAGCTCCCGGATCCTGCAGCACACACCTC
Organism: Chryseobacterium sp. UF-81; assembly: GCF_058245105.1. NCBI lineage: Bacteria > Pseudomonadati > Bacteroidota > Flavobacteriia > Flavobacteriales > Weeksellaceae > Chryseobacterium > Chryseobacterium sp. UF-81. The sequence continues at coordinate 247,757 of NZ_JBSIBX010000003.1, read as the reverse complement.
TGTACAGTGGGTGGGAATCATGAATTCAATGGCTCCAAAAGCGAAGCTGACTGACGAACAGCATCAATGGGTATACGACTATATTGTTTCTGTGAAAAAATAATCACCAAATCAGAATATGGATATGAAAAAAGTAATCTTAAGTATGACCGCAGGTGCTGCATTTATGGTATCCTGCGGACCTAAAAGCGTTGCCGTAACAGGGCCAAAGTACACCGCATCTGAGCAGCTGGTTCAGGGAAAAACTATTTTTGAAAATTCATGCTCCAAATGCCACAAACTTCCGGATCCTGCTAAGCATGATGACCAGGGATGGATCAAAACATTAAGCAGAATGGCTCCTAAAGCGAAACTGAGTGATGAGCAGCACCAAATGGTGTATGACTATCTGATCTCTGTAAATAAAAAGTAGGAGTTTCAGTATTGCAAATAGGAGAGTTTCAGGGTATAAGCGTACAAAAAGCTTATACTCCTAAATTTCTCTGGTTTATTTTAGGACAATCCCCAATCCTGGTTTCCCGGACAGGATTATTTTTCCGTTTTCTACAAAATTTCCAGAGGCATAGTCATTGGAAATGAGATTTGCGCCATCAAGATCGGCAAAATCAGTAAGACCTGCCAGTACGCAGCCAGCGGAGATTCCAACCGTAGATTCCGTCATGCAGCCGATCATAATTTTATACCCCAGATCTTTTGCTGTTCTAATCATTTCTAATGCCGGAGTGAGTCCTCCGCATTTCATCAGTTTGATATTGACACTTTTATAATAAGGCAGAAGCTCTTCCAGGGAATTAAGATCCTGGGAATCTTCGTCTGCCATCCAGTTGGCAAAACCATCTTTTCTTAAAACTTGATACTGGTCAACCTGTCTTGGCTGTTCCAGGTAAGAAAACCGGCTGACCTTTTCATTTTCCTGAAGCCACAGACAGTCCTGATCTGTAAAACTGGCATTGGAATCTAAAGCAATGTTGCGGTTCAGCCTCAGCAGCTTTTCGATATTGTCTTTATGCAGCCCTTTACATTTTACTTTGAATCTGTTCCAGCTGCTTTTTTCTATTTTCCGGATCTGATCTTCAATATCCGCTACTGAAATGGTAATTGAACTTTCTGCCAAGTTCCCGGTAGGAATATGATTTAATTCTGTAAAACTTTTGTTTTCAAGTTTTCCGAAAAGGTCCCAATAAGCACAATCTAAAGCCGACATTAAAAACGGATGCAGATCCAGCGTTGAAAGAAAGTGAAAAAAATCTTTGGGATGAACAACAGTCTGCTTTTCAAGTAAAGACCGTATCTCTTTTAATCTGATGATAAAGTTTTTCAGATCAATATGATAATAATCTATGGCAACACATTCTCCGTATCCTTTACAGTTTAAATAAGATAATTCTACCAGCAAGGCTTCTCTTGTGTGATAATTCCCATAGGCGATTGAGAAAGTTTCTTTTAGCTGAAGTGTTTTAAGTTCAAAATTAAGTTCCATCTATTAAAGCTACAAAAAAAGGACCTTAAAAAGATCCTTCTGTAATAAGTGAGACATCATTTAAGAAAGTAATTACTTTTTCTTTTTAGTTTTTGTCATTTTGCTTTTGATCAGTTTTGTCCTGCCAGTCAAAAAATCAATCATAGCCTGGTTATAACTGTATTTTCTTGCTTCTTTTAAAGGTTCCAATGCTTTTTTATATTCCAGCCTGATTTCAAATAGCAGCGATTTCTGTATCAATATTCTTGCTTTGTCTATTCCTTTGATTCTTAAAGCATAATGAATCAGTTTTTCAGCTTCATCGAAGTCCTCATTATCCAGAAGACATTTGATATAATGCTGTGGCGTGTTGAGATTGGCCACATTGCACTGCATGGCTTCCTCAAAATACATTTTTGCTTTTTCGTAATCAGTCAGCATTTCGCTGTATATTCTTCCCATCAGGCAGAGGCTGTCTGCATCTTCCGGATCGTAGGACAGGGCATAATTCAGTGCTTCCAGGCAGTCCGGAAGACTATATGGATAATTATCCAGAGCTTCAAAATAATATTTACTTTTAGTTGAGATCATTTCTATCGTTTTTTAATTCTTTTTTCAGGATATTCCTCTGTTTCTTAAATGATTTATCCTGATAATTCTTTTTAAAGTCCGTTCCGGAAAATGTACGGACCGGATTCCCTCTCTGCACCTGCAGATGATTGCTCCATGTATCCTGCATTCTTTTTTCCAGCTGTTTGATATACAATCCGGTTACTTTTTCTTTCAGCCGCATAATGGCCAGCTTTTTATTCTCCAGCTGAGACCGGGAATCCTGTGCAAAGACACTTTCTCCGGTGGGTATGTGAACGGCACGGACAGCCGTGTTGACTTTATTTACATTTTGTCCGCCGCTTCCCTGGCTTCTGGTAGTCTGGAACTGAATATCTTTTTCACTGAAATTGATTTTCTCCAATCCTTCCAACTCGAAGACACCGATAAACCAGTTGCTCCTTTTATGAAGTTTCCTGAACGTACTTTTTCCGGTCCAGCATATGCTTCCCAACCATGTTTTTAAAAATCCATCTAATTCTTTTCCTTTTAAAAGGAGCGTTACTGATTTCAAAGTCAGGTTTTCATCTCCATTTTCGCGGTGAATGATTTCGTAATCTATTGTATTGTTTTTAATTTCTTCAAGGAAGACCTTCAGGATTTTAGCGATAACCCACTGGCATTCCAGAGGTCCTCTTCCCGAGGTTATTTGAATAAGTTTTTCCATTTTAATGTACTTTAGGGATTTCACTTAATTTTGGATGACCAACGGGGTCAATTCCTTTCTGCAGTAAATCTTTAGCAGCCATTACAGCCCAGCATTTATCACTGGAATGGATATTTCTGTAAAACGTAATTAAAAGTTCAGGCTTAACCACTGTAAAGCCACTGATTTCAATAGTTTCCAGATCATCTCTTTCGAAGAAATCTATAGTAATTCTGTGAGATTTTCCATTTTCCAATTCTGCTGTTTTTTCATACCTGCGGAAGTTTTCTTCACTCTGCAGATGATCATAGCGGGTCCATACTTTTTCAAAACCTTCCTGCTGAAGAATTATTACCGCTTCTGCTGTATTCTCTTTCTTTACAAAAACATCAATGTCCTTGTGGTCATGAGCATGTTTGTATTCCGTATGTCCTGTTTCTGACATGAAATGCCATGCCCAGCCTCCTGATATAATAACTTTATCTTTTAATTTATTTAAAATTTCAAGTCCTTGCAGGATTCTAAATTCCGACCAGACTTCTCCGTATCTTTTTATGTTATGAGGTGCTCCCATTTTATATTTTTTTTGTTTTTTTGTTGCGTGTTCCTGATTACCGGTTAGAATTTCCAAATGACAACCAGAAACCTGCAACTAAAATTTATTTATCCATTCTCACAATTCGGGGTTGAAATGTTCCGAGAATGTCTACCAATTCGCTCTGTGCATTCATTACTTCATGAATGTCCTTATAAGCCATCGGTGCTTCTTCTGTATTACCGCCCATCAAAGTGACCTTCTTCAGCTTAAGCTCTTTGTTGATATCATTCTGAGTAAAAAGGCTTCTGCATTCTCCTCTGGAATGAGCTCTTCCCGCTCCGTGTGATGCTGAATTCAAAGCATCGGGATTACCTTTCCCACGGACGATAAAGCCTTTTGCCGTCATGGATCCTGGAATCATGCCCAATTCATTTACGTTGGCAGGAGTTGCTCCTTTTCTGTGGACAATGACTTCTTTTCCGTTGTGAATTTCTTTCCACGCAAAATTGTGATGGTTTTCAATTTTTGCTTTCACTCTTCCGCCGACAGCTTTTACCAGTCTTCTATGGATGTCATCATGGCAGGCAGAAGCGTAATCTCCGGCAAGGTTCATTGCCGTCCAGTATTCCAGGCCGAGATGAGTATTCAGATCCAGCCACGCAAACTGCTGCGCTTCTTTTGGCAGCGGACACTGATCTGCAGCTGCTCTTGAATAATATTGCGCGATCTCGGCTCCTAAACCTCTTGAACCGCTGTGAGAAAGTATTCCCAGATATTTTCCTTTCGGAAGGCCAATCTGTTCATCTTCTTCCGTGATCTCCACTTCTCCGAATTCCACAAAATGATTTCCTCCGCCGGAAGAGCCCATCTGTTTGATGGCTTTTCCTTTTAATCTCCTCAAAACCGGGATCATATCGAAGGTATCTCTTTCAAAGATTTCATGATCAATATGAGATTTATGCGTTTCGTACATCCCGAATTTGGTGTGTTCGGCAAGAGCTTTTTCATATTTATCTCTTGCTCCGTCAAGATATGAAACGGGTGTATCCAAAATACTGAGGCTCATCCTGCAGCCAATATCCATTCCTACACCGTAGGGTATAACCGCGTTTTCGACAGCCAAAACACCACCTATCGGAAGTCCATACCCGCTGTGTGCATCCGGCATTAAGGCGCCCTGGGTTGAAACGGGCAGTTTTAGTGCTGTATACAACTGGTTTTTTGCTTCTTCAGAGATATTGTTTCCAAAAATCTGAAAAGAGGCACGCTGCGTATTGAGCATTCTTTTTTCTGTTTTTCTGGATGAAAGCAGTGATTCTGCAATTTGCCCGAACGTCAGGTCTTTTTCAAAGCTTTCCGGATTGAGAAGGATGTCTTTCAAAATAGATTTTACATGATGGATATTCTTCGTTGCAAAATTTCTTTTCATCACTTCCAAAGCCACATTGACACTTTGATTATTCGGATACCCGAGTTTTAATATATCTTTTCCTTTTAGTTTTAAATTTCCCATTGTTTTATTTTTAAGACATAAGATGTCAGACACAAGATCCAAGATTTTGATCTGTGCATGTTATTTTTTATCAACTAAAATATTAGTTGATCTATTTGTAATGAGGAACAATACATTGGAATCTTAAAAAGGTTCAATGATTCTGTTCTTCCTTGATATTAAAAAATTTCGGGGAAACTGGAGTTTAAATATTGCGCAATAAAAAACCCGAAATCTTTACGACTTCGGGTTTTGATATTTCGTTGTACTATTATTCTAAGAGTATACCAAACCACGAAGCCTTACCACCATAAGCGGTACTCCAGCTGAAGAATTTTGATTCGTTTTGAACATTGCTTCGTTGTTTTTTAATGGGTTAAACTTGATTTTCAGGTGCAAATATAGTATTTTTTCTGAATATTCAAATTTTTTAAATAAAAAAAGCCTGAATAATTTTATATCCAGGCTTTGCTTTATTGGGAAGATTAATCTTTTGATCCTAAGCTATCCATCTCGTCGTCCATCCCTTTAACTTCATGGGAATGGTAGACTCTTTCTGATCCCAGAAAATAAATATTATGTCTTGCTTTGGCAATGATCCCGTTATATTCCTGCTCCGACATACCTTCAGGAATGCTGTCCCGTGCTTCTGACGGTTTGCGGTACACTTCAAGTGCACCGTGTTCATTTAAAACAGTCTTGGCCACTTTAGCCTGCTGCAGGTCATCCGCATACACAATAACATTGCTTCTGCCAATACTGTGCTTGCGGTAAGCCTCGAGCATTTCTGCATCGTGAGCAAAAACGTATTCAAAAAATTCTTTTGTCTGCTTGTCCTCCTGATAATGATCAGCTGACAATCCGCTTTCTACCTTAGATTTTGAAATGATAATATTGGCTTCATCAAAACCTTTCTCTTTTAAATTCTTTTTAATTTCCTCTGTATCTACAGTCACCGGAAATACTGAAACTACTGTATAAGCCATAATGAAATTTTTCACTTAAACTATACAAAAGCTATGCAGTTATTCTATAAAAAATGTTAATTTAAAAATTTTTCTAAAATTTCCACTGCGCATTTGGGAAGATTGGTTCCCGGACCGAAAATAAAATCGGCTCCGTTGGCATACAGGAATTCGTAGTCCTGCTGTGGAATAACACCTCCTACAACAATGGTAACATCATCTGCTCCCAGTTTTTTGAGCTCTTCCACCACCTGGGGAACCAGCGTTTTGTGTCCTGCTGCGAGAGAGGATACTCCAAGGATGTGGATATCGTTTTCTACGGCCTGTTTGGCTACTTCTTCCGGCGTCTGGAACAATGGGGCCACATCAACGTCAAATCCCATATCTGCAAATGCGGTAGCTACTACTTTGGCTCCCCTGTCGTGCCCGTCCTGGCCCATTTTGGCAACCATTAATCTTGGGCGGCGTCCTTCTGCCTCTTCAAATTTTTGAGTCAGATGAAGGGCTTTTTCAAAATATTCGTTTTTCCCGGCATTCATAGCATATACTCCAGAGATTGTTCTAATATTGGCCTTATATCTTCCGAAAGTTTCTTCCATGGCGTCACTCATCTCTCCAAGGGTCACTCTTCTTCTTGCTGCTTCTATACACAATGCCAGAAGATTTCCTTTTCCTGACTTTGCACTTTCACGGATATCGTTCAGGATTTCTGTAACAGCCTGGGAATTTCTTTCTGCTTTTATTTTTTCGAGTCTTTCAATCTGCTTTCTGCGGACTTCAGTGTTATCGATATCCAGAATTTCTATTCCGTCCTGTTTTAAGGCTGTCCTGAATGAATTTACTCCAATGATGAATTCTTCACCACTGTCGATTTTAGCCTGTTTTTTAGCAGCTGCCTCTTCAATCCTCATTTTTGGGATTCCGGCTTCAATGGCTTTTGTCATTCCTCCTTCCTGCTCTACCTCATCGATGTATTTCATCGCCTCCTCAATCATCTGCTGGGTAAGGCTTTCTACAAGATTACTTCCGCCCATAGGATCTACAACATCACAGATTCCGCTTTCCTGCTGGAGGATAATCTGGGTATTTCTTGCAATTTTTGCTGAATAGTCTGTCGGAAGTGCAATGGCTTCGTCCAGTGCGTTGGTATGGAGTGACTGGGTTCCTCCTAACGCTGAAGAAAGAGCCTCAATAGCTGTTCTTGTAATATTATTAAAGGGCTCCTGCTCTGTAAGGGACCAACCAGAGGTCTGAGAATGGGTCCTTAATGCCAAGGATTTTGCATTCTGCGGGTTGAACTGTTTTAAAAGAGTTGCCCAAATGTATCTTGCGGCACGCATTTTTGCAATTTCCATGAAATGATTCATCCCGATTGCCCAGAAAAATGAAAGTCTTGGGGCAAAATCATCGACGTTCATTCCTGCTTTAATTCCTGTTCTTACATATTCAAGGCCGTCTGCCAAGGTGTAGGCCATTTCCAGTACCGGAGTGGCACCTGCCTCCTGCATGTGATATCCGGAGATGGAAATAGAATTGAATTTCGGAATATTTTGGGCTGTATATTCAAAAATATCAGCGATAATCTTCATGGAAGGAGCCGGCGGGTAAATATAGGTGTTCCTTACCATGAACTCTTTCAAAATATCATTTTGAATGGTTCCTGAAAGCAATTCCTGCTTCACGCCCTGTTCTTCGGCAGCTACGATATAGAAAGACAAAATAGGGAGTACGGCTCCGTTCATCGTCATGGACACTGAAATCTGATCTAATGGAATTTCGTTAAAGAGAATCTTCATATCTTCCACAGAATCGATCGCCACACCTGCCTTTCCTACATCTCCAACTACTCTTGAGTGATCGGAATCATATCCTCTGTGGGTTGCCAGGTCAAAAGCAACTGATAATCCTTTCTGTCCTGCTGCCAGATTTCTTCTGTAAAATGCATTGGATTCTTCTGCTGTAGAGAAACCGGCATACTGTCTTACAGTCCAAGGTTTCTGTACGTACATGGTGGAATACGGGCCTCTGAGATAGGGTGCAATTCCCGGAGAAGTCTGTGTTAAAGATTCATTTTTAACATCTTTTGGGGTGTAAGATGATTTTAATTCTAACCCGTCTTTTTCAAAATTATAGATCTCTCTTTGCTGAGGCTCTATAGTAAAATCCGGAGTTTTCACAGAAATTGTCTTTCGCATTCCAATAATTTTTGTCTGCGTAAAGTTAATTTTTTTGAGCGAAACATGAAACTTATGTTAACGTACAGTTTTCCCGAGCTTTAAGCCATAAAAAAGACCGGACAAATGCCCGGTCTCTGTTATACCTAGTTATTATTATATTATTTCAATTTCGTTATTCCCATCTCATAAAGGGCAAAAGAGATAAGATCTGCATGTTCACTGATCACCTGATCGGTAGCTCTTCCGGCTCCGTGGCCTGCATTTTTCTCAATTCTTAATGAAATTGGATTCTCCTGCGGTAGGGAAACCTGCCGGAAAAGTTTGTGCTAAAGATCATTTTGGATATCTTCCGAAATATTGGATAACTTCAATTGCAAGCATCTTTGAATTTTAGAATGGAATTATAGAAAGATTTTGAAAATCAGGATTTTGTTCTTTACATTTATATCATAATTTAAACAGTAAAACATATACATAAATTATAACCTGGAATTTGAGATGTTTAAGTATTGATTATTTACAGCTTATTTTTTTAATACTTTTGTAAGAAAGCAGGTATTTAATGAAAAACTTTTTATTTTTTCCCTTCCTATTCTTTTCTACCTTAATTTTCTCACAAAATTCCGTTGACGATTCAAAAAAAATATCACAAACGGAACTCGTAGAGGCTATGAGGAGAATTCAGCAGGCGCAAGATAAAAACCCAGACTCTGCTTTGGCAATCGCTAATTCTTATCTGCCCAGATTTAAAGATCAAAATTCTTTGGCAGAACTTTACCTGGAAATAAGCACCTGTTATTATTTTTTAGGAAAAAACAATGAAGCACTTTCATTTGCCCAAAAAGCTAAAGACGTTTCATATCTTGGTGAAAATTATAATCAAAGGGTGCGAATTTGCGGGCTTTTAGCGAACAGATACAGAGATATTGGTCTTATTCTGAAAGCAAAATCTTCCTTGAAAGAAGGATTGAACGATGCTGAAAAAATTCATGATCCACAGGAAAGCAACTGGGTGAAGTCCCTTCTTCTCACAGAATATTCAAAAGCTCTTACCGAAGAAAAAAAATACGATTCCGCAAATATTTACATCACAAAGTCATTAGATGCACTTTCCCGGATGAAGACGTCCGACAGGGTAAAATTTCAGTATACGGTTACATATTTGGGGGCTGGAGTGAATAATGTTTTTGCAAAACAATGGGAGAAAGCGGAAGCTATGCTGGAAAAAGCAATTATTTCTGCGAAAGGTACAGAGTGGGAGAAGTATCAGATTTCTTCTGCCCAAATATACCTTTCTGTTGTTTACACCAACCGGAAAGAGTATCAAAAAGCGATCGATACATTAATAAGCGCGGAAAAACTTACCGAACCTAAGGATCCCAAAAGAGTAGAATTATATCACTATTTAGCCCAAAACTATTTGGCTGAAAATAATTTGGAAGAGTATAAAAAGTATAATGAACTATACCAAACCACTAGAAACAATCTTTCCGCAGAAAACCAAAAAGCGGTCAACAAATCTGTGCAGATTTTGGATAATATTATAAAAGAAGAAGCAGACAAAAGAAAACATATGCATAGCTTTTTGATGGCACTTGGTATTTTTACAGTTCTTAGCTTTGCGGGAATTATTTTTTATTATCAGCGTAAAAAAGCCAAACAAAAGCAACTCTTCCAAAACATAATTTCTAGGCTTGAACAAAAGTTAAAAGAAAGCAATGACACTACTTTTACTCCTAAGGAGAATCCTCTGGAAGCGGTTATAGATACTACAGAATCACAAAAAGACCGTACTATTCCGGAAACTGTAGAAAAAAAAATATTGCAGAAATTGAAAAAATTTGAGCAGTCTGAAAAATTTATTAATCAAAATCTAAGTTTATCTTCCCTGGCATCTGACCTTAAGACCAATCCGCGTTATCTTTCAGAAATCATCAGCCAGCATTACAGCAAAAACTTCAATACTTATATCAATGAACTTCGTATAGAATATATATGTAAAAATATATTGGAAGATTCCAGGTTTAGGAAGTATAAGGTAGGTGCCCTTGCTGAAATCTCCGGCTTCTCTTCCGCAGAAAATTTCTCAAAAATTTTTAAAAAAACCACGGGGATTTCACCCTCTGTTTTTATTGAAAATGCGACTAATGAAAGTAAAATATAAGCAGAAAATAATTTATTTATAAAAATAAAACTCTTTATGCCTATGCCAAGCTTACAAAAATGTACCTGGAAGAGATTAGTATACAGGAAGAAGAAAACACAAAACAAATAATTAACTATCAAATAGTTACAATAAAAAACCTACCTGTCAAATTCAGAATTTTACAGATAAAAAGCTTTCTTTCCGTTCAAGAGACTACTACTTTTGTCCAAAATCAGAAACAGATGAAAAGAATTTTTTTGCCCTGCCTTGTTTTATTCATGGCTAATATATCAGCACAAGTAGGCACAGGAAATGTAGGAATCAATACTGCAACTCCTGAAAAAACATTGGACGTAAATGGAGATTTCAGATCTTCAAAAACGGATTCTTCCACCAACACTCAATATTTACTGGAGACCAACAGTACATTATATCCGGGATACAATCTTGCGGGAAATCTCAATTCTACAGATGGAACAGGGAGCTTATTTATACAGAATAAAAATATTTCCTCTTTTAGTACGGCTACCTCAGACGGTTCATCAGGTTTTGGCTCAATGAGTATGCCAGGATTTAACATAGCCATGCTTACAAGTTCAAGTGGAAATGCGAATTCAAGTATATTAGCAGATCCGAGTGGCTTTAGCATGAGCTCACAGGATACCTCAACAGGAACGTCTACCTCTTTTACTGTTCCCAATACTACCTCTATGGGGCCTTATTTTATATACAGTGATACTACAGGAACAATTACCGGTAATTATTTTCTTCCAAGGAATTACGGATTAAGAGGGCAGGTGCTAGTAACTCATGGAGAGCCAAGTGCGCCTGGAAATGGAAATTACGTCAATGATTTGGTTTGGAGGGATGTTGCAGATCTTATTGTTCTGAAATCTCCCGGAGGAAATTGTTTTAAGATAACCGTAACCGATGCCGGAGTTCTGGGAACAACCCCTGATTCTGACTGCATGGTAGACCCATATAATCCTACAACTTATTCTACTACTTCAAGAATGGCTGCCGGAAATACAAATACATTAGCAGATTCCGACAAAATAATTGCAGAGCAGAAAAAGCAGATTGGAGAATTACAAAAGCAAATGAATGAGATCAGAAATCAGCTGATACAAAAGAAGAAGGCTAAAAGCACAAATTAAAATATAGAAAAGTTTCGGCCGCTCTTCGAGCGGCCGAAACCTGTTATTTAATATTCAATTATTTCAATTTCGTTATTCCCATTTCATAAAGGGCAAAAGAGATAAGATCTGCATTTTCACTGATCACCTGATCGGTTGCTCTTCCGGCACCATGACCTGCATTTTTCTCAATTCTCAATAAAATCGGGTTTTTACAGCTTTGCTTATCCTGAAGTTCTGCACCGAACTTAAAAGAATGCGCAGGAACCACCCTGTCATCATGATCACTGGTAATGATCATTGTGGAAGGATAGCAAGTTCCTTTTTTCACATTGTGTACCGGAGAATAGGATTTAAGATATTCAAACATCTCTTTGCTGTCTTCTGCTGTTCCGTAGTCATAGGACCAACCGGCTCCCGCTGTGAATTTATTGTATCTCAGCATATCCAGAACGCCTACACCCGGGAAAGCTACTCTTGCAAGGTCAGGACGCATGGTCATTGTTGCTCCTACAAGCAGTCCTCCATTTGATCTTCCGGATAATGCCATATATTCTTTTGAAGTATAACCTTTGTTCTGCAGATATTCTCCTGCTGCAATGAAGTCTTCAAAAACGTTTTTCTTCTGCGTTTTCGTTCCAGCATCATGCCATTTTTTACCATATTCGCCGCCACCGCGGATATTGGGTACTGCATAGATTCCTCCGTTTTCCATCCAGATGGCATTAACTACTGAGAATGAAGGCTGCAGACTGATATTGAAACCACCGTAAGAATATAGGATTGTAGGATTTTTACCGTCAAGTTTTGTTCCTTTTTTATAATTGATCATCATTGGAATCTTAGTTCCGTCTTTTGAGGTATAGAATACCTGTTCTGAAACGTAATCTTCCGGATTGAACTTCACTTTAGGCTTCTGATAAATTTCCGATTTCCCGGAATCTGCGTTAAATTTGTATGTTGTTCCTGGCGTAATATAATTGCTGAAAGAAAAATAAAGCTCTTTTTCCTCTTCTTTACCTCCGAAGCCGCTTATATTTCCTTTTCCCGGAAGTTGAATTTCTCTTATCAGCTTTCCTGTTTTATCAAACTGTTTTACCTGATCAATAGCATCGATCATATAGGTTGCAAAGAAGTATCCGCCTCCTGTAGATATCCCTAAAACATTTTCTGTCTGCGGAATAACGTCTTTCCAGGTTTCCGGTGAAGGATTGGTGATGCTTGTTTTCACAAGACGCATATTCGGGGCGTCCTTATCGGTAAAGATAAAAAGATCATCACCTTGGGTATTTACAATGCTTGCATTAATATCAAATCCGTTATTGATCTGTACAAAATCTCCACCTTTCTTCAGGTCTTTGATGTACAATTCGTTTCCGTTGGTTGCATTGGCAGCAGAAATAATCAGGTATCTCTGGTCTTCGGAAACCCCGGCTCCAAGATATCTTCTGGGAGTTTTATCTCCTCCGAAAATGAGTTTGTCTTCGGACTGCTTTGTTCCCAATTTATGGAAATACACTTTATGTTTATCTGTCATTCCGGAAAGTACCGTTCCTTCTTTCGGCTTATCATAGCTTGAGTAGTAGAAACCGTCATCTCCCTGCCAGGAAATTCCGCTGAATTTTACATCTACCAATGTTTCATCAATCTGTTTTTTGGTAATGGCGTCTATGATAATGATCTTATTCCAGTCGCTCCCGCCTTCAGAAATGGAGTATGCTGCCAGGTTTCCTTTTTTGTTGAATGACAGATTGGATAACGAAGTGGTTCCTTTTTCTGAAAATTTATTAGGATCTAAGAATATTTCCGTTGCTTTGGTCTTATTGTTTGTTCTGTACAGAATGGACTGCGCCTGAAGACCGTCATTTTTATAATAGTAAGTATAGTCTCCCTCTTTGAAAGGTGCTGAAATTTTCTCATAATTCCAGATCTCTGTGAGTTGCTCCTTGATTTTATTTCTGAATGGGATCTTTGAAAGATAATTCTGGCTGTAGGCTACTTCATCATCTACCCATTTCTTTGTAGCGTCAGAATCATTTTCCAGATCTCTGAAAGGGTCTGCGACAGCGCTACCAAAATAAGTATCTGTCTGATTTCCTTTTACTGCTTTAGGATAATTCATTTTTTGAGAATAAAAAGTTGCTGAAAACAGGACTCCAGCGGTTAATAATACAGGTTTAAAATTCATAATCAAGGGTTTTCTCAAAAATACATAAAGTATGTGAAATAAAAAAAGCCCTGAAACCAGAGCTTATAATAAATATTTTTCAAGAATCATTATTTAGACCCGAAACTATCAAAATAGAAATCTGTCAATCCTGCAACAATTTCATCAGGGCCACCGTTCCAGTAGTATGTTTTTCCTCCTTCGTTTAGCTGGTACAAACTGAACTTTTGCTCTGTTACCACTATTTTATCCGCATTTTTAAAAGCCTGTACACTTTGAACAAGGTATTTTTTAAGGTCTTCAGGCTTAACGTTTTTCATATTCCCCGTTGGAATATCAGAAAATTTAGCCGGAACCTTGAAACTGACTGAATAATTAACCTCAGCAATTTTCTGATCTTCTATATATTCATTCTGGACAATTTTTACGTTTTTAACGGAAAGCTTTCCATTTTTAAAATTTTCCATCATAGCGGTGAAATAATCTTCGGCTTCTTTTCTGCAGGCATCTGCCGTGGTTTTTGAAAAAGCAGATAAAAAGTTGTCGGTGGTTTCTTTCATCATATCCCTGGAAACGGCTTTAAAATCTACCTGATAAGCATTTTCTCCTTCTACGGTAGGCTTTAAATAATCATTCAGCTTAGAAAGTGCAGCATCATCGTTTTTAACGAAGGTTCCGAAATACATTTCAAAGACTTCAGAAGGTTTCTTCACTTCTGTCTGAGCCAGCAGATTCTGACTTAATAATGCCAGCATCATGAATATAATGACCTTAAAATTGTTCATATTATTTTGATTTTTTTAATGAATATACAGCAAAAAAAAGCTCCTGAATTTCAGGAGCCTGATTTATAATTTATTTTTAATAATTTTCTTCTTCTCCTTTCATCTTCTCCGCATTTTCCGCCATGATGACTGCGTCTATCATTTCAGAAATATCTCCGTTCATATAAGCATCGAGGTTATACATAGATTTATTGATTCTATGATCTGTCACTCTCCCCTGAGGATAGTTGTAAGTTTTAATCTTTGCTGAACGGTCTCCCGTAGACACCATTGTTTTTCTCTGTGCAGCAATATCTCCCTGAACTTCCTGAAGCTTAATATCATATAGTTTCGCACGAAGCATTTCCATTGCCAGCTCACGGTTAGCCAGCTGAGAACGGGCCTGCTGACATACGACCACCAAACCTGAAGGCTTGTGAGTCAGCTGTACTTTAGTTTCTACTTTGTTAACGTTCTGTCCACCGGCACCTCCTGAACGGGAAGTCTGCATTTCGATGTCTGCAGGATTGATCTCTACATCCACTTCTTCAGCTTCCGGAAGTACTGCAATGGTGATTGCAGAAGTATGAACTCTTCCCTGAGATTCTGTTTCAGGAACACGCTGTACACGGTGAACTCCGGATTCGAATTTCATGATTCCGTAAACACCCTCACCTTCCACTTTCATGATCAGTTCTTTGTACCCTTTCGCTGCTTCATTGGAATCCGTTACTTCATGTCTCCATCCCTTTGTTTTGAAGTACATGCTATACATTCTGTAGATATCTTCCACAAAAATAGCGGCTTCATCACCTCCTGTTCCGGCACGTAATTCTACAATGATATTTTTGTCGTCTGCAGGGTCTTTAGGAATCAAAAGAACTTTTAATTCTTCTTCCAGGCCTGGAATTTTAGCCTGAGCTTCCATCTTTTCTTCTTTCGCAAGGTCCACAAGATCTCTGTCTGAACCGTCAGCAATGATCTCATCAGATTCTTCAATTGAATCCAGTGCACCTTTATACTGATCATACACTTTTACAATCTTTCCTAAATCACTGTATTCTTTATTCAGAGAAGAATATTTTTTTTGATCTGAAATGATATCAGGCTGTATAATAAGGTCGGCAACCTCATTATATCTTTGTTTAATAGCTTCCAGTTTTGGAATTAATGATTTAGACATTCTGCAATTTTTGAGAGTGCAAAGATAAGAATTTATTAATTCAAATTAAAATTCCTTTACTGCGTAGGATTCACATAATTTTTTGAACTATTATGATTTAAGACTTTTCAGGAGCCTCAGAAGTATTTTATTTTAAATTTTAATGTTCTGCCGGTTTTTTAAAAAATTTTCTGTCAATTACATATAAAATTAATCCAAAGGCTACAATTCCAAGTCCTATAATGCTTTCTTTAGGATTATGGATGAGTGTAAAGTAGAGGATGTACATACTGAACAGCAGAAAAACCGCAGGAAAAATGTAAAATATGTTGGATTTAAATATTTTCCGCTGGTCTTTTTTAAGAAAGAAAACCGTGGAAATAGAAAGGCTGGCAAATAGCTGAAGGATAAAAGCAGTATAGACAAAGATTTCTTTAAAACTTCCTGTCAGAATGATCACTGAAGCAATCACTGCATGGGCAAAAATAGCCCTTACGGGGATTCCTTTTTTATTATTGACAGCAAGTGATCTCCACAAATGGTTTTCTTTCGCAAAAGCCTGTGTAAGTCTTGAACCTACCCATAAATAGCCACTGATGGTCGCAATCAGCTGTAAGGCAATAAAAATGTTGACGATTTTTCCAAAACCGCTTCCCAGCATATTCCCTGCAGCTTCACCCATCACATCTTCTTTTCCCGCCAATTGGCTTACAGGTGCGTGTTTCAGCATGATGAAATTAACAAGCAGATAACTGACCGTCACAAAAACGGTTCCCACAATTAAAGCTCTGGGAAGATTTTTCTGAACGTCTTTTATTTCTCCTGCAATGTAAGAAGCTGAATTCCAGCCGGTATAGGAATAGGTAACAAAAACCAGGGATGTTGCAAAAGCCGGGAGCATGATCTCATGCTGCCAGCTGTCAGTAAATTTCAGGCTGTTTCCTGCCTCAGATCCTGAAAGCATGACACCCAGAACCACCAGAACAATGATGAAAGCTATTTTGATAAAGGTGAAAAAATTATGAAACCGGCTTGATGTTTTAAGGCTGAACGATAAGCTTGCTGCCACCAGAAAAATGAATCCTATGGCAAAGCCAGTCCCAAAGGTATAATTAAACACCGAAAGGTATTTGGACATTGCCAGTGCCGCCAGTGCCACAGGTGCAGAAAATCCAATAATCAGAGAGATCCAGCTTACCAGGTAACCAAATACCGGATGATAGGTTTCTTTAAGATAAATATAATCTCCGCCGTTTCCTTTAAAGTAGGAACCCAGCTCGGCATAGCAAAACGCTCCGAACAGGGCGAGAATCCCGCCGATGATCCACAACAGGAAAATGCTGTAGGTATTGGTAATATCAGACAGCTGGAATCCTAAAGTAGTAAATATTCCTGTCCCGATCATATTGGAGACAACGATAGCGGCAGCCGTTTTCCAGCCGATCTGGTGTGTAGCAGTACTCATTTAGCAGTTAAAAATTAAAATTAAGCCTTCCGAAGAAATAATTTCCCAGCGTTCCCATCTGAACCGGCGCATATTTAAATACTCCATAATATGAATTTTCATAGATCTGAAGGTCCGGAAACACATCAAAGGCATTATTGGCTCCTATGGTCAGATTAATATTTTTCGTTATATCATAGCCTACACTCATGTCTGTGACCACTTTGGGAGAGAATTTCTGAACCTTTCCAAACGGATAACCATCTCTTATGACCTGACCAAAATACGTATTTCTAACCATGAAATTGAATTTTCCGATGGCATAGTTCAATCCTAATGAAGCTTTTGTTTTAGGAGAAAGGGTTTCGATGATATTGATCTGGTCCGGCCCGAAGAATTCATCCTGGGAAGGCACCAGGTTTTCAGGAAAATGGAAATCTGTGATTTTAGTTTCTGTATAATTTCCTGCCAGACTGATATTTAAATTTCCTCCGCCCAGCTTCCAATCGTAAGAGACCACAACATCTACTCCTTTTGTTTCCGTATCTACCGCATTAGCAAAAAACCTTCCGCTTTCTACATCATACTGAGCCAGTCTTGGATCTTCAATATTGCTGGTGATTACTATTCTGTCTTTTACCCTGATCCAATACCCATCAACTGTTATAAACAGCCTGTTGGCCGGCTTCAGAGTAAGACCGGCACTGGCATTGACCGAGGTTTCCTGCTTTAACTGATCAAATCCGAGCGCTCTGGCTGCGTCACTGTCATTCCTGAAAATCCCTTTGGTGACAATTCCCGATCCTGAAGTGGAGATATCGGCATATGAATTATTAAAATACTGCTGCTGAAGGGATGGAGCCCTGAAACCGGTTCCCACAGATGCCCGTACTGCATAATCTTTTACAAATTCATATCTCACGGCCAGTTTTCCATTCAGCGTATTTCCAAAATCTGAATAATTTTCGAATCTTCCTGCCAGATCTATATTTAATTTTTTAGCGATATCATAAGAGACATCCGCGTATACTGCTGTTGAATGTCTGGACTTCTTTAAAGCATTGTCCGGAGAAAAACCGATAAATGATTGTGAGCCGCCGTTTCCTTCCACTGTAGATCCCGGAGTTGCCGGATTTCCATTGATATCATATCGGGTGTAAGAAGCTTCATCTCCCGGTTTGATCTCATACTGTTCAAAACGGAATTCTCCCCCAAATGCTATATTAAACTGATTCAGATTTTTAGAAACATCAAGGTTTACCGTGTTCTGAAGAAAACTGTGTGCTCCTGCATAAAAGCTCGTCGGAGATTTCGCCCCTAAAGATGCGTTATTGGTATGGTCTACATTATAATTGAACGTATTACTTCCCAATGTATTGCTTATATCAAACAACCAGCTATTGATATTATATTTTGCTCCTACTGCATAAGAAAAATCATAAACCTGCGAGTTCAAAGAGGCCTGAAATCCGTTGGGATAGATAGAAGAAACCACATTGGATGTTTCTCCCGGTAGTCTTCTGAAGCCGAAGCCTTTTCCTTCTTTAATACTGAAACCGCCAAAAGAATACAGCTTAAAGCTTTCACTTAAAGGATATTCAGAATTAAAAAACAACTGGGCCTGCCTGATCTGGGCATCTCCGATCTGAAAATTAAAGTCATCCCGGGTGAGACCTCTTTCTCTTAGTTTTTGATCATCCAGTGCCCTTGCTCCTTCCGGGTCATCTGCGAATTCATAGGCAAAATTTTCCCCGAAGATATCCAGGTCATGGTTTTGGGTTCTTGTGGTCTTCCCTCTGTGACTCAATTGCAGCGAAAGATTCACATAACTGTCTTTTTTCCCAAGTGAAGATCCGTAATTGATTCCGGCCTGATAGGTTTCGCCGTCATTTCTTCCGCTGATCCCGTAAGACGCTGTTGCTGTTGCTCCAATATCTTTTTTAAGGATAACATTTACAACTCCTGCAATGGCATCGGAACCATATTGTGCAGCGGCACCGTCTCTCAGAACCTCTATCCTGTCAATAGCAATTACCGGAATAGTGCTGAGGTCTGTCCCGACAGATCCATTTCCAACGGTATTCTGATAGTTGACCAATGAAGTGGTGTGCCTTCTTTTCCCATTGATGAGCACCAATACCTGATCCGGCCCCATTCCTCGTAAGGTTACAGGATCAATATGTTCTGTCCCGTCAGATGCTGACTGTCTTACAGAATTGAATGAAGGGATGACATAATTCAGCAAGTCCTGAACTGTTGTCTGTGGCGCAGATTTCTGCAGCTTTTCTATATTGATAACATCTACAGGAACCGGTGTTTCCAGTTTTGTTCTTTTGGCGTTCCTGTTTCCTACTATAATTACATCTTCGATCTGATTTCCTTTTTCCTGTTCCTGTGCGTTCACCAAAACAGCTCCCAGGAGGATGACAGACAGGCTTAATTTTTTCATCTTTGTCCTCGTAAATTAATGATACAATAGTTCCACGGACCTCATCCGCAGCCATAAAAGATTTCAAGAGTGGAATTGTTGTCAGAATATTGACTTTTCTCATCTTCCCCAAACCGGGTTGGAATTAGCACCTTTACACTTTTTAGAGTCGTGCAGGTTGCTAAGGTTTCATAGGGCCAAATCCCTCCACCTTTCTTGATAAATCTACTGCAAAAGTAGACTAATATTTTTAATTGGCAAAAAAGTAGATTTATATATTCTGTGCTGTCAATAAAAAAGAGGGACAATAAACATTGTCCCTCTTTTCTTATTTAATAATCATCTTCTGAATGGCAGTGCCTGTTTCAGACTGCAGGTGAACCAAATAGGCTCCCGGCGGATAATTCGTTTTCAGTTCATAAGTCCCGTTTTCGGTATTTAATTTAATGGAATCCAATTTTTTACCGTTCATATCAAAAATAATAATCTCTCCATTTTTAGCTTTGTGATATATTAATTTTGCCAGGCCGTTTTTCACGGGATTATCTGCAATCTGAAGTGAAAGTTTATTGGCTGCATTCACATCAGATGTTGACAATGCTCCTGCATAATTTCCAAAAATTCTGAACTCTCCCGGCTGTAAGGTAATAGGAGCTGTTGTAGAAGTGATGTTTGAAACAGAATTATCCATAAGGTTCTGCCACTGTCCTGTATAAGGGAAGTAAGGAACAACATTCTGAGCAGCAGTGGTATAATTCGCCAAAACCACCACATTCTTCATTCCGGCTATTGTATTGTCGTATACATAAATTCTTGTGATCAAACCTTCAGGATCGTTGGTAAGGTTGTTAGATTCTACAGTATATGTTTTTGATTTGAAAACCGGATAAGTATTTCTGATATTGATAATTTTAGCCCAGGTATCATACACTGCTTTTCTGTTCGCATTGGTATCATATCCTAAAGTAAAGGCTACAGGCTTTTCATCGGTTCTGCATCCGCTGCTGATTGTACCGTCTGCACATCGGTTGATACTGAATTCATAGCCAAGCTCTCCAAACTGCCAGATCATTTTCGGACCGGGAATCGTAAAGAATGTAGCTCCGAAAGCTTTCATTCTTTCAAGAGCAGTATTCAGATTGGTAACGTTGTAACCTCCGTTAACCGCACCATAAGCAAGATTTTTAAACATTAATCTTTCTTCATCATGGCTTTCTCCAAACCCTACAGCATGCATATTCGTAAAGCCGTGAAGGCTGTGATTCATTCTGTCATAATTACTGTTTTCCTTGTAACCCATTGTGTTTTGGTTATAAGGCTCAGTCTGCTTATTCCAAAGCATTACGCCTTTTCCTTCAGCAACTCTATAGTTCGCCCACTGCTGCTCTTCAGCATCAGTTCCCAAATGTTCGAATATCATATAGGAATTCGGATCAATTGCCCACTGTTTGTCGGCATAATTTTTCATAATATCTACTCTGTCCTGCTGGTAAGCATTGGTACAGGCTTCATCATTTTCAGAGCAATTCTGGGTAAATCCTTTCGTAAGATCCCAACGGAATCCATCAATATGGTACTCAGTCAGCCATTGCTGAAGGCTCCTTTCAACATAATACTGCGTTGAAGGACTTGAGTGATTAAAATCATTAAACACATTATAAGAATGCTTCGGAACCTGGTTGAAATAAGGATTATTGGCAGCAATATCTCCAAAACCGTCTCCATCCGGGTCAATATTCCACAGTCTTGCCAAAGGTGAGCGCCCTGTTGCATGATTAAATGCAATATCTAAAATAACGGCAATTCCATTCTGGTGGCACAGATCAACAAATTCTTTGAATTTTTCAGGAGTTCCGTAAGCTTTATCCAACGCATAATGGAAAGAGGTATTGTATCCCCATGAAAGGTTCCCTTCAAATTCCATAATAGGCAGTAGCTCTATAGCATTAATATTTAAGTTCTTTAAATAAGTTATCTTATTGATCAATGACTGCCAGTTTTTTTCCTGTGTGAAATCTCTCAGCAATAATTCATATACCACCAGATTTTCCTTTGCAGGTCTTTGAAAATTGGTCATTTGCCAGTTGTAAGGCGCCTGCCCGGTTTTAAACATAGAGACTTCAAAGTTCTGTCCTGCAGGAAACGGAGGTAAATTCGGATAAGTGGAGCTTGAAATCCACTGATCATCATAGGAAGACAAGATCTGCGGTGAATAAGGATCTGCTACTTTTCTCAGATCATTGGTTCTGTACTGGAAAGTATATAGCTGTTGTGGAGTCAATCCGGTCAGTTCAATCCAGTAAAGATCAGGATTTGTAGTATCCCGCTTCATTAAATAAGTGTCATTCACAGTCCAGTTATTAAAACTTCCGATGACATGAACAAAGTTTTTATAAGGTGCATAAAGAGCAAGGCCTACTTTTGTGTTATCTGTAGAGCTATAATTAATTCCCTGCTTTATCCAGCTTGGAATTGCCTCAGAAACAACATTTCTTGGAATCTGCAATATGAATGTGGCATTCTTAGAGTTTAAGTTGGCATCTGTTGCAATCAGCTCCATATTGGCATCCTGAGTCACCGTATAGCTGTAACTGTACGACTGTGAAGAAGTCGAAGTAGAATTTATCACGGCTCCGTTTGCTTTGAGCTGAAATGTTGAGGCAACATTGGTGGACGCCGTAATATTGATTGAATTTCCTGCCGGAACAGTAGTTAAACTGTTGGCCGCCGGGTTCGTCAGGTTTAAATTTAAAACCCCAACATTCACAAAAGTATCCGAAGTTTGGTGAGACCCGGTTTTATCCTTCAATAAAAATCCGAATCTCCCGATTCCTGTTCTTCCATAAAAAGCAGTAGGAGTAAAGGTTAGAGAATATGTGTCTGTCCCTGAATTGTAAGTGAGCTTATTCAGGTCATTAGAGTTATTCCAGCTGCCGTTAGTCGGGCAATCCTGGCTGTTCTGATAATTGGTATCTAAGGACCAGGACCAGATATAAATGGCATTATTTGAAACACCCCAGGCTGATTCATCAATCTGGTCTCCGGGAACGGTTAACGTAATAGCATCCGTTTCATTAAATGGATTTGGGGCAATCGTGTAGTTGACTTGCCCAAAAACAAAGGCTGCAACAAACAGATAAATAAGGGAATAAAATTTCTTCATTTTTTTATTTTTTTTCCGAATATATGATTTATTTTCTTTTAGGCCCCTCATTTTTTGCTGAAAATGCAAAACAAGAAAAACTTATGAAGGAATTTCATAAGCCTTTATATCATAAAACTGTCCTCAATCAATCGATCTGTCCCTGATATTATTTAAAACTCAAAAAGATCAAATCGTTATTAATAAATGTGTCTGGAATTTCACGGATAACGGATAATAAAAAAACCGCCTTCAAATTGAAGGCGGTTTATATATGTTGTTTTGCTTTGATATTACTTTTTCAGAATTAAGGTGAAAAAGCAATGACAATCAATTAATGATGATGTCCGTGATCGTGGATGAAAGGTCCGTTCCCTTTAGGGTTGCTGAAGATTACTTCTACACCTTCCTGCTCATTAACCTCTTTTCTTCTGATATCTTCAGGATCGAAAGGTTTTACTTTTCCGAAATATTCTTTCAGACCTTCAGTTAACCACATTGGGATTACCAATCCGAAGAACATGAAGATACACCAGAATCCTACTAAGAACATTGTAATGAAGAAACAAGTCCAAAGGAACTGGTAGAACGGCCAAAATGCTGATAAAATCGTTATCATTCTCTTAAAGATTTTAGGCAAAAATAGGACTTTTTTGTTTTGTACACAAAAGATACAAGCCCTATTTTATAATTTATTTTGATTTTAAACTAATCAGTGGGCAAGATTTGCGAAGAAATCATTGCCTTTATCATCTGTAATGATGAATGCAGGGAAGTCTTTTACTTCAATCTTTCTCACAGCTTCCATCCCCAATTCAGGGAAATCCACGATATCTACAGATACAATATTGTCTTTGGCAAGAATGGCTGCAGGTCCTCCGATGGATCCCAGATAAAAACCTCCATATTTACCACATGCATTGGTAACATCCTGACTTCTGTTTCCTTTGGCCAGCATGATCATACTTCCGCCGTGGCTTTGGAACTCATCTACATACACATCCATTCTTCCTGCCGTGGTAGGTCCGAAGCTTCCTGAAGCCATTCCTTCCGGTGTTTTTGCAGGTCCTGCATAATAGATCGGATGATTTTTGAAATATTCCGGCATCGGTTTTCCGCTGTCGATGATCTCTTTGATCTTTGCATGAGCAATATCCCTCGCTACGATCAGTGTTCCGTTTAATTTTAATCTGGTCTTGATAGGATATTTAGACAGCTCTGCTAATATTTCCGGCATCGGCTTATTCAAATTGATCTCAACGGCTTCTTCCAGGTGTGGAGGAGTATCCGGTAAAAATCTTTTGGGATCCTGCTCAAGCTGCTCAAGAAATATACCTTCTTTTGTAATTTTCCCTTTGATATTTCTGTCCGCAGAACAAGAAACGCCCATTCCGACAGGGCAGGAAGCAGCATGACGCGGAAGTCTGATTACTCTTACATCGTGAGTAAGGTATTTTCCTCCGAACTGTGCTCCGATAGCACTTTCCTGGCAGATTTTCTGAACTTTAGCTTCCCACTCAAGATCTCTGAAGGCCTGTCCTGCTTCGTTTCCTTCTGTCGGAAGATGGTCATAATATTTTGCAGATGCTTTTTTCACGGCAGCCAGATTCGCTTCAGCAGAAGTTCCCCCGATGACAAGGGCCAGGTGATATGGCGGACATGCAGCCGTTCCAAGATCTGAAATTCTTTCTTTTACAAATGCTTCAAGAGACTTTTCGTTCAGTAATGATTTTGTCTTTTGGTACAAGAATGTCTTATTGGCAGAACCTCCTCCTTTTGTTAAAAACAAGAATTCGTAATAATCCCCTTTTTTAGCATAAATATCAATCTGTGCCGGAAGGTTTGATCCTGAATTTTTCTCTTCAAACATCGTCAAAGGAACCACCTGGGAATATCTCAGGTTTCTCTTTTGGTAAGTATTGTAAATTCCTTTGCTCAGGTATTCTCCGTCTTCAACTCCGGTATAAACGTTTTCTCCTTTTTTACCCATTACAATAGCTGTCCCGGTATCCTGGCACGAAGGTAGAGCACCTTCAATAGCAACTGCAGCATTCTGCAACAGGTTATAAGCCACGAATCTGTCGTTATCAGTCGCTTCCGGATCGTCGATGATTCTTCTGAGACTTTCAAGGTGTGAAGAACGCAGCATGAATGACACATCAGCCATAGCTTCTTCTGCCAGAAGCTCAAGCCCTTTTGGGTCAATTGTCAAAATTTCCCTTTCTCCCAGTTTTTCAACCTTTACATAATCTGATGTAAGCTTTTTATACACCGTATCATCTTTCTGGATCGGATACGGATCCTGATATCTAAAATCCATTCAATTTTTGTTTGTGCAAAAATACGGCATCCTCAAAAAAGCATGAGTAAAATCAGTCATCTGTATTGATATTTATAATGATTATAAATTGCAGGGTTTTTCATTTATAATTAACTTTATAGAAAGTTATCTTGATAGTAAAATCTAAAAATTGCAAACCCAATCAATGAAAAATATTTTGATTCTAGTTCTCTGTTTTATGGTGTACAACAACAGCTTTGCTCAATGTGAAAGTACAACCCAGCTTTCAGGAACTTGGACCGGAAAAGTTGAAGGACATCCTATTAAGTTTGAGATTTCGGAGAAAACACCCGATTCTTCTACTTTTTCATTCATCAATTTTCAAAATGAAAGGTTTACAATTTTTAAATCTGATGTAACAACTAATGAAAAAAATGAATTTGTTATCCATATTAAAGAAGCCAAATTCTCTTCACAACGTTATGAAAATTGCATCTTTTCTACAGGAGTCATAACACTTTCCGATGTATCACAAAACAACATGAGACTAAGTTTAAAATCAGTTGGCCCAACATGTTTTATAAGCTATGATGTGTTAATGAATATGGATGATATAAAAGATGTGATTTTAATAAAAGAAAAATCAAATAAATAATATGAATTACAGAATTGAAAAAGACACCATGGGAGAAGTGCAGGTACCTGCAGATAAGTTTTGGGGAGCACAGACTGAACGTTCAAGAAATAATTTTAAGATCGGGCCGGAAGGTTCTATGCCCCACGAAATCATTGAAGCCTTTGCCTATTTAAAGAAAGCAGCAGCCTATACCAATACTGATCTTGGAGTTCTTTCTGCAGAGAAAAGGGATATGATTGCCAAAGTATGTGACGAAATCTTAGAAGAGAAACTCAATGATCAGTTCCCACTGGTAATTTGGCAGACGGGTTCAGGAACCCAATCCAATATGAACGTTAATGAAGTGGTTTCAAACAGGGCTCATGTTAACAATGGAGGAACTTTAGGTGAAAAATCTGAAATTCATCCGAATGATGATGTGAACAAATCACAGTCTTCCAATGACACTTATCCTACAGCCATGCATATTGCCGCCTATAAAAAAGTGGTGGAGGTAACTATTCCTGCTGTTGAAAAATTAAAGAATACCCTTGCTGCCAAAGCAGAAGCTTTTAAAGATATTGTAAAGATCGGGAGAACGCATCTTATGGATGCTACTCCGCTTACGCTTGGACAGGAATTTTCAGGATACAGAGCTCAGCTTGAATTTGGATTAAAAGCTTTAAAAAATACCCTCCCCCATCTTTCAGAGCTTGCTTTGGGCGGTACCGCAGTAGGTACAGGACTTAACACGCCAAACGGTTATGATGTAAAAGTAGCTGAATATATTGCTAAGTTTACGAACCATCCTTTTGTTACGGCTGAGAATAAATTCGAAGCTCTGGCCGCTCACGATGCAATTGTGGAATCTCACGGCGCATTAAAACAACTGGCTGTTTCTTTATTCAAGATTGCTCAGGATATCAGATTGCTGGCTTCAGGACCACGTTCGGGGATCGGGGAAATACATATTCCGGAAAATGAGCCGGGATCTTCTATCATGCCGGGGAAAGTAAATCCTACACAGAATGAAGCCATGACTATGGTCTGTGCACAGGTTCTTGGAAATGATACCACGATTTCTTTTGCAGGAACCCAGGGAAATTATGAACTTAATGTTTTCAAACCTGTGATGGCGTACAATTTCCTTCAGTCTGCCCAATTGATTGCAGATGCATGCGTTTCATTTAATGATCATTGTGCGGAAGGCATTGAACCCAATCATGAGAGAATTAAAGAACTGGTAGACAAATCGTTGATGCTTGTTACTGCCTTAAATACCCACATCGGTTATGAAAATGCAGCAAAAATTGCAAAAACAGCCCATAAAAATGGTACCACTTTAAAAGAGGAAGCCGTGAATCTCGGTTTTTTAACTGCTGAACAGTTTGACGAATGGGTGAAGCCTGAAGATATGGTGGGAAGCCTGAAATAAATTTATATACAGAGATTAAATTTAGAAAAGCCTCAGGAATCCTGAGGCTTTCAATTTTGATAAAATTCTGATATTCAAAATTTTAAATCTATTTAAATTATATAATTTCATATCTTAGTGATATAATCAAAACTAATCTTATGAAAAATTTAAAAAAATTCAACAGAGAAAACCTGAAAAAGGTCTTTGGAGGTATAGTTATTCCGCGCTGTCCTACGAATTGGTATCTTGTCCTGTACAACGGTTATTATGCATGCTGCAGTGTTCCTACAGACAATCCCTGCCAGGGAATGTGCATGGTACATGTTGACATGTGTGCGACAGCTATAGAGGAAGGTCCTATTTAAAATAATTGATGGAAAGGCCGGGAAGATTTCCCGGCCTTTTTTTATCCTGAAAATTCATCCAGCATATTTCTGGTGGGAACAAAAAAAAGTGTTCCTGTAACTGCTGTACTGAAATCTAAAATTCTGTCGTAATTTCCGGGCGGATCTCCTATAAACATACTTGTCAGCATTTTCTTTGTCGTGCTGAATGTACCCGAATAAGCGATGAAGTAAGTGCCAAATTCATTGGTAGAAGGATTACCAAAAGGCATGTTGTCTCTTACAATTTTAAGCTCCTCACCGTTTTCACCTTCAATATTAGCCAAAGCAATATGGGAATTGGACGGTTTTACGGAATCCGGCATTTCTATGTCATTTTCTTTTGACCTTCCGATCACTTTTTCCTGTTCTTCTGTGGAAAGACCTTTCCACGCATCCATATTGTGAAGGTATTTCTGGACAAACAAATAGCTTCCACCTTTATATTGAAGATCTTCCTCTCCGATTTTTGCAAAGTAATCGCGGTCTTCTCCATGAGGGTTTTCTGTTCCGTCTACAAAACCAAGAATAGAACGGGCATCCCAATACTTGAATCCGTGGATCTCAAGAATACTCTCTGCAACAGGAGCTAAAAGTTTCGAGATCTCTATAGCCATATCGAAAATAATGCTTTTATTATCAGCTCTCAGATGAAAATGAAGGTCGCCGGGCGTAGAAACTGCCGTATGCTTTATTCCTCTGATCTCTTCAAAATTGATTAACTCTTTAGGCAATGGAGTTGGAAGATTCAGTTTTTTCCAGCCTTCACAGCCTATTCCCATAACACAGCTTGCCCGGCTATCCGGAAACCTGTTGAAAACAGAATTATTAAGATTGAGGACCAATGCACAAAGCCGCCTGAAAACATCTTTCAGCTGCGGACTGTCATTAAGTTTCCACACCAGAAAAATAGTATTGCTGTTAGGATAATCCGTAACGTTCTGTGATTCTATACTCATTATTTGTCTAAATTAAACAGCAGAAGGTGCAGAAACCTGGTCTGCGAAATATTGTTCAAGATCTCTCAGTGTTTCCGGATTCGTCTTAATGTCTTTTACAAGCTGTCCTTTATTCACAACAACAATTCTGTTGCAGACTTCTGTCGTATGCGAAAGATCATGGCTTGAGATCAGGAAAGTAACTCCGTCCTGCTTTGAAAGTTCTTTAATCAGGTTTTTCAACTTGATCTGGGTAGAAGGATCCAGATTTGCAAAAGGTTCATCAAGGATAATGATCTCAGGATTTCCAATGACCGCTCCTACGATTCCAACTTTTTTCTGGTTTCCTTTTGACAGATCACGGACGTATTTTCCAGAATTAAGAATTTCCCCGTTAAAAAAGTCATGAAACGGTTTTAGAAATTCATCAATGGAAGCTTTATTCTGCCCTCTCAGTTCTCCGATGAAATAGAAATATTCTTCCGGCGTAAGATAACCGATCAGGAAAGTATCATCTACAAAAGCAGAGACTTTGTTTTTCCATGCCTCAGACTCATTCACCCTGATGTCATCGATGCTTACGAAGCCTGTCGTAGGCTGGATCAGATCAAGCATAAGACTGAAAAGTGTCGTTTTTCCGGCCCCGTTGTTTCCTACGAGCCCAAATGTTTCCCCGTTAGGAATTTCAAGATGCTCAATATTAAGAACTGTGGCAGTTCCGTAGGTCTTGGATAAGTTATTGATAGTAATCATAGTTTAGCCTTTATTTTTAAATGCGTCCAGTGTACTGTATTTTTCGCGTTTATATTGTTTGACAATGATATCAAATATTTTTTCTCTGAACAGAAATCCTATAAGCCCTAAAATGGCTATACTCACAACACCACCTGCCATTCCAAAGAAGTATTTTGCCAGAGCAAAAACTCCCATTGGAAGTAACATCTTTGGGATCAGAAGGAGCATGGTTTTCAGGTTAAAGCTGTTTCTCTGTCCTATTCTCTTTTCTTTTGCATTAAGATCAATCTGGGTTTTATTAAATGCCCCGGACCAAAGGGTCAACTGAGAATTCACTCCGATATTGTAAAGCCCGGCTGCAAAAAATGTGATATACACTTCCCAGCCGAAGTAAGCATAAAATAATGCGACAATGATTGAAGCAGCCGTCACAATATTGATCAGCCACCATTTTGCCTTGAGATATTCCTTGTAGGGAACATTCAGCGTCATCATCAATGGATAGTAAGAACTGTCGAATGCAGGAACCCGCTGCCCGAAAAGAAACTGAAAGCCTCCTGTTACAAAAAGTCCCATAAACATCATCATGGCAGGCGTTTTATAAATCACAGATGTATACATCAGCAATCCGTAAAAAAGAAAGAAAAAACTTCCGATCAGGATGCCTTTTGTTACTTTATTCCGTCTCAACATTTTGATGTCATTATTGATAAAGGTTCCGGTAACGCCATATTTGTTCAGGAAGGCAATATTCTCCGTTTTTCCGAACTGCTTTTTAGCTTCAAGTCCTTCATCAAGGTAAAATTCTTTACGGACGTAATTAAAGCATATCTTCCAAAGACCGAAAAACAGCATAATCGGAATTACGATCATATAAGGATTCTTGTAGAAGCCGTAAACAAATCTTTCTGAGTAAGAAAGTACAGGCACGATATTATAATATGCAAGTCCGGCCACCGCAGCAAACAGAAGCCCTATGATAATTGCGACCGTTTCTTTGTTGTTAAACAGAATATTGATGAAATTATTAAGGTAAAATAAAAAAGAAATCCCGATCAGCCAGGCCAAAATACCCGTCACATTATATCCATTGAAGAGTGCAATACCGGAAAATGTAATAAAGAATAAAGAGTTCAGCCAGCTTAATGCCGAAAGAAAGGTTTTCACGAGCATATAATTGACCAGCGTATTCTTGGGAATATTCTGGGTAAGAAACGGTTTGATATTCTGGGTCGACATTTCCTGCCAGATGTATTTCAGAATAAGGTCCAGTGCCCAGGCAGCCACTAAAAATTTTGAAACCATTTTTAAAGGATCCTGATGTATTTCATCCCGTACATAGAAAAATACCGCAAAAGCACCTCCTGCCAGGCATGCCATAAAATAGAGGATTCCTATAAAACGAAGGATCTTCATGGCAAGATTCACGCCTACAGAAGTACCACGGAAAAAGCTCTTGATTTCGAGCCTGAGGAACTTTAGAAACATATTTAGTTTTTTTACATTAGTCTGTATAATGTAAAATATGTTACAGTTTTTTAGCCAATAAGTTCCTTCGCCTGTGCCAGTGCAGCCTCAGTAATTTTGCTTCCGGAAAGAAGCTGGGCGATCTCGTTCAGTTTTTCCTCATCATTCAGAGGAATGATGGTGGACTGTGTTTTACCGGAAACATCACGTTTCACCACTTTGTAGTTGTCATTTCCTTTGGCTGCAACCTGTGCCAGATGGGAAATAACAATAAGCTGCATATCCGTGGCCATTTCCCGCATCAGGTTCCCGATCTCTTCTGCTACTTTTCCGGAAACTCCGGTATCTATTTCATCCAGTATAAGGGTTGGAAGCTCATCACTTTCGGCAATGATCTTTTTCACCGCAAGCATTACCCTGGACCTTTCACCACCGGAAATAGCCGTCTGGATTGGCTTTAAAGGAAAGCCTGAGTTAGCCTGAAACAGCAACTGTATATTTTCTTTCCCGAATGCGTTAAAGTCTGATGTATCCTGAAGTTCAATATCCACTCTGGCTTTTTCGAGACCTAGTTTTTTAAGAAGGCCTTCCGCTTTTTTGATAAAGACAGGAATAGATTTCTTTCTGTTTTTTGAAAGTTTTTCTGCCAGAGACTGAAGCGTTTTTTCTTTTTTGGAAATACCTTCTTCGATTTCCGCAATATGATCTTCGAGTTCTGAAGCTCCTTTCTGTTCCCCCGCCAGCTGATCTCTGAGTTCTTTCAATTCATTGATGTCAGAAACGTTATGCTTTAGAAACTGGGCATTGATTTTATTATTAAGCTCAACAAGGATCGCAAGATTGGCCGGATTGATTTCTATTCTCTCCGATTCATTTTCAAGCTCGGAAATGATATCTTTCAGCTCCACAAAAGAAGTTTCCAGTCTTTCATCCAGTTCTGAAAAGCTGTTTGAGACTTCAGAAATTCTTGACAGCTTGCTTTTAGCTTCGTTGAAAAAAGAAAGGATCCCGACTTCTTCCTGGTGAAACCTTGAAAGGATCTGTATCAAATTTTCAGAGATCATCTCGGCATTTTCCTGGATGGAAAGCTGGTTCTGCAGGTCTTCATAGTCTACATCATCCAGTTTCAGTTCTTCCAGCTCGTTTAAGAGAAATTCTTTATAATCGCTGTCTTTTCTGTTTTCAGAAAGCTGGGCCTGAAATTTTTTAAGCTGTATTTTTAAACTCTGAAAGTCTGAAAATTCATTCTGATAATCTTCAATAGTCTTTTTATTTTCAGAAAGTCCGTCAATAATTTTAAACTGATATTCTGAGGTAAAAAGGTTTGAGGTTTCAAACTGTGAGTGGATATCAATCAGTTGGGAAGATAGTTCTTTAAGGACATCAAGGGTTACCGGTACATCGTTGATGAATGCCCTGGATTTTCCGGAAGGAAGAATTTCCCTTCGGATGATGGTCTGATGCTCATAATCGAGATCATTTTCAATAAAGAATTTTTTGAACTGGTTATTTAAATCAAATTCAGTTTCTACAATACTTTTTTCTTCTGATTTAGAAATTGATTTAGCTTCAGCTCTTTCGCCGAGGATCAGCCTTAAAGCTCCTAAAATAATAGATTTTCCGGCTCCGGTTTCTCCGGTGATTACCTGCAGACCGTTATTCAATGATACTTCAAGGGTATCAATCAAGGCAAAATTTTTAATATAAATTCTCGAAAGCATGGATAATAGCTGATTACTTTAGGTAATGCAAATATAGAATATAGAATTAAGTATTCAATAACTTAAAGTAAGGGATCTTATTTCCACTTATTCCATTTGTTCTCCGAATTTTTTGGAGAAAGGGTCATCATCAGCTGTTTAAGATCATTCATAACAAGTCCTCCATTATTTCCGGAATTGAAAATATTGAAGATCTCATCACTTTTATTATCGAGAAACAGATTGAAGTAATAGGATTGCTGGAAAGAGTTTTCATACCTTTTCAACTGCAGCAGAGCATCAAAAATGACTTTTTTCGCAGCTGTCTGATCCTGGTTGAATAAATTATCCAAACCTGCTCTATGATAGGTATACATCGTAGAACGCAGCTGGCTCCAGTTAGGGTTAATAATTTCATTGATCAGAATGGTGCGGCTTCTTGGTTCATTGATGACATTCCAGCCTTCATAGTTCCTGTTCTGGGAATTCTGGGCAATCTGCTGGGCTTTTGCAAACCATGGTGTTCCGCCCATAGACTGGAAACTGTCTGCATCATAACCTAAGATGACGTACACATAAAAGCTGACCACATCAATCAGGTTTTTGCCGGAGAACTGTCTTTCATTGAACACAAGATTTTCATTTTCAATATATTCAAAAGCAAATCTCTGGTCCTGAAGGTTGATCAGCGGTGACTCATAGCTGGTACTGAATACGGGACGCACAGCCTGGATCACAATACTCCCCTTGAACCTGTTTCCGTCTCTTTCGGCAATAACAACTGCAAAATTACATTTGATTTTTTCGAAATTCTGTAGTTTCTTTCCTGTCCAGCTGGTATTATTGATAAAGTCTCTAAGACTTTTTTCCAGGGCTTTATACGCCTGCTGGTTACTTCCTCCCAGCTGCTGGGAGTTGATCTGTACAGTGGCAAGCAGTTCCTGGGAAAAACTCAGGTTGTATATAAAAAGCAGCAAGAATACGCTTATGATTTTTTTCATTATCTATTAAAAATTGAGAACGGAAATTTATTAAAATTATTTTAAAAGTTGAGCCTCAACAAAATCCAGAATATCCACAGCTACATCATCTTTAGATTTCAGGTCAAATTCTTTTTTTCCTGCTTTGGTAAATATCTTGATTTTATTCGTATCGTTTTTAAAGCCTGCCCCTTCATCACGGAGTGAGTTCAGCACAATCATATCGAGGTTTTTCTTTTCCAGCTTTCCTTTGGCATTTTCTTCTTCATTCTGGGTTTCAAGCGCAAAACCTACGAGAAACTGATGGGTTTTCTTTTCGCCCATTGTTTTAAGAATATCTGGGTTCTTAACCAATTCGATGGTTAAATGATCATCATTCTTTTTAATTTTCTCTTTTGCGACCTCTTTTGGAGCATAATCTGCTACGGCAGCACTCGCAATACCAATATCCACACGGTCGTAGAATTCAAACACTTTATTCAGCATTTCTTTGGCAGAGGTTACTTTATGAAGCTGAATATTTTTATCATCTGTCTTTTGTGAACTGGGTCCTGATATCAAAATAACCTTTGCTCCCCTTTTTGAGGCCTCCTCAGCAAGGGAAAAGCCCATTTTGCCTGAGGAATGATTACCGATAAATCTCACGGGATCGATAGCTTCGTAGGTAGGTCCGGCCGTGATGAGCACTGTTTTTCCTTCTAAGCTTTTGGCTCGGCTTCCGGAAGTAAGGAAATTTTCAACCGTTTTAAAGATGGTGTCCGGTTCCGCCATTCTTCCCTGCCCTACCAATCCGCTGGCCAGCTCACCGGTTTCTGCAGGAATAATAAAATGCCCATAATCTTCCGCCAGCTCAATATTCTGCTTTGTGGAAGGGTGCGCATACATATCAAGATCCATTGCCGGGGCGATGAATATTGGACATTTTGCCGACATATAAGTCGCAATCACCAGGTTGTCACACATCCCGTGGATCATCTTGGACAATGTATTGGCCGTGCATGGGGCAACGATCATTACATCTGCCCATAAGGCCATTTCTACATGGCTGTTCCAGGTACCGTTATCCCCATAAAAATCTGAATACACAGGTTTTCTGGAAAGGGTTGAAAGACTTAACTTCGTTACAAACTGCTCTGCATCGGGCGTCATAATCACCTGAACTTCGGCTCCTTTTTTCACAAAATCCCTGATCAGGAAATGAATTTTATAGGCCGCAATTCCCCCAGAAACAGCGATAAGTATCTTTTTACCGGAAACACTCATTTAGTTTTAATTTTTGAGATACTAAATTACTTATTTTTTCGCACAAAGACGGGTATAAACAGACAAAGGTCATAAAAGAACTGAATTCCTTTATGACCTTCATATATAAAAAACACAAATAATTATTTTCTGTCTTCTGTCTTTCTGAAATAGATATCTTCATTCAGCCATTCTTCGATAGCAATAGAAGTAGGCTTAGGAAGTTTTTCGTAATGCTTAGAGATTTCAATCTGCTCTCTGTTTTCGAAAACTTCTTCCAATGTAGAATTGTGCACCGCAAATTCGTCCAGTTTATTGTGAAGTTCTGTACGGATCTCTGCGTTGATCTGCTCTGCTCTCTTTCCCATGATAACAATAGCTTCATAGATTGAACCTACTTTATCTTCAATCTTGTCTTTATCGTAAGTAATAGTATTTACTTCTGCTTTTGTATCTTTTACGCTCATTTTGAGAAATTTATTTTATTAATAAGATGGCAAATTTACGAATTATCTTTGGATTTTGAAAGTGGCTGCCGGAGGAGGGGTCTGAAGTGCTGCACTGTCCCTCTGAATCTGCATTGCCTTCTTTTCATTGCTGATCTGATCTTTAATCTGCTGCTCAGCTTTAGTTTTTTCTGCCATTTTATCAGCCTCCTTTTTCTGTCTTGCTGTTAATGCTGCAATTCTTGCTTCTGTTTGTTTTTTAACGACAGCAAAGTTTTCTTTTTCTTTTATCAGTTTTGCTCTAAGATCTGTTGCTGTTTTAGAATATTCCGTGTTCGGAAGTTCCTTTTCTACCAGTTTGGTATAAGCAAGAGCACTTTCTATACGCTCATCTTTAAGATCATAAATAGACTTTAAAGCCAGCTCATAGCGCGATTTCATGATATAATCATAAATTTTCGCACGAAGTTTAGTACTTGGAAAATCTTCCAATACGTTTTCAAAAGCTACGTTAGCAGCTTTGTACTCACCCATTTTGAAGTACTGTCTGGCATTTTCATATGCTTTGAAT
This sequence comes from Chryseobacterium sp. UF-81, assembly GCF_058245105.1. Lineage (NCBI taxonomy): Bacteria > Pseudomonadati > Bacteroidota > Flavobacteriia > Flavobacteriales > Weeksellaceae > Chryseobacterium > Chryseobacterium sp. UF-81. Next base: position 212,706 of record NZ_JBSIBX010000003.1, on the reverse strand, counting down.
TCTAATTTATAAGACAGCTCGTCAATCAGCTGGCTGATATTTTTAGATCTTTCAGAGTTTGGATAATTGGTCAGGAAATCCTGAAGCTCATTGATTGCAGTTTCTGTAGTGGACTGGTCCAGGTTATAATCCATAGAACCTTCGTAGTAGCATAATGCAGACATATACGCTGCTTCTTCTGCTCTTGGATCTTTAGGGAAGTTTACCGCAAAGTTTTTAAACTGATGCCCTGCCAGTTTATAGCTTTTATCATAATAATTTGCATAAGCCGTATTAAAACCTACATTAGGAAAATCATCTGTTCCTGCTACGAGGTTAGTAAGCCTGTCATATAGAGCCAATGCATTTTTCCACTTCTTTTTGGCAAAATTATCATTAGCTGCCTTTAAGATAAAATTCTTGTCAGCACTCTTCATTGCTTTTTCCTGCTGGCTTACGCATGAGGAAATAACTGCCACTGCAAAAAGACCTAAAATATATTTTTTCATATAAAAAATTCAACAGTTTTCGGATGATACAGCCGATTTACTAATTTGCAAAAATATAACTTTTTTGTCAATAGATTTTTTTTTATGAATATTTAACGTATTTTAGTTTACAATACATGTTGAATTATCAACTGCAATAAAAATATCCAAATACATTTTGGGCTATTTTACCGGTTCTCTTAAAATTGTCCTCAACTTTTCAGGGGCGGTTTTCCTAAAATCAGAGAGATAAATTTCATGGTGTAAACCATTTCTGGAAAGACTATTATTATCCATAAAAACACTGATTTTCTTCAACGATTCAGGTTCCGTGGAAAACGGTCCCAAATGCATTATTTGAACTGCCCGTCCTTCCTCTAAGGTAAACCATTCAACAGCTGTGGCTTTTTCTATTTTCTTTTCACGGGATACTTTGGCTATTGCAGAGGTGAAATCTTCGGCATTAACAAATTCAGGCATACGAATCATTAAACGGTACTCCCACTCACTTCTGGGAACTTCAACCGGACTATTGTCAATAGTTTTTCCAGCGTATTTTTTTTCATCGAACCACCAAAGTCCTTCTAATTTTGACACCACAAAATCTTCATTTCTTTCTTTATGCGTAAACTTTAAGGTATAAGCAATAGAATACAGTGCTTCAATGTTTTTTTTAAAAGGTTCCCCGGAAGGATCTCCTTTGCCGCAAATTGAAATAAAAGATGCTTTTTCAATCTGTACTAACTGTGGTTGAGCTTTAGCTGTAAAATAGGTTTTGTATTTTTTAGCAAGATCCAATTTTTCCATATCAATTATTTTAACGGGTTTAAAATATTCGGTATATTCTCCGATCTAATTAATATGCAAAGTATATTTTTTTCGCTAACGGGTTTTTATATTTATAATCATTTAACGCATTTTAAGGGTGCACCCCTTTAATCTGCAGCGTATCCTAAAATTGCGAAAACGCTGACTAAAAGGTTCATTCTTACTTTTTTCTCTGCTTCTTTGGTATAAGCTTCTTCATTTTTACTCGGTACATACAGCTCATAGAAATTTTTATTTCTGATGACAAATAATGTAGAGCCAATGATCATGGTAAGAATATCTTCAGGTTTCGGTGTGAAAGTAAATACGCCTGAGGCAACTCCTTTCTTGATAACGTCATCCAGCTTTTTCACAAACAGCTGATAGAAATCCAACAGCTCATCTTTTAGATTTTCAGTATGCCTGAGCTCCTGTGTCACAAACCCGTGGAAATAATTGTATTTGAATAGTTGGGAAACAATGTACTTGATGATCTCCCTGAGCTGCATTTCCGGTTTGCCATCCTTAATGGTATCTGCAAATTCGGAAAAATTCTCTCTGGTCTTCAGTACACGGTACTGATAGAGATAGGACATCATTTTTTCTTTGGAACCGAAGTAATAGGAAATCATGGCCACATTAATGTTGGCCTTGGAACAGATATCCCTTACCGAGGTTCCTTCATATCCCTTTTTGGCGATAAGCTCTTCAGCAATGTCCAAAATATGGATCTGTTTTTCTGTAAATTTTTTTCTCATGAAGTGCACTTTGAGTAAAGTTAAGAAATTTTTAACAAAATTATAAACGTTCGTTTAATAATTTTAAATTAATTCTGGATAATCGTACTTTTGTAAATGGATTTTTTTGATTTTCACCACCATAGGAAGAATAACCTGTCTGGGATTTATAATATAGATTTTGGTGCAGTGCCTCCGGATTCTCCATATTCTATAGGCATACATCCTAAAGATATTGTTATGGATTCTATGGATGAACAGTTCAGGTGGCTGCAGTCCAATATTTCAGAGAACTGTCTGGCCATTGGTGAATGCGGGCTGGATTCCATTGTTCCGATACCTCAGAATATTCAGGAACAGGTTTTCCAGAGACAAATCACGATTTCCAATGAGGTGAGAAAACCTCTGATTATTCACTGTGTAAGAAAGTTTTATGAGGTCATTTCGTTTAAGAAAAAGGCTGAACAGGCGGTTATCATTCATGGTTTTAATAAAAAGCAACGGATAGCGGAAGACCTCCTGAAAAATAATTTTTATTTGAGTTTTGGAAAAGCTGTTTTGTATCATCTATCTTTGCAGGAGATTGTAAGGAATACACCTTTAAACAGAATCTTTCTAGAAACTGATAATGAATGCTTTAACATAGAGGAATTATATTCAAAAGTTTCGGAATTAAAGGGTATTTCTCTGGAAAAACTGAACGAACAGATTTTAGAAAATTTAGATACGATAAAGAATGGATAAGAATTGGCTGGAGAGAACGGAGCTCCTGATCAAAGAAGAAGGACTTAAGAAACTTAATAAGGCAAATGTACTGGTAATAGGTTTAGGAGGCGTAGGTTCTTTTGCTGCAGAATTTTTAGCGAGAGCAGGTGTAGGGAATATGACCATTGTAGACGGTGACACAGTGGATATCACCAATATCAACAGACAGCTTCCTGCTCTGCATTCCACAGTGGGCCAACATAAGGTGGAGGTTGTTGCTGAAAGACTTCTTGATATCAATCCGAAGATTAATTTAATCAAGATCAACGAATTTCTGAATCCGGAAAGAATGGATGAAGTTATTGATTCCAGTAAGTTTGATTATATCCTGGACTGCATCGATAGTGTAACTCCAAAGCTATGCTTAATTAAGGCCGCCAAAAGAAGAAAAATAAAGCTGATCAGCTCTATGGGGGCCGGCGGCAAAACAGACCCGAGCAAAGTAATGGTAAGGGATATCAGCAAAACGCAGAATTGCTTTCTTGCCAGACAGATCAGGAAAAGGCTTAAAAAGGAAAAAATCAATAAGGGTTTCAGATGTGTATTCTCGAATGAGCTTCAGCAGGAAGAAAGTTTGAAAATGACCGACGGCGCCAATTATAAAAGGTCTTTCTACGGCACTATCAGCTACATTCCTGCTATCTTCGGATTGTATGCAGCGGCTGAAGTGATTAATTATCTAGTGAAACAAGATTAATGCAGAACTTTAAATACTCCGGAGAAGAAAAACTCAAAAAAAATACTGAGATTGCTTTACTTTTTGAAAAAGGTAAATGGAGGAGCTGTGGAAATCTGAGGATCATCATTCTGAAGGACAAGCCCAATCTGGAGGTGGAAAGCCATAAGTTCGGGGTATCTGTTTCCAAAAGATATTTCAAGAAGGCCGTATACAGGAACCGGGTAAAAAGACTTTTGCGGGAGTGCTATCGTCTGAATAAGAATCTGTTTAAAGAGGCTTTCGGAGAAAAAACATTGGCTATGATGTTTTGGGTTTCCCCTGAAATGCCTGCCAAGTTTCAGGAAGTAGAAGAGCAGTTTATTAAGCTTTGCCAAATGCAGAAAAGACCCTGATAACGTAACAACAGAACAGCGTAGTAATTTCTCAATGAAACCATTTTGTGTAAAGTGTTGATGTGTTTAACCACAGATAGCACAGATTTTCACAGATGATTCCGGAAAGTTGTTGTTATAAAATCTACAAGTATTTATTTTTCACAAAACCTTGCATAGTTTTTGTAATTTTAGGGGAAACAATAAATCTGAAAATTAAAATGTTAGATCACGTTCCCTATTTCCCTTACATACTCAGTGCCTTCATTGGTATAGGATTGGCAGCCGCTACAGGCTTTAGAGTTTTTCTGCCGATGTTTGCGGTAAGTCTTGCTTCTTATTTTCACTGGATCCCGATGAATGAGCATTTTGAGTGGCTTTCGGGACTTCCGGCCCTCATTACTACCGGAATTGCGACAATCGCTGAAATTTTAACCTATTACATTCCGTTTGTAGATCATCTGCTGGATACCATTTCGGTTCCTTTAGCCACGGTGGCAGGCTCTGTTTTATTTGCCAGCCAGTTTGCTGATCTTGGAACTTTTCCGCAGTGGGCACTTGCCTTAATTGCCGGGGGCGGAACAGCTGCTACGATCAGTTCCGGTTTTGCAGGAATCCGGGCAGCTTCTACCGCGACAACAGGAGGCCTGGGAAATTCCGTAGTGGGAACCACTGAAACCGCGGGAGCCGGAATCATGTCTATACTGGCAATGGCAGCACCGATTATCGCAGCCATTTTTGCGCTTATCATGATTATTCTCGTTATTATCTTCGGACGGAAAGCATGGCGGAAGCTGCGTGGCAGTAAAAAGACTGCTGATACTATATAAAAAAATAAGGCTGGACACTTTTTCTGTGACCAGCCTCTTTTATATCTTCTCAGGCCTATTTAGCCTTTACTTCTGAAATCTTTTATTTCCTTGATTTTAGACTGGAAATAGTCCTTTTTTTCAGGGTTTTTCTTGATTAGGATTTCAAATGCCTTGATGGCTTTAGTGTACAGTTTCTGCTCGAAATAAAGGTTGGCAAGTGTTTCTGTCATCAAATGGGAAATATCATCATTCTTTTCTTTGACAACATATGTACTTTCGTCTCTTAACTGACTTATTTTAGGGTTATTTTCGATGAAAGCTTCAATAACCTTTTCCTGAACGGGGGCTTTTTCCTTTTCAGGGACCTCTTCTGCTGTTCTGCCAATCTTAAGCCAGCTTTGCCAGGTATTGATAAATCCGGGCACATTGCTGTCAGCTGGTGTTTGTCCGGTTTTTTCTTCTTTGATTTCCTGAATGGGCTCTTCTTTCGCTGTTTTTTCTACTGCCAGACTCGAAATATCGGTCCCAAAGAAAGATACATTCATAACTGGTGCTTCTTCTTTTGGCATTTTTGTTTCGATCGTTTCTTTTCCATTTTCAACTTCTTCATTCTTTTCTTCTGCAATTTCAGGTATTTCTTTTTCAGCAACAGGAAGTTTTTCCTCCAAGACTGTTTCAGGATTTTTCTGAGGCTCCTCGACAGTTTTTGAAACAACTTCTTCTATCACCGGAATTTTTTCCTCTTTTGGAGCTTCTGGCTTAGGTACGGAAACTGCGCCGGCATGGCTGATCAAAGAATCAGGCAGGTTGGAATCCAGACTCATAGGTTTCCAAGCAGAAGCTTCTTCTGCAATGATTTCAGTCTCTTCTTCTTTTTCCGGGATTTCTACAGCCTCTTCATGCTGAACTGGCTGTTCTACAGTATCTTCTACTGTTTCCATAACAGGTTCTTCAGCTTTTGGCTCTTCTTTCTCTGTGGACCAGAAGTGAAAGCTCTGTGTTTCAGCAAAACTGATCTCATGATCGGTAGTTTCAGGCTCTTCATTTTCAACCTTTGTCGTCGCCTGTGCTTCTTTCATCTTTTTCTCCACCTCTTCAATGAGACGTCGCATTTCTTCCTCATGCTTATTTACATTCGGCTTAGGAATTTCGGAAGATACAGCTTCGTTGTCTGTGTTTCCCTGGATTTTAACATCCGGCAGGAACTCATCCATCCCGTGAAAGCTGATTTCAGCATGAGGCTCATTTACATGGGTATCTTCATTAATAATTTCTGAAGCCTCATCTGTTTCAGTAAGTGAAGGTTCTTCAACAGTTTCATCTTCTGTGTTTTGAACAACCTCTGTTTCCGGGTTCAGAGCTTCTACTTCATGGAAGCTTACCTCATCATCCTTATTGATTTTCTGCTCTTCTGCAGGACTTTCAATTTTATTTTCTTCAACAATCAATTCAGGTGTGAATTCTACTCCTGCTTCTGAATCTTCAGACTGTTCTTTTGTATCTGTTTCCGGCTCCTGTACAGCTTCTTCAGGAAGACTTTCTGTAACGGTATCGCTTTTTTGTGTCACCAATACACCTGACTCCAGTGTGGATTCAAGATCAATTACTTCCTGGTTTGTTTCATCGAGGAAGTTTTCTTCTCCTTCAAAAAGAATCCTGTTTCTTTCTCCATTGACATGAATATGCCTGATTTCCTGTGCAGGCTGTATCATGCCTGCTGCCTCTTCATATTTGTTTTCCTTCTTTTCGGGAGACTCATCTCTTTTTATCGGGAATGTTTTCTCTTTATAAGAATATTTTACCGGTTTTTCCAGTGTTTTAGAAGCTTGTTTATCTTCTGCAATTTCCGTTTTAGGTTCACGTTGGATTTTACCGTTGATCAGCTGATAAAGAAGCTTTTTATCCGTGGTATAGGCGGCTGTTGTGGAAAGTTCTTTCTGATAGTTTTCTTTATCATAAAGATGTACCCCAAACAAATGAAGCGCCCTGATGTTCTGTACATAGGGAAAAGCATGAATTTCTTCTTTCAAAAGACCGAGATCTTCTGACTGTATATTTCTGGGGCTCTTTAATAATTCTAAAACTCTGGGATTCATCTTACCAATTGGCTACAATATCGTTAAATATCTTATTAATAATTCTGTCTGTTACAAGCTTCACCTGAGAAGTTTCTATCTGGCTCTGGCTCAGGTCACTGTTGTAAACCACTTCATCCGAATAGGTTCTGTCGAAACTGGAATCCGGATGTATTTTATTTTCATAATGTACCTTTACACTGATCGTCAGCTTGCTCTGTGCCTGCTGTACGACACCTCCTGAAGGATTTGTCAGTGTATTGGAACTGATCGTAGTAGGCGAAAAATTATAGTCTGAAATTTCACCTTCTATCAGGATGTCAGGGTTTGATTTTGTACCTTTTAATGTCGTTCTCTGCAGGAATCTGTTCTGGATATCTGTAGAAAACTGCTGGGAAAGGGTAGGATTCACAAGCGCTGCATTATTCGGAAATTCATTGATCTGGACGGTTTTTTCATCCGTCAATGATGATCCTGTAAAAGAGTAACACTGCTGGAACAGCGAAAGAATTACAAACCCAAAAATTATTTTTAATTTACTCATACCATTTTTCATTTACTGACTCTATACATCTTTATAGTAGGCTGCATACTTATAATTCCAAACTGGAAAATGCTTTCTACGCAGGTAAGGAGCGCCAAATTCTTCATCTCTGTTTTCAGTCTTCTAAGTTATACTGTTTTATTTTTCTGTATAAAGTTCTCTGTGAAATTCCAAGCTCGTCCGCAGCCCTGTTCCTGCGTCCTTTATGCTTCTCTAATGCTTTAATAATCAAATCTTTTTCATTATTCTGAAGAGATAAGGATTCCGGTCTGTTTTCCTCTATTTCTATATCTTCAATATCTTCATAGCTGTCATCAGCATTTGAAATGATGGTGGGTGCGGATTGAACTCCCGGTGATTTGTCCTCGAAATAGAGTAATGAATTCTGGCTGACCGGCTGCGCCTGCTCTGCGGAATAGATCCTGTTGATCAGGTTTTTTTCCTGATTGCTGAGATCGGCGGTTCCTCTGTTTTTGATCAGTTCTGAGGTGAGTGATTTCAAGTCGTTGATATCACTTCTCATATCAAAGAGAATTTTATACATAATTTCTCTTTCGCTTCCGAAATCATTCTGCTTTTGGGCATTCTGATTATTCACAACCATCGGAAGATGGGTTTCCATCGGAATATATTCAGCAAGTTTCTCTACGGTTACCTGTCTGTTTCTCTCCACCACGGTCATCTGCTCTACCAGATTTCTCAGCTGCCGGATGTTTCCCGGAAAACTGTAGTTTTCAATATAATGAACAGCACTTGGCTCGAGCTCCAGCTCCGGCATTCTGTACTTTTCTGCAAAATCTATAGAGAATTTCCTGAACAGTAAGTGAATATCCCCTTTTCTTTCCCGTAAAGGTGGCATGTCGATCTGCACGGTATTCAGACGGTAAAATAAGTCTTCCCGAAACCTTCCGTCGTGAATGGCCTTCATCATATTGACGTTGGTCGCTGCCACAATTCTCACATTGGTCTTCTGAACCTGAGAAGAACCCACTTTCATGAATTCACCGCTTTCCAGCACCCTTAAAAGACGGACCTGAGTCTGCAAAGGAAGTTCTCCTACCTCATCGAGGAAGATGGTTCCACCGTCTGCCACTTCAAAATATCCTTTTCTGGTGGCCGTAGCTCCGGTAAATGCTCCTTTTTCATGCCCAAATAGCTCAGAATCAATGGTTCCTTCGGGAATTGCTCCACAATTGACCACGATATAGGGCTGATGCTTTCTTTTGGATTCTGAATGGATAATTTTTGGGATAAATTCTTTTCCAACACCACTTTCTCCGATGACCAGAACGGAAATATCCGTAGGGGCCACCTGGATTGCTTTTTCTAAAGCGCGGTTCAGTGCCGGGAAATTCCCAATAATTCCAAAGCGGTTTTTTATGTTTTGTAAGTCGTTGCTCATAAGTAAATTTTTGATTATTGATTTAATAATCTACAGCTCCTCGCTCTGTTTTCTGTAGATTTTGTTGAAGTGATGAGTGTAGACGTCTTTCATGGTCTTTCCTTCATCATAAGTCATTAATGCTAACTTTTTTAAATCTAAATAATCTTTGTTCCTGATTTTAGAAACTTTACTTTTAAAGTATATATTCCCGGCAAAGTTGTTTTCTTTGCTTTGTTTTTCGAAATTTTCTAAGGCTTTGTCATATCTGCCCTGCTCAAAATAGGTTACTCCAAGCTGGTGGTGATCATACATCCCTTTAAAATAACCTCCGGATGCCAGAAGGTTTTCAATGATGCCAATCGCTTTTTCTTTCTGCCCTAATACACTGTAAGAGACTGCTTTAACCACCTCTAAATGGTAGTCCCCGTTTAAAGATCCTCCCAGATCATCAGGATAGTATTTTTTTAGTTCTTCTAAATCCCGGATTGCTCCTTTATAATCTCTCAGGAACTGGAATCTGTACCACCCCCTGTATCCCAATTGCATTTTAGGATCTGCAGCAACAGATTTATCTATAAGTATTTTCCAGGTTACAAAATCTCCGTTTTTAAGATATGGAACTGCTTTCTCCATATAGGAACTGGAGAAATCAGGACAAAGCCCAATCGCTTTATCAAAGGCTTCCTGGGATTCCCGGCTGCCCTGTCCGTCTGAAGCCCAGTTGTATAGCTCACTAGCTTTTTTGCAGTTCTCACCCTCTACTGCATTACAGTTGACCTGCGCAATAGTATTGGTGTAAACGATAAGCAACAAAAAGCTAAGGTAATACCTCTGAAACTTTTCCATTTTCAATTTAATAGGTTAAATACTGATAATAGCCTGCTTTAAAACCTTTTATCTCTTTTGGCATCCAGCCGTGCAGCGATTTTCAAACCGCAGCAGCCTGTCTTCCAGCTCTTTATCCGGAACTGTTTCTTTAAGATCTGCATTCATCTGCTGAACCCTGAACAGTCCTGTTTTTCCTTCACAATTTACTAAAAATCTTACGGTAATATGGCCGGTCATTTCAGTTTCGGAAGATATTTTTTCTTTTTTGCAGTTTTTGGTCAGTTCTCTCCTTTATAGTCAACCCCCTTTGTCCCCTGGTCATATTGAAGACTGCCAGTTTTTCAGGAAAACTTTACATTATTCAGCTGTTCTCCCTAAAAGCGTGCCCTGTGTATTGCCATAGACAAAAACGTCCACAATGTCACCAATTTTCTGTCCTCCCAGCATATCAAAAACACAGACTGCATTCTGTGAGTTTCTTCCCTTCCACTGGTTTTTATTTTTTCTGGAGATCCCTTCGATGAGGACCTGGTGATGTCTTCCCACATAAGATTCCATCCTTTTTCTGGATAGTTCACCCTGCAGCGCAATAACCTCAGCCAGACGCTTCTGCTTTACATCAGCAGGGATATTGTCTTCCATTTTTTTATGGGCAGGCGTTCCCGGTCTTTCTGAATAGGCAAACATATAACCGTAGTCATATTCCACTTCTTTCATCAGGCTTAAGGTATCCTGGTGATCCTGTTCTGTTTCATTACAGAAACCGATGATCATATCTTGTGAAAAAGCAATATCCGGAACAATTTCCTTTGCTTTTTTAATTAAATCCAAATATTCTTCACGGGTATGCTGCCTGTTCATCGCCAGAAGCATATTGTTGCTTCCACTTTGTACCGGAAGGTGAACATACTTACAGATATTGTCATGTTTTGCAATCATTCTGAATACTTCAAGGCTCATATCCTGAGGATTTGAAGTAGAGAACCTGATTCTCATTTCAGGAACGGCTTTAGCTACCAAATCAAGCAGCTGCGCAAAGTTGACTGCCGTAGCTTTCTGCATTTCGGAAGCTTTAACGAAATCTTTTTTCGGGCCTCCTCCGTACCATAAGTAAGAGTCTACATTTTGTCCTAAAAGGGTAATTTCTTTATATCCGTTATTTAAAAGGTCTTTACATTCTTCAATAATGGAGTGCGGGTCCCGGCTTCTTTCTCTTCCCCTGGTAAAGGGAACCACACAGAAAGTACACATATTGTCGCAGCCTCTGGTGATGGTTACAAAAGCCGTAACCCCGTTTCCGCCTAAGCGTACAGGGTTGATATCTGCATAGGTCTCTTCTTTTGAGAGGATTACGTTGATGGCATCTCTTCCGTCCTCTGTTTCTTTCAGAAGGTTAGGAAGGTCTCTGTAAGCATCAGGGCCTACCACAAGGTCTACCAGTTGTTCTTCTTCCAGGAATTTGGTCTTTAATCTTTCTGCCATACATCCCAAAACACCTACCGTCATACCCGGTTTTTCTTTTTTCAGATTCTTGAACTGTGAAAGACGCATTCTTACGGTCTGCTCCGCTTTTTCACGGATGGAACATGTATTCAGAAGAATAAGGTCTGCTTCTTCTACTTTCAGGGTTGTATTGTATCCCTGCTCATTAAGAATAGATGCAACAATTTCAGAATCAGAAAAGTTCATCTGACAGCCATAGCTTTCTAAAAAGAGTTTTTTAGAATTCTCAGGCCTTTCAGCGATAGCAAAAGCTTCTCCCTGTTTTGTTTCGTCTATATATTTTTCCTGCACAATATTCGTTTTAAAAGTTCAATGCTCAGCATTTAAATTTCAAAGCATCAAGATGAATTTTAAATCCCAAACAGATTAGTCTGCAAAGATACAAAATATTGTGACAGAATGGCAGGAGATTATTTTAACGTGAACCCAACGTATTTTTTTATCAAGCTATGGAACGCAAAGAGTCTTTTTACACTTTTGTCCTGTCTATTTTTAAATTCGCAAGGGCGTTCTACTCGGCAAAATCTATGAAGATTCAATTTATTTGAGAAAACTATTATACATTATTGGTTATCTTTTATTTACCATCAGGCAAACAAAATCATAAACCTACCGGTATCCTAAAACTGGATGCTATCGGAACATTCCGGAAAGATTCAGGCTGCCATTTTTCAGTGATTTGCCCTACGGCTTTTGTGATTTTATTCTTGATATCTTCCTGTAAGTCATACGGCCTTATTCTAATATCATTTAAAATCCCGTTCTCACTTATTTTAAACTGTATTTCAGCTGTTATCCCATCTGCATTCTTAATGTTCTGCTTTTTCAGGTTAGAGATCAGCCTGTTTCTGAACTCCCCCATTCCTCCCGGAAATTCAGCATATTTTTTCAGCCCCTGTGTGGTATAATTTTCTTTGAAGTTCTCAAAATAGTCGACCGGATAGAACATAATGGAAACATATTTCTGCACATCTGAGCCTTTTTTCCACTTTTTTAACTTATTTATCTCATCGAGAGCCTTTATAAAAACCTGGACAGGACAATCATCAGAAAGATTCTTATTAATAATTTTTGCCTGCCCGTTTTCTATTTCAAGTTCAGCAAGAAACATCTCAGACATTTTGTTATTGCAATGTTGTGAATGACTATCTATAAGAATTTTATTCAAATCTTTATAAAACTGCACAGGACCTCCTTTATAAGGATTCCTATCTCCCTTAAGAAGATCAAATGTCTGTGCTTTACACACAACTAAAACCAAAATCAAAGCAATTACCTGTAGAACTTTTTTAATCATGATCGTAAGCATTAGTATCAAACCTGATTTTCATTATTGTTTTATAATCAACAGCCACTCCATTTTTAGTGGCTGGTTTCCATTTTCCTTTTACTTTTTTAGCAGCATACTTTCATAAATCTGTAGCGATTGAAGAGCAATGCATTTTTATTTTGATCTGTGAAGCAACAGGCTGACCGTTGCATGAAGCGGGAATCCAGTTTTTTTTGATTCTTCTTACTACATATTTCATGTCATCGAAAAAATAAGTGCTGTTGGCTACTTTAGGAGTTCCTTCAATATGGGTCACTTTTCCGGTCTCATCGACGGTAAGGGTAAATGTAAAATCTCCGTTCAGGACATAGAAATCTGAGTTCAGGTAATCATACATGAAATTTTGCAGGGTTTCTTTATAAACCGTTACACCACCTTCAAATCTAGCCGGTTTAAAATCATTACAGTTTTTCACTGCAATCTGTAAGAAAGGCTCCTTGATATCTATTTTTAAAAGATTTTTATTGACCTCTGTAATCGGGTTATCATCTCTGTCTTCAACATCCTGCTGGGCAAATGTAAAATTTGTGATAAGAAATGCTATCAGTAATGTAAAAGTTTTCATAGACTATTCATGAATATTAAAATGCTTCAACAAAGTTAATTATTTAAATACTTTAAAAAGAAAAACTTCAGGCTGTACCTGAAGTTTTCCATAAACTTTTACAAATTAATTTAAGCCTCTAAAGTCTGCATTTGTACTTTACTCCCGGTTTCTTTTAACATGAGCGAAATAAGAATGGCAAGAACAATTCCTGCAATCCAGAATAACAGGGAAGACTGAAAATGCATTTCTCCCGAGGCAGCTTCTAAACTTTTCCCAAACCATCTGCTGAATACCGGACTCACCAGGGTAGTGACTCCAAACGTGATGAAATTAATAGCCCCGGTTGCACTGCCTTTTACATAATCAGGATTTGCTTCTTTAATGATGGAATATGGGATCATGGCCGCTCCGGAACCAAGCCCGAAAATAAACATGCTTATTTTGGCCGGATACAAGTCCGGAAGATACAGCAGCTGCAGAAAGCTTAAGATCATCAGTATTGCACCTCCGACCAGGACAGGTTTTCTTCTTCCGATTTTATCTGTAATAAAGCCTAAAAGCGGACATCCGAATACCCAGCCGAAAGCAACCATTGCACTGGTAATGGCAGCATCATGAAACATAAAGCCTTTGTCTTTTTCAAAGAATGCAACACCCCATGTCATCGCAAATATAGTGGTAGGCGCAAACAGCAATCCGGAAATAATGCCGCAGAACCAGGATTGGGGATTTTTAAACACGATCTTATACGGCTCTAAATATCCCACTTTTTTAACAGCATCAGACTGCACTTCAGATTGTTTTTCTCCAGGAATTACTAAGAACAGGCAGAATGCCGTAATAACTGTAATAATACCCGACCAAAGCCAGAAAGTATCTATATTCACCCCTTCTTCTACCCATGGCCCAACGACAAACTGTCCTGAGGTACCACCCAGCATTCCGATACATTGTGTAAATCCAACAGCTGTCGCTAAAGATTTGGAAGAAAATCCTTTACTTGCCAGATAAACACAGCCAGGAAATGCAAAAGCACACCCCGCGCCCTGCAATAGCCGCCCGGCCATGCCACCAGAATAGGCAGATGCCAAAAACAGTAAACAACCTACCCCTAAAATTAAAGCTCCTGCAAAAAGCGACTTTTTACCGCCAAATTTATCCAAAGCCATACCTGCGATGAGACTGCATGTAGAGTATGTATAATAATACGTTCCGATCAGGCTGACAAGTTTCAGTTCTGTTGTACTGAAATTATTGACCAGTTCCGGGATCATGACCGCTGGTGCCGAACGGACCACATAATCCAGAAAGTAAAATACCAGCCCGAATAACCATGCGATTACATAAAACTTTTTTAAGGAAGCATTCATTACAGCAATCCTTTAATATGTTTGTAGTTGGTTTTTACTGTATCCAGCACTTCTTCCATCTTCCCGCCAAGCATCAGCTGGGCCATAGATTTTGTCATTCCCAGGACCTGGTCAAAGTCTATTTTCGGGGGAAGAGCAAGAGCATTGGGATTGGTAAATATATTAAGAAGGTAAGGACCGTTATAAGCGAGACATTCTTTAATAGCGTCTTCTACTTCTTCAGGCTTGTGAACATTTTTTCCGGGATATCCCATGGCCTGTGCGATCATGGCAAAATCCGGGTTAATCATATCGGTTTCATTATCCGGCATACCGCCTACTTCCATTTCCAGCTTTACCATTCCTAAGGTTCTGTTATTGAAAACGATGAGCTTTACCGGAAGCTTATACTGAAATATGGTTGCCATATCTCCCAATAGCATTGAAATCCCACCGTCTCCACACATAGCAATCACTTCTCTGTCCGGATGAGCCAAAGATGCACCTATGGCCATTGGCATAGCATTCGCCATAGACCCATGATTGAAGGAGCCCAGCATTTTTCTTTCTCCTGTACCTGTAATAAACCTTGCTCCCCACACGCAGCACATGCCTGTGTCGACTGTGAAAATGGCGTCTTTTTTAGCCAGCCGGTCTAAAGTATGGGCAACATATTCAGGCTGTATGGCATTCTCTTTTCCGAAGTCTTTCACGTAAGCAAACTGAGTTTCTTTTACTTTTTCATAAAATGCCAACTGTTCATTAAGAAAATGAGCATCTGTTTTTTCTTGCAATAACGGCAGCAGAGCTTTAATCGTTTCTTTCACGTCTCCTGCCAGACCCAGCTCCAGTTTTGCTCTTCTTCCCAATCTTTCAGGACTTTCATCGATCTGGACAATTTTGTTTTTTACCGGCATGAATTTTTGGTACGGAAAATCGGTTCCCAAAAGAATAACAAGATCGGCTTCGTGCATCGCATGGTAAGCGGATGGAAATCCCAACAGTCCTGTAAGACCTACTTCATTGGGATTATTGGGCTGAATGGCCATTTTTCCACGGAAAGAATAGCCTACGGGAGCTTTTAGAAACTTCGACAGTTCTACGACCTCAGCATTCGCTTCTCCTGCTCCAATTCCACAATAAAGGGTAACTTTTTTGCTTTCATTAACCAAAGCAGCCAGCTGTTTTAATTCTTCATCGGAAGGTCTTATTACGGGATGGGTCCTGAATATCTGGGCAGATGTAGATCCTTCCTCAGCATCAAGTTCTGACACGTCTCCCGGGAGCCCTATTACTGCCACTCCTTTTTTTGAGATGGCATGCTGAATAGCCGTCTGCAGCGTTCTCTGTACCTGTTCCGGTCTTGTAATCATCTGGTTATAGTGACTGCAGTCATCAAACAGTTTTATGGTATTGGTTTCCTGGAAATAATCCATTCCCATTTCGTCACTGGGAATTGTGGAAGCAATGACAAGCATTGGAACGTGTGATTTATGTGCTTCATAAACTCCATTAATGAGGTGGACGTGTCCCGGCCCGCAGCTCCCTGCGCACACCGCAAACCCGTCAAGCTCTGCTTCTGCCGCCGCCGCATAGGCTCCTACTTCTTCATGCCTTACATGAATCCATTCGATGCTGCTTTTTTTAACCGCAATATTAAGATGGTTAAGGCTGTCGCCGGTTACTGCATAAATTCTTTTCACATTGGCATTTTCGAGCATTTCAACAATCTGCTCTGCTATGTTTTTAGCCATAATTAGTATTTTTTGGTGTTTATTTTAGTTACGGAATACCGAAAGGATCGTGAATAGGCAAGTGTTTAAAATTCTTACCTCTCTCAAATTTAGCTAATAAATTATAATTTATATTCCTAAAAAGTATTAAAATTTCAACACATTAAAGCTCTTTTGATAACAGTGAAAAGCTTTAAAACATTAAGAAGAATAAATAATTAAGATAAAAAATCAACCAATTTTTAGCATGCACTTTTGATAAGCACCTCAACTTAATGTTTTTAAACTTAATGAGAAGCCAATGACTTAAAATATATGTTAGGGGTTTTTAAACAAAAAAGCTCCGCAGTCATCTGCAGAGCTTCTATACATTTATATTTGATTTTAAAGTACTTCTATCTGATTTCTTAAAAGATCTTCGAATTCATCTCTTTTACGGATCAGGTGTGCTTTTCCGTCTAAGAATAAGACTTCTGCCGGCTTTAATCTTGAATTGAAGTTTGAGCTCATTTCAAAACCGTATGCTCCGGCATTATGGAAAACCATGATATCGCCTTCTCTTACTTCATTCAGTTTTCTGTCCCAGGCAAATGTATCGGTCTCACATATATTTCCTACTACCGTATAGATTCTTTCCGCTCCTTTTGGATTCGAAAGGTTTTCGATTTTATGGTAAGAGTCATAGAACATGGGACGGATCAGGTGATTAAACCCTGAATTCACCCCTACAAATACAGTAGCAGTCGTTTGCTTGATCACATTAGCTTTTACTAAAAGATATCCGCTTTTTCCTACCAAGAATTTTCCGGGCTCAAACCATAATTCGAACTTTCTTCCTGTAGATTTTGTGAACTCAGACAATACTTTTTCCACTTTTTTACCTAAGGTTTTCACATCTGTTTCCTCTTCGCTGTCCTGGTAAGGAATTTTGAATCCGCTTCCCATATCCAGGTATTTAAGATTTGGGAAATGCTCGGAAAGTTCCAGCATAATATCTAATGCCTGCAGGAAAACATCCGGATCTTTAATCTCGCTTCCTGTGTGCATGTGAAGACCTTCGACATTAAGGTTGGTACTCTTCATCACTCTTTCGATATGGCGAACCTGGTGAATAGAGATCCCGAACTTGCTGTCGATATGTCCTGTTGAAATTTTATAGTTTCCTCCTGCAAAAATATGCGGGTTGATTCTTACAAGGATCGGATAAGAGTTCCCGAATTTATTTCCGAACTGCTCAAGAATAGAGATATTATCAATATTAATGTGAACGCCCAGCTTCACGGCGTCTTCAATTTCAGCAAGGTCTACACAGTTTGGTGTGAAAAGGATCTTTTCTTTAGTAAATCCGGCCTTCAGCCCAAGTTTTACTTCATTTATTGATACACAATCCAAAGATGCGCCCAGATTCTTGACATACTTTAAGATGTTGATATTGGTCAACGCCTTGGCAGCATAAAAGAACTTCGTGTGTTTTAAGAAGGAAGATGTAAGTTTCTCGTATTGAGCTTTAATAGATTCAGCATCGTAAACATACACTGGTGTGCCAAATTCATTGGCAATCTGTAGCAAATCTTTTGAATTCATAATTTGATTTTAACATAAAAAAAGGCAGATTCTTTCGAAAAGAGCCTGCCACATTAATTATTTTTATGCAAGACAACTCTTTTAAATATTCCAAACCTTAGAGAACTTTACAGCTCCCTTTTTTCCAGTTTTAATTTGTTTAAAATTTTGCATTGCTTCTTTTTTGTTTTTGCAAAAGTACTATTTATTTTTTATTTCAAGAAAATTCGTTTGAGAAGCATTTTTCCTGACAAAAACTGTAAAGTTTGAATTTTTCTATTATTTTGGTAATGGCAACGTCTCAAAATCACCACGAAGCAGGGCAAGCTGGAGGTCATTATGGAGATCTGCAGAAGATAGGGGCAGATCAATTTTCAGCTTTGAAAGCTTACTGAGAGTCTGTATCTGCGTAAACAGTTCATAAAAGCCATACGAAACCACCTTTCCGTTTTCAATAATCAGAAACAGTTTTTCACCCAATTTTCTTCCCTGACCGAGCCACAGCTCATTTCTTTTTCTGAAGTCTATCTTTTTGAGGAAAACACTGACATCGTTAAATTCTTCCTGCAAACCAATAAACTGAACCGCTTTTGTTCCCTGGGTAAATGATCTGAATTTCAGGATGGGCCTTTCTGTTTTATTCAGCTTGTTTTTTTCAACAATGTACTTATTATTCCTAAAGTAAAGTCCGAACGGACATACTTCTCTTTTTTTGATATTTTTGGAATTAAGGATCAGCTTTGCAATAATATCTGTTCCTGTAAGCTCATAATTGATCTGTTCAACATCTTTCTGAACCTGTTCCCACTTTTTAGACTTGGAATTGAAAACTTTTTTAGAAAACTTATTGATATCCTGGACGTAATCTGATAAAATGATTTTTCCGGCTTCGTTCTGGAAATAGACAAAGCCTTTTTCATTAGGCAGATCCTGGGTCAGAACTTTGATCTTATTAATATACGTTTTTGCATTGGTCTCGTCATGCTGCTTCTGGATGATCTCATTTTCAGTATCTTTTGATATTAAAAGCTTGAACAGCTCCAGTGTTGCCCTTGCATCTCCTTCAGCCCTGTGGTGGTTTGTCAGTGGAATCCCAAGCGATTTCACGAGCTTACCCAATGAGTAACTGACTTCATCCGGGATCATTTTTTTCGCCAAAGGAATGGTGTCTAAAGTATTGGTCTGAAAATCATAACCAAGTCTTTTGAAAGACTGGCGCAGCATTCTGTAATCAAAATCAATATTATGGCCTACCAAGGTTGTATTTTGAGTAATCTCAATGATTCTTTTAGCTATTTCATGGAACTTTGGAGCCGTTTTCACCATTTTAGGTGTAATATTTGTCAGTTTCTGTACGAAAGGGGTAATATCGCTTTCGGGATTGACAAGAGATATAAACTGGTCAGTAATCTTCTGGCCATCATACCTGTAGATGGCTATATCTATAATGCATTCATGTCTATAACCTGCACCATTACTTTCTATATCTATAATCGAATACATTGAATTGTAGTTATACTGCTATTTTTAAATTAAAAAATTTACCTGTAAAGGTAATCCTGCTAAAATAACAAAAAATATGTCAAAAAAGCACACCGTGCCCTGATACTGCATAAGCTGATGTGCTTTTCATAGCAGATTAGTTTATAAAATTAATTACTATCTTCTTCTCCCGCCAAGTCCGAACATCCCCAGAAGAGCTTTTGCTCCTTCCCTCATTAAAGTGCTGGTAAAAGTCCTTCCGGCCTTACTTTGCAGCACCTGTTCAAACATTCCCGGCTCTTCTTTCACCGGTTTTGTCTTTTGGGCCAGCGTGGGGTTTTGTGCTGCCTGCTCCATTCTGCTGGTTAAAATTTCATAAGCAGATTCTTTATCCACAGGCTGTTCATATTTAGCGACCAAAGAAGAATTTCCGGTCAGCTCTGAAATTTCAGCGTCATTCAGAACATCCATTCTTGATTCCGGAGAAATCAGGTAGGTATGAACAAGCGGTGTCGGGATTCCTTTTTCATCCAAAGCGGTTACAAAAGCCTCTCCGATTCCAAGATTCTGAATCAGATTTGAGGCATTGTAAAATTCTGTGGTCGGGTAATTTTCGACAGCTTTGGTAATTTCTTTTTTATCTTTTGCGGTAAACCCTCTCAGGGCATGCTGGATTTTAAGCCCAAGCTGTGACAGAATATTTTCCGGAACATCGCCTGGAATCTGCGTAATAAAATAGATACCAACCCCTTTTGAACGGATCAGTTTTACCATCGTTTCGATCTGTGAAAGCAAAGTTTTTGAAGATTCGTCAAAAATCAGGTGAGCTTCATCTATGAAAAGAACAAGTTTAGGTTTTCCGCTGTCTCCTTCCTCAGGAAAAGTCATATAAATTTCGGCAAAAAGTGAAAGCATAAAGGTGGAAAACAACTGTGGCTTATTCTGAATTTCCGCCACCCTTAAAATATTCACTACACCTTTTCCATCTCTGGTTTCAAGAAGGTCATGAACATCAAAGCTTAATTCGCCGAAAAAATCAGCTGCGCCCTGCTGCTCCAGTGCAACAATAGATCTCAGGATAGTTCCCAAAGAAGCCGGGGCAATGGATCCGTAATTTGCAGCCAGTTCAGCTTTTCCCTGGGCATTATCCGTAACATACTGCAGAACTTTTTTTAAGTCATTCAGATCGATTAGCGGAAGACCTTTATCATCGCAGTATTTGAATACAATTGACATAATACTCTGCTGAGTATCATTAAGTTCAAGGATCTTACTTAATAAAATTGGGCCAAATTCTGTAACAGTAGCTCTTAATTTAACTCCTTTTCCTCCTGAGATGCTCATCAGCTCTACCGGAAAGGCCTGCGGATTATAAGGAAGCTGTGTTTTGGCATATCTCTCCTCAATCACAGGATTCATTTGGCCGGCTTCGGCTATTCCTGAAAAATCCCCTTTAATATCCAAAACCAGGGAAGGAATCCCTGCATGGGAAAGCTGTTCTGCAAATACCTGCAGCGTTTTCGTTTTACCTGTTCCTGTTGCTCCCGCAATAAGACCGTGGCGGTTGATGGTTTTCAAAGGAATTGTAACATTCACTTCCGGTATTACTTCTCCGTTCAGCATTCCTTTTCCCAATATAATGTGTTCTCCTTTCGGAGTATATTTTGCATTTAGTTCTTCAATAAATTGTGTTTTATCTGCCATCTGATCTTTTTTTAACTTATAAATATAAAATTTTTTATAAAATATCCGGTCATTAAAATAATTAATACAAATAATATTAACGATATATATGGTAGTTTCTTTTTAGCCCTCGTTTATAAACTTCATCAATTTGATCAAAAAAATAGCTGTAGATAATAGCATTACATAAATATTTCCATTTTTTAAACATGATAAAAAACAGCCCGTCAAATAGCGATTCTTCACTTCGGGCTTTTCATTTGAAAACAAAGGGTTTTATATCTGCCAGCCTATGAATATTGAAAGAAACTATCGCCTGGATTTAACAATTCATTCACATTTCATCTAATACTTCGTATCTTTATCTAAAATTTAAAAAAGATCCCAATGAAAATTGAACAAATATATACGGGCTGTCTGGCTCAGGGTGCCTATTATATTGTATCAGAAAATGAAGCTGTGATTATTGATCCGCTGAGAGAGGTTAAACCTTATCTGGATCGCCTTGATAAAGATAATGTAACCTTAAAATATATTTTCGAGACCCATTTCCACGCTGATTTTGTTTCAGGACATTTGGATCTAAGTAAAAAAACAGGAGCTCCTATTGTATATGGACCTACTGCCCAACCGGCATTTGAGGCTATTATTGCGGAAGACAACCAAATCTTTGAGATCGGGAAAATAAAAATAAAAGCACTGCATACCCCCGGTCATACAATGGAGAGTACAACCTATCTTCTAATTGACGAAAACGGAACCGAAACTGCTATTTTTACTGGAGATACTTTGTTTTTAGGCGATGTCGGGAGACCCGACCTGGCGCAAAAAGCTACTAATCTTACCCAGGAAGATCTTGCAGGAATTCTTTATGACAGCCTTCAGACTAAAATTTTACCATTGGACGACAGCATTACGGTCTATCCCGCACACGGAGCAGGCTCAGCATGTGGAAAGAATATGCAGAAGGAAACGGTAGATATTTTAGGAAATCAGAAAAAGACCAATTACGCATTGAATCAGCCGGATAAGGAATCTTTTATCAGAGAAGTTCTTGATGGTCTTACCGCTCCTCCGAAGTACTTCGGTATGAATGTCGCCATGAATAAAGGCGGCTATGAAAGCCTTGATATTGTAATGAACAAAGGCCTGAGTCCTCTTACTGCAGAAGATTTTGAAGCACTGGCAGAAGAGAGCGGAGCTTTGATTTTAGACACGAGAAGCCCGGCGGAATTCCATAAGGGATTTATTCCGAATTCCATCAACATAGGTCTAAAAGGAGATTTTGCTCCTTGGGTAGGAAATATGATTGTTGATGTAAAACATCCAATTCTGCTTGTAAGCGATGAAGGAACTGAAGAGGAAGTCATCACAAGGTTAAGCAGGGTAGGTTTTGATAATGTTTTAGGATACCTGGAAGGAAGCTTCAATACCTGGAAAAATGCAGGTAAAGAAACTGATGAGGTTAAAAGAATTTCTCCTGCAGAATTTGCAGAACAGTTCACTGAAAACGCCAAAGTTATTGACGTAAGAAAATTAAGTGAGTATTCTGCTGAACATGTTGATAATGCATTTAATAAGCCGTTGGATACGATCAGTGACTGGGTAACTACGATTGATGATTCTGAACATTTCTTCCTTCACTGTGCCGGCGGATACAGAAGCATGATTGCAGCCAGCGTACTTAACTCACACGGAATCAGGAATTTTACTGAAATAGAAGGCGGCTTTAACGGCATCAAAAAAACAGAAAAATTGCCTACAACAGATTTTGTGTGTCAATCAAAAACATTGTAAGATGATCAAAGGAAAGATTGCCGGATACTTCATTGCTATTATTTTAACGTTAACAGCCTGCAAAACAACAAGTACAAGCCTCATCCAAAAGGCTGACATCAAAGAAGTGGTCAACAGCTCAGATGTCACTTTGGTTGATGTAAGAATTCCTGAGCAGTATGAAGCAGGAACTGCAAAAGGCGCGGTCAATATTCCATTAGCTGAAATACAAAATAACATTGGTTCGCTTAAAGGCAAGAAAGTTGTTGTTTTCTGCAATAAAGGAATTCAGGCTGACCAGGCTATGGAAATATTAAAGAAAAATGGTGTGGAAGCTTACGACGGCACCAGCCTGCAAAATATAAAAGCAATCCAGGACCAGAAACAGCACGGAAAATAAAATATTGTACCATTAAGATTTATTTCCAGAATCCTAATGGCTTTAAATAAAAAACCAAAACTATGTCACAAAAGTTTCAAGAAATCATTAATTCGGAAAGGCCTGTACTTATTGACTTTTTTGCCACATGGTGCCAGCCATGCAAGGTACAGTCATCAGTGTTGAATACCGTAAAGGAAAATATAGGTGAAGGAGCAAGAATCATCAAAGTAGATGTAGACCAATATCCTGCTTTAGCCGCTCAATATGGTGTACGTGGGGTCCCGACTCTGGCAGTCTTCAAGAACGGAGAACTTTTATGGAAAGAAAGCGGTGTACACGATGTAAATACACTCACCGAACTGCTTAAACAATATTCTTAAACTGTTTAGGCTGAGGCTAAGATTAAGGTGGTAGAACATTTTCTGATCTCAGTCTTAATCTTAGCCTTATTCTCATACCTATAAATCTATTGAAAAACGATCTCTGTCATTCAAAAACTGAAAATGCTGTCTGAAATCTTTTAGCTCATCCATATCCAGTTCTGCGGAGACTATATTTCCTGTTTTTTGTGAAATCTCTTTTCCATCTGCAAAAAAGCAATGGGAGCTTTCCTGATAAAAAAGATTATTCCCATCTGTTCCAATTCTATTTAAGCCAAAAACAAAAGCCAGGTTTTCGATCGCTCTGGCCTTTAACAGATGCTCCCATGCTCCTACCCTCTTTTCAGGCCAATTGGCAACATACAAAATGACATCATAATCATCATTATTCCTTGCAAAAACAGGAAAACGAAGATCATAGCAGACCTGCAGCAAGATCCGGAATCCCTTATAATTTACAATAGCTCTTTTATTTCCAGGTGTATACACTTTATCTTCTCCCGAAAAAGAAAACAGGTGTCTTTTATCATAAAAAACTGTCTCTGAGCCGGGCTGAACGAAATACATTCTGTTATAAAACTTCCCGTCCTGCTCTACCGGAGCACTCCCGCAAACAGCTGCATTTTTTTCTTTTGAGAGCTTTTTCAGAAACTCCAGAGACTCTTCATTTTTATCCGAAACTTCGGCAGCATCCATACAGAAGCCGGTAGAGAACATTTCAGGAAGCAGGAAAATATCTGCTTCAATGCTTTTAAGCTGTTCTTCGATGGATTGGAAATTCTTTTCTTTGTTTTTCCAGACAATATCTAAATTAAGTCCTGCAATTTTCATAAACTTTGTTAAAAAACTTCAATAAAAATACGATTTTCCGTTGATTTCGGTTCTATTTTTGATGAGGATATTTCCATTATCAATTTAAAAAGTAAAATTATGAAGAAATTGTTTTTGGTGCTGATGATCGCTTTTTTCGGAACGATAGCCAATGCACAGGCATACACGGGTAAGGGCGACCAAAAAGTTCAGGCTGGATTAAGTGCCTGGGGATACGGAACCGGAATTACAGGAACCTATGATTATGGATTGAATAAGCTTATATCTGTAGGTGCCGGACTGAATGTTTATTTTGATAATTATAAAGATCATGATAAAGACAACCGTGTTTTTGCCTTCGGAAGATTGAATTTCCATCTTAATGAAGCCCTTGATTTACCTGCAAAATGGGACATTTATCCCGGTGTTGACATTGGTGTTCTTGGGAAGGATTTCGGGATCGGTGCCCATATTGGAGCCCGCTACTTCTTTACCGAGAAAGTGGGCGTTTTTGCAGAAGTAGGCAACAACGGCAGCATCGGTGTTTCTTTCAACCTGTAGAATTCACGAAATATATGACAAAGCTTCTCATTTAGAGGGGCTTTTTTATTTGGCATAGTTTTGATAATTGTTACCTTTGCAAATTAAAATCTAAAATTTATTAATGGAATTAGCAATCAAGATTTTCCAGTTCATACTAAGTATTTCTATTTTAGTGGTTCTTCATGAGCTTGGACACTTTTTACCGGCAAAATGGTTTAAGACCAGAGCTGAGAAATTCTTCCTGTTTTTCGATCCATGGTTTTCTATCTTTTCAATGAAGAAGATCAACGGAAAATGGCAGTATAAATTTCTTTCTAAAAACCTTCCGGACACAGAAACTATCGTAGTAGACGGAAAAGAGACAGAAGTTCCTATCGATATATCAAAACTTTCAGACAACGACTGGAGAAAGCATCCTGAGCAGACGAAATATGGAATCGGATGGCTTCCTTTCGGTGGCTATGTGAAAATTGCAGGGATGATTGATGAAAGCATGGATAAGGAGCAGATGAAAAAGCCTGCACAACCATGGGAATTCAGATCCAAACCGGCATGGCAGAGACTGATCATCATGCTGGGTGGGGTTACTGTTAACTTTTTCCTTGCCTGGATCATTTTTGGGAGTCTTTCATACTTCAATGGAGAAACTTCTTTTGATACCACGAAAGTAGGAACCCCAATGCATTATACCAATATTGCAAAAGCAATGGGCTTTGAAGATGGCGACAAAATCTTAAAGGTAGACGGAAAGGTTCAGAATAACCTGGATAAGCTGTCTTTGGATATTTTATTAAGTGATCAGATAACGGTTTTAAGAAGAGGAAAAGAGGTTACCTTCAACACCAACGATGACGGGAAAGCACTTGCTTTTAAAGATGAAAACCCAAAAGCATTCCTGACTCCAAGATATGCACCTGTAATTGACACGATTGTGAATCCTAAAACTGCTGAAGCAGGATTAAAAGTAGGTGACCAGGTAGTTTCAGTAAATGGCCAGAAGATCAATTATTATGATGAACTTCAGGGTGTTGTTATAAAAAATGCCGGAAAGGCAATTCATATGGAAGTATTAAGAGCCGGTGCAGTACAGCCATTAAATCTTGAAGTTTCCAAGGAAGGAACTTTAGGAATAGCTTCTTACAAGCAGCTTGAAAAATTCGCCAACACACAGCATTTCACTGTTGTACAGTCTATCGGAAGAGGATTTACAAGAAGTATTGAAAGTTTAACGTATCAGGTGAAGCAGTTTAAACTGGTCTTCAACAAAAAAGTTCAGGGTTATAAGAAAGTAGGCGGTCCATTGGCGATCATCAAAAATATGCCGGTACAGAAATCTAAAGACGGAGGTGTCTCTATTAACTGGAGCTTATTCTGGAGTTTTACAGCTATGTTTTCTGTTTGGCTGGCATTCCTGAACCTGATTCCTATTCCGGGACTTGATGGAGGACACGTTTTATTTACTTTGTGGGAGATGATTACGGGGAAACCTGTGCCTCAGAAAGTATTGGAAAATGCACAGATGATCGGGGTTATCTTCCTGTTAGGATTGATGTTACTGATCTTCGGAAGTGATATCTTTAAAGCACTTACGGGCAGTTTATAATTTTTTTGAATTTTTTCATAAAAAATATTTGTACGGTATAAATATTCGTCCTATATTTGCACCACTTAAAACAAAGGATATTCCTCCTTAGCTCAGTTGGTTAGAGCATCTGACTGTTAATCAGAGGGTCGCTGGTTCGAGCCCAGCAGGAGGAGCCAATAAGGACAAACACTTACATTAATTTGTAGGTGTTTTTTTTTGCTTTAAACTTTTCGGATCTGACAAATCAATTATATATTAGCAATAAATTAATAAGGCATAATATCAAATTTATTCATGAAGAAAATCTTTATTTCATTATTAACAGCTTTTTCTCTCATTCAGATCTCAGCACAGGAAAAGTCTTATTTCCTATCAAGCCCTTCACTGAGTCCCGATGGAAAAACGGCCTATTTTGCTTATGGCGGAGATATCTGGAAAGTAGACTCCAATGGTGGAAATGCATCGAGAATCACAGCTTTAGACGGAGAAGAAATTAATCCGCGTATTTCTCCTGATGGAAAATGGCTGGCATTCAGCTCCAATCAGTATGGCAATTATGATGTCTACGTAATGCCTGTTGAAGGTGGAACGATTAAACAGCTTACCTTCCACACCGGAAAAGATGAAATAGAAAGCTGGGGATGGGACAGCAAAACTCTTTATTTTACCTCAAACAGGAATAATAATTTTGGAAGTTTTAAAACGACCATTGAAGGGAAAACCCCACAAAAGCTTTTTAACAATTACTTTAATAACACCAGCGGGATCGCCGAAACTCCGGCAGGAGAATATCTTTTCACCAGCTCTTCAGAGGCCGTGAACCAGACACACCGTAAACGCTATAAAGGAGAAAACAATCCTGATATTTTAGGATACAGTCCACAGAACAATTCTTTCAGACAATACACGAATTATGAAGGAAAAGATTTTAACCCAAGCGTAGACAAAAATGGCAGTGTTTATTTTATTTCCGATGAGAATAATAATGAATACAACCTTTACCAAATTGAAAATGGTAAAAAAATACCGCTGACCCAGTTTGATACCTCTATTAAAAAACCTTTTGTTTCAGCAAACGGAGCCAAAGTCATATTTGAAAAAGACTACCAGCTCTATATTTACGACACAGCTGCAAAAAGTACAAAAGCTCTGGATATCAGCCTCAATACGAATAAGATATTGGAAAAAGAGCAAAATTTCAGTGTAGAAAACAACATTTCTTATTACGATGTTTCCCCGGATGGTAAAAAGATAGCTTTTGTAAGCCGTGGTGTTCTGTTTGTTTCGGATATCGAAGGGAAATTCACACAGCAGATTTCCGATGGAAAAGAGCGTGTAATGGAAGTAAAATGGCTGAAAGACAATCGTACGTTACTTTTTAACCAAACCGACAAAGGCTACCAAAACTGGTTCAGCATTGCTGCAGACGGAAAAGACCAGGCTAAACAGCTAACTCATGATTTGCGTAACAACCGCAACATAACCCTTAATAATGACCTTTCAAAAGCGGTTTATTTAAGCGGTCGTGATGAGGTAAGAATAATGGATCTCAAAAGCTTCAGCTCTACAAGTATTGTAAAAGATGAGATCTGGGCTTTCCAAAATTCAAAACCTTCTTTTTCGCCTAATAACGAATATGTATTATTCTCAGCAAAAAGAAATTTCGAACTGGATATTTTCATTTACAACATCAAAAAAAACCAAACCATAAACCTCACCAATACCGGTGTTTCGGAGGAAGATCCTTTCTGGTCTCCCAATGGTAAATATATTTATTTCAGCAGCGACAGAACCAATCCGTCTTACCCTTTAGGTATGCAAAAATCCAATATTTACAGGATGGCCCTGGACTGGTTTGATGAACCTTATAAGTCTGAAAAATTCGACAAGCTTTTTATTGAAGAAAAAAAATCTCCTGAAACACCAAAAAAGACGAAAGAGAAGAAAGACGAAAGCAAAGAGAAAAAGGAAGAGAAAGAACCTGTTATCAAGGAACTAAAAGTGAATCCGGAAGACACCCTGGAAAGAATCGAATTGGTTACCGACAGATATGGATATCAGGATGATCCTACAGTTTTTGCAGATGACAAGAAAGAGATTTTATTATTTAATTCCAATCAGGATAACGGAAAAAAGCAGTTATTCAAAAAGGTTTTTACTGATTTCGAACCTGCAAAATCTGAGAAAGTATTCGATAAGGAGGCGTCACAAATCACCAAAATTGAAAAAAATATTTTTGCATTAATAGAAGGCAATATTTATAAAATGACACTGGATGCATTGAAGCCAGAAAAAATTAACATTCAGTATGCTTTTGACAAAGATCTGGCATCCGAATTCACTCAAATGTACAATGAAGCCTGGACAGGTGTTGAAGAAAACTTCTATGATGAGAATTTTCACGGAATTAACTGGAAAGCAAAAAAGGAACAGTATGCAAAATATCTTCCGTATGTAAATAACAGAAATGATCTGCGCATTTTATTAAATGATCTTTTGGGCGAGCTTAATTCTTCCCACACCGGATTTTCTTCAACCGGTAAGGAAGAAACCAGATACCTGAACTACTTTACAAACGAAACCGGAATTGTATTTAAAGCAGACCAGCCTTATATTGTAGAAAGCGTTGTACGGAAGTCTCCTGCATTCCGTTCTGGTGTTGATGTACAACCCGGAGATCAGCTGGTTGCCGTAAACGGAAAAAAAACAGACCCTCTTGAAAACCGTGAAGCCTATTTCACAAGTCCTAAAAAGCAGGATGAGCTTATTCTCACTTTCAGCCGTAGCGGAAAAAATGTAACAACAAAAGTACACCCTATTTCAAATACCGATTTAAAAGGATTGCTTTATGATGATTGGATATTCAACAACCGCCAGCGCGTCAATAAGCTCAGCAATAATCGCATTGCTTATTCATACATGAAAAACATGTCAACTGATGAACTGGACCGCTTTCTTCTGGATATGGTAGAACAGGAAAACAAAAAAGATGCTGTTATTCTCGACCTCCGATATAACACCGGCGGAAATGTTCATGATAAAGTCCTGAATTTCCTTGCTCAAAAACCTTATCTGCAATGGAAATACCGTGAAGGAAAAATGACTACGCAGCCCAACTTTGCCCCTGCCGGAAAACCTATCGTTCTGCTGATTAACGAAGCCTCCCTAAGCGATGCTGAAATGACCGCAGCCGGCTTTAAAGCCCTGAAACTAGGGAAAATCATTGGTCAGGATACCTATCGCTGGATTATCTTCACTTCAGGAAAAAGCCTTGTGGACGGTTCTTTTTACAGGCTCCCTTCATGGGGTACCTATACCCTTGACGGGCAGAATCTTGAAAAAACAGGCGTGAAGCCAGATATTTACGTTAAAAATTCCTTTATGGACCGACAGCAGGATAATGATCCCCAACTGGAACGGGCTGTTCAGGAAATATTAAAAGACTTAAAGAAATAACGCCACAATACTGCCTTTCGGGCTTAGCAAGACATTTAACCGTCCAAGATCACTGATACGAGCAGAGAAGCAAAAGACCCATATTGCTATGGGTCTTTTTTATTTTGCATACCTTTGGACGGAAGTCACAATATGTAATATAACAACCCTAATGCCTTACCTATCCCGGATTTACTTAAAAGACAATCATCCGGAAGATTTTCCTTTCAATCTTCCTTTTCTGAGCAATGGTTTAGATTTAAAGCTCAAAAGCAATGTTACTTTTTTCGTTGGAGAAAATGGCATCGGTAAGTCTACATTACTGGAAGCCATTGCAGAAAAGTGCGATTTCAATGTATCCGGAGGCAGCAGAAATCACAATTATAATTTTCACAAAACCGAGTCCGAACTGTCCGAATACCTCACACTGTCATGGAAAACCAAAACCGGGCAGGGATTTTTCATGAGGGCTGAGAGCTTTTTCAACTTTGCCACCTACATAGATGAAGTTGCTGAAGAAGACAGAAGCGTCCTGAATGCCTATGGAGGAAAATCCTTACATCAGCAATCCCACGGCGAAGCTTTTCTCTCCTTGTTTCACAATCATTTCCAGAATGGCCTTTATATTCTCGATGAGCCGGAATCCGCACTTTCTCCACAAAGACAATTGTCATTATTGTCCGTTATTCACAAATTGGAAAAAGCAGGAAAGGCCCAGTTCATTATTTCCAGCCATTCTCCGATCCTGATGAGCTATCCCGGTGCAGAAATTTATTTATTGGATGATAAAATTCAACAGGTCAGTTATAGAGAAACAGAGCATTATCAGCTGACAAAGAATTTTTTAGAATCTCCCGAACTCTATTTCCGGCATTTATTTGAGGATGATTAAAGTTAATCTTAAAATCTTCTGAAATATTTCTTACTGAAATTCAACATTTTTAGTCAAAAATAGCCGTTAATCGGGGATAAAATTTGCCTGATATTAATATTCCTTTTATATTTGCAGCACCTTAAACAAGGAAAATTCCTCCTTAGCTCAGTTGGTTAGAGCATCTGACTGTTAATCAGAGGGTCGCTGGTTCGAGCCCAGCAGGAGGAGCTAACAAAGACTTACAAAAATGTAGGTCTTTTTTTATGCCCTGATTTATACTCTTAATTCATCAGAAAATTCCAACCTCTCCACAAATACTATAATCAGGTATTTATTAACAATTTTCACAGAATAATAAAAATGTTAGTTATACCTTCTGTTTCTAAACATTAACCGAAAAATATACTATTATTACATTTTGCAGAAAAGTATACTAATTATTAATAAACCATTGAATATCAGACAAATAAAACTGTTAGTAATTTGTGGAAAAAATACCAATAAACTATTAGCATATTATGGAGAATACTTTGTAAGCCTATTAAAAATATGTGAATAACTTATTGAGAACGCATTGATAACTTATTAAACCAGATTAATAAGTTGATAAATTGTGGAAAAAATGTTAATTGAGAATGTCAGAATATTCATTTTATCAATATTTGCTTTTAGATATAGCATTTTAACAGCTTTTGCTTCAGATTAAATTCAATATTACCAGACCATTAATTATTATAATCTTTTACTGTTATTTTCATTACATTTGTAGTTTTGTGAATTTTCGTAGAAAACGTTAAAAAAATGATCTTTTTTAAATAAACAGCACGCTTTTTGTTTGTGCAAATTGCTTGAAGAAACAAATGATGTTAAATAACAACTCTAAATATTATAATCTATTCTTTCTGTTTTTTATATCCTGCCTGGCATATGCCCAAAACACAGCAAACGGAAGAATTGTAGATGCAAAGACTAATAAAGAAATTTCCGGTGTCGACGTCTTTATTAATGACAATACTGAGCCTTTTCTAAAAACTTCAGCGGGAAGCTTTAGCATTCAATCTGACAGTATTATTTATAAACTAAAATTTTCGAAAAAAAGTTATTCTACTGAAAATGTTACCGTTACTCCTGAAAATGCTGCCAATATTTTTGTACAGCTTTCACAGGAAAAAGTAAGCAGCATCGGTGAAATTGTCATTCACAACGAAAAACCCAAATACAAGAACAAGAAAGAAAACCCGGCCTACGCCATCATGCAGGAAGTCTGGAAAAGAAAACGCAATAATGGCCTGGAGAAATTCGATACCTATACTTATAAAGAGTACGAGAAAATCCAGTTTGACGCGAATAACCTGGACAGCGCTTTCATGAGCAAGAAGATCTTCAATAAGCTTGATTTCATTTTTGATTATGCCGATTCTACAGCCAGCGGAAAGATTGGTCTTCCCATCTTCCTTAATGAATCCATTTATGAAAATTTTGGAGAAAACAAACCTGGAAAAAAGACAAAAAGATTACTGGTTGCCCAAAAAACATCAGGCTTTCAGGATAATCAGGTAATTACCATTACTGCAAAAAATCTTTACCGTGATATTAATATTTACGACAACACATTAAATTATTTTGACATAGGGTTCCCAAGTCCGGTCGGATCAAATGGATTCAGCACCTATGACTATAATTTAACAGATACCATTTCTATTCACGGTGAGAATGCTTATAAAATAAGATACCAACCCAAAAGGAAAGACGTTTTAGCCTTCCAGGGCTACCTTTATATTGACACCGATAATTATGCTGTATTAGGAGCCACTTTAAAATCTACACAGAAGATCAATGTTAACTTCATCAACAGCATTTCCACAGAGCTGGAGTATGACAATCCTGATGAGAATACATTTCTTCCTAAAAAGTTCATTACAGAAATAGAACTTACACCTTTTGCAAAAAAGAGAACCTCTAAAAGTATTATAGCCAAACGCTCGGTCGATTATTCTCAATATGAATTCAATAAACCTCTCGATGATAAAGTATTTACACGGAAGCAGGAAGAGTATGACGATAAATTTGTTGACAAAGATGATGCCTACTGGGTAAAAGCAAGACCGGACTCACTGTCAAAATCAGAACAGGGCGTCTATGAAATGCTTGATAAGCTTCAGCAGACACCAAAATTCAACCGTATCGTTAAAATCTATGAAACACTGGCATCAGGATATTATAATGCCTTTAAAGGTATTGATATAGGCCCTATTTTCTCCATTTACGGTAAAAATGAAGTGGAAGGCGACAGGATAAGGTTAGGCGCAAGAACCTATTTTGGGCAAAATGACCCATGGAGAGTTCAGTTTTATACAGCATACGGATTTAAAGACCAAAAGGTTAAATACGGGGCAGAAGCCCGCTATATGTTCAACCGCGTGAACAGATTTATGATCGGGGCAGGAACAAAAAGAGATATCGAGCAACTTGGTGTACAGCTTACTACCGACGACGGAATTATGGCACGTACCTTTGCTTCTTCTACCCTTTTCGCAAGAGGAGAAAACGCTTCTTTGAGCTCCATAAACAAAACTAATATTTTTGCCTCCATTGAACCCTGGAAAAACTTTCAGGTAAGGGTAGACGGAACATTACAGAGTATAAAATCTGCCAACCCGGATAAATTCAGCCTGATGTATTACCGCAACGGAGATCTGAGGAAAACCCTTAATGACTCTCACGTTACCTTAAGCTTAATTGCAAGACCGGGTGCTAAGTTTTCCCAAACAGGGGTGGACCGTTATGAACACGGAACACTGGCTCCTACTATTATCCTGAAATATACAAGAGGTATCGAAGGGCTTTTTAACGGCGACTTCAACTATAACAGACTTCAGTTCATGTTCTATAAGCCAATATTGATCGGGAGCTGGGGTAAAACCATCGTTAACTTTGAAGCAGGAAAAACATTTGATACAGTTCCTCTGGCCCTTCAGAATGTAATCCCCGGAAACCAGTCTTACAGTCTGGCGCAGAATACATTTTCACAGCTTAATTACTATGAATTTGTAGCAGATACCTACTCAACGCTTCACCTTGAACACCATTTCAACGGAAAAATACTTTCTTTTATCCCTCTGATCAAGAAGCTTAAGCTTAGGGAAATCGCATTTATCAGAACCGCTTACGGAACTTTAAGTGATGCTTCTAAATCTATTAATGTGGAAGGGTTCAAATATTCAGCACCAAGCGAGCAGATCTATTTTGAATATGGATTCGGAATTGAAAATATCGGAATAGGAAACCTCAGAATATTCAGGGTAGACTTCAACTGGAGAGGAAACTATCTCGACAGACCGGATATTTCAACATTCGGAATAAAAGCAGGATTCCAGGTAGGATTTTAAAATACAGCTCTTTGCCCAATCGGTAAAGAGCTTTTTTATAATAATAAAGAATAAATTGTATTGCTGCAAAAAAGCAGATTTTAAGCTTTTTAAATACTATTCTTTTAAATACAAAAAACCTCAGCACTGCCGAGGTTTACATTTTTCAATAACTTATTTATTCTAGCATCCGCATGGTTCCGGATCTATAATCATATTACGGCACATTAATCTCTGTTGTGCTGTCCACGAGCACCATTGTACACAAGTAGTTGCAGGAGGAGGACATGCCAAAGCGCCACCATCTAGTGTTCTCAATTGTTTTTTTGTTAGTTTTCTTAGATTTTTCATAGTATTTTGTTTTAGTTTGTTGCCTACTCTATCTGCTTTTCGGCATCCGCAAATGATTTGTTATTTGATAGTTAACAAATATAGAAATATTTCACTAAAATTAGAATATTAGCGAAAATATTTTTCATTTTACAGAATTAAGCAAAAAAAACCTCAGCCATTGGCTGAGGTTTAGATTTTATAAAACGCTTAAATAATTATGCGTTCGGCTCTACAGATACAAAAGATCTGTTGTTTGCTTTCTTTCTGAAAACTACTTTACCGTCTACTAATGCAAACAAAGTATGGTCTTTACCCATTCCCACGTTTTCACCCGGGTGGTGTTGCGTACCTCTCTG
Organism: Chryseobacterium sp. UF-81; assembly: GCF_058245105.1. Classification (NCBI taxonomy): domain Bacteria; kingdom Pseudomonadati; phylum Bacteroidota; class Flavobacteriia; order Flavobacteriales; family Weeksellaceae; genus Chryseobacterium; species Chryseobacterium sp. UF-81. The sequence goes on along the minus strand of NZ_JBSIBX010000003.1, from coordinate 178,205 downwards.
TCTGATAATAATATTTCCGGCAATAGCTTCTTGTCCACCGAAAATCTTCACACCTAATCTCTTAGAGTGAGACTCTCTACCGTTCTTGGAACTACCGACTCCTTTCTTGTGTGCCATTTTATTACTGGATTATTTGTTAAGTGCTTTAAATTGATCAATATTCTTAACGATAGCAGCATCCACTTCTTCGTGAGTAAGAACATTCTTTTCTAATTCAACTTTAACTGCTTTACCTAAAGTAATTAAAGTTTCTCTGTTTTCTTTAGACTGAGACAGGTTGTTTTTCTTTAAGTGATAGTTCAGTTCGTGATCTTCACCAAAGTTAACCGTTGCGTTGTCTGAAAGAACTTCAGCTTTTACAGTTTCTTTTTTAGCAGCTTTCTTAGTACTTCCGTCAAAACCAGTGATACCAGTGATTTTAATTTGAGTTAAAGATTGTCTATGACCATTTTTCACCTGATAACCTTTTCTTCTTTTCTTTTTGAAAACGATTACTTTATCAGCTTTTACGTGGTCTAGGATCTCTGCATCTACAGTGATTCCGTTTACAGCTGGGGCGCCAACAGTGATTGAACCGTTTACAGTAAGAAGAATTTTGTCAAAAGAAACCTTGTCTCCTTTTTCTCCTTTTAAACGGTTTACAAACAACTTCTGGTCTTGCTCAACTTTATATTGAAGCCCTGCTATTTCTACAATTGCAAACATTGTTTATAAATTTTTAGTTATTTCGAGGTGCAAATATATGAATAAATTTCTAAATAGCTTACAACCAGTCCTGTATTTTTTATCAAAAATATAATAATTATCATTTCACTATATTTTGAATAATTTTTAACATTAATATGCTCATACTTAAGAGATAATTTTATACCTTCGTTATCACCAAAAAATATTTTATATGAAAAGAAACTTTAAATTCTGCTTATTAGCAGGAGCCATTGCCGCTTTTTCATTATCAGCGTGCCGTGATGACAAAATGGAAGAATCTGTTCTTCCTGAATCTCAATCTGAAAGCGCAAAGATCGAGCAACCCGGAGAACTTCAAAAAAGCTGCTCTTATGTAGATCAATACTGGAGCTCTACCGCAGTACTTAAAACCGGTCTTCAGAACACTACAGACACCAACTTTATGAATTCCCAGATGACTAAAATCGCCAGTCTTTGGGGAAGAAGCAACCCGACTCTTCGTTTTGTAGACGATCCTTCCAATTTCAATTCCACTTACAATGCAATCTCTTATTCCACAGGGAAAATTTATTATGGCTATGCAATCTATGCGGATGCAAAAAATAAAGGAGGAGATATTGTGAATGCCATGATCCTTGCTCACGAATACGGGCACCAGCTGCAGTACATTTTCGGTCTTCCTACTGTAAACGAATCTACAGCAAGACCTAACGAACTGGAAGCTGATGGTTTTGCAGGGTATTACTTAAGAAGGCCAAACGGATACAACAAAACCAGTTTCGCTGAAATTGCTGCAGCCTATGAATTTGCACAGAGCATCGGTGATTATCAGACTACAAGCGCTAACCATCACGGAACTCCTCCTCAAAGAAGATCTGCTGTACGTTTAGGCTTCCTTCTTGGACAGTACGATCTTAACGCAGCCAATTTTGACTACAATTTCTTCTACTATTACCAAGGTGTGCTAAACGGCACGTACAAAATGGGTAAAAACTCTGTAAACCCGGAGATCGATGCCTATATGAGCCAATATATCGATGAACTTAGAAAAATCCAGACCGGAGAAATTTCGGAAGAAGAATTTAAGCACCTTAAATAACATTCATTTTTAGCATATTTAACAAAGGAGACAGACAGCAATGTTCTGTCTCTTTTTAGTTTATTTGATTAATATCCCAAAGTTTATTTACTTTTGAACCATACTACAACAAATGAACAGAGATCTCTACATCGATTTTGCTAAAGGAATGGCAACCCTTTCCATTATATTCATCCATACCGCTTTTTGGTCGGGACAGTTTTATATTCCCGCAGAAGTAAGGGTATTTTCACTGGTTTTTGATGTCGCTCTCTTTTATGCCTTAAGCGGAATTACATCAGGATCGAATATTGAAAAAACATTCTACAGGCTTTTAAAACTTCAGATCACCTATATGATCTTTGTAACGTTTCTGTTCTTCCTGGATTATTTTTTCAAGGTATTCGGATTAACGTTCTTTTCTATGGAATGGCTTCAGAGTTTCTATTCAACCTTTGGTTCAAAATATGCAGCGACCAGTGTGTCGGATATCCCCCAATGGCAGAATCTCGGAAACTGGTATCTTCATCAATACACCAATGCCGATACATTTCCTGTAGTTATGGGAAGTTTCTGGTATCTGAAAGTATATTTCATTCTGGCTGTTTTTGGAGTACTGATCTTAAGATTCTTCCCAAAACATGTCGGCTGGTTTATAGGGTTATGCCTGGCCCTGACTTTAATATTTAATATTTTCCCGGAATATTATCCCGGCGGGCAGGTAGGCTATGTTGCTTTTTACCTTGCTGTCTTTTTAATTGCCAACAGAATGCGTGGTAAAAAGATTCCTGCAAAAGTAATCCCTTTCTTATATGCGATAGTCGCAGCAGCCTTGATCTGGATGTTCTGGTATTACGGAAATGAGATTTTCTACAAAATCAATAAAAATAAATTCCCGCCAAAAATTCCTTATATCATTTGGTCACTGTTTTCGTTAACAACACTATTTGTGCTCTATAACAGGTTAAAAATTACAAAAGAAAATTTCGTTACCCACATTGGTAAGAATGCTATTTTCTTTTATTTCGCACAGGGAATAAGCTCATCACTCGTATATTTCATTGTGGTTGCTTTGCAGGAAAATCTGCCGTGGTGGCTGCTAATGATCTTCATTTATATCATCAATGTCATCCTTGCTTTCATTATTGCCGCCGGATTGAAAAAGGTGGATGATACCGGTTGGAAAATTCTGGAATTTTTAAGAAAAAAAACAGCTTCTTAACGCTTTAGCAATCAATTTGAAATAAAATAATTTTTCTTATCGCAATTTATTTTATTTTTACAGAAAATTCAAGGCATGTTTAAGTTGAAACTTCCTACCGACCCAAGGTGGGCAAATATTGCAGAGGAAAACATTGAAGAAATTTTAACGGATCATGCGTGGTGCGAGCAGAAAGCAGCAACTAATGCTATCGGCTTAATCACTATGCTTCCTGAATATCCTGAAATTGTTACTGAGCTTCTCGCCATTGCGCAGGAAGAGCTGGATCATTTCAATCAGGTTCATGAGATCATTAAAAAACGAGGGTATACTTTTGGGCGTACTAGAAAAGATGACTATGTAAATGAACTTGTGAATTTCATTCAGAAAGGAGGCAACAGAGATGATCTCATTGTTGACAAAATGCTTTTCGCAGCGATGATAGAAGCTAGGAGCTGCGAAAGATTTAAAGTTCTTACTGAAAATATTAAAGATGAAGAGCTTAAGACATTTTATAAAGAGCTGATGATCTCTGAAGCTAACCATTATACTACATTTATAGGATTTGCAAGACAGCTTGGAGACCCTGAAAAAGTAAACAAGCGCTGGGACATGTGGCTGGAATATGAAGCCAATATCATTAAATCTTACGGAAACAAAGAAACAATTCACGGTTAAAATAAAAAAGTAAAGAATCCACGTTGAAAAAACTGACCTTCGAAAATATTGCCAATTTTTTTCTGAAAAATTTCTTTCAGGGATTGGTTATTATTGGCCCAATCGGGCTTACTCTCTTTGTGATCTGGTATGTTGTAAGTGCTGTTGACAACATTATTCCTTCTGTCGCAAAAGAGATTCCGGGTCTGGTTTTTGTTTCAACGATACTTATCACAGCAGTTCTGGGGTATCTCGGAAATAAATTTGTAGTCGGTAAATTCTTTTTTGATACCATGGACAGTCTTCTGGAAAAAATTCCGGGAGTAAAGCATATTTATACTCCTACAAAAGACGTCATGTCATCATTTGTGGGAGACAAAAAGAAATTCAACGATCCTGTATGGGTAAAGACGAATGAAAATCCGGAAATCTGGAGAATAGGCTTTCTGACCCAAAAAGAAATGTCAGACGTTGAAAAGCACAATTACGTGGCAGTATACCTACCCCATTCCTACGCCATTTCAGGCTGGGTAATTGTTACGGAAGAAAAAAACATCAAACCTGTAGTGGGAATGACTGCAGCTTCTGCCATGAAGTTTGCAGTAAGTGGTGGTGTCGCAGGGTTCCATTCTGACGACAATATCTTTAAAGCTCCGGAATAATTCTATTTCTTTACTCTTCCAGTAATGGCCGGTCTGGCTATTATTTCTTTATCACACCCCAATATTATGTTAACCAAAAAAAATCATTTTGGACATTTTTACCTATCTGTTTTTATTCTTTAATATACTTAACTCAAACAACAATAATATGAACAAGAACCCTCTTCTCAATTGCGATCCGGAAAAAGGGATATGCGAAATCCTGGAAACACAAGACTCAGAATATTCAGCAGAACAGCTTCAGGGCGCCAAAGATAAAATCACCGTTATTTATTATACAGATCCTATCTGCTCTTCCTGCTGGGGAATTGAAGCCCAGCTGAGAAAAATGAAATTAGAATACGGTAATGCAGTAGAAATAGATTACAGGATGGGCGGACTTTTACCATCATGGGACATTTACAATTCCGGAGGGATCAGTAAACCAAGTGATGTTGCCGGCCATTGGGAAGAGGTAAGCCCATATTATAAAATGCCTATTGATGGAGGAGTCTGGCTGACAGACCCCTTAAATTCTTCCTATCCGCCATCCATTGCTTTTAAAGCAGCACAAATGCAGGATAAAAAGAAAGCTGTAAACTATATGAGAATTATCCGTGAAATGGTCTTTCTTGATAAATTAAACATCACAAAATCGGAGCATCTTGAAAAAGCAGCGGAAATGGCAGGATTAGATGTGGCACAGTGGAAAGAGGATTATGAATCCACAGCTCAGATTGAATTCAAAAAAGATCTTGACCTTGGAAGACAGCTTGGCGTAAGAGGCTTTCCTACCTTAATCTTTACCAAAGATGATGAAATCTTAGACATTCTCTACGGCTTCAAACCTTATTTAGATTTTGAACGCAGAATAACAAAAATAAGCCCGGATGTAACAAAACAGGAATACTCTACAGAACCTGACCAGCTATTTGCAGTTTACCCTACTTTAACCACTCAGGAATTCGCTGTTCTTTCAAATATCTCTTTCGAAAAAGCATTAGATACGCTTCAGAAACTTACTGAAGAAAACAAAATCTCCCGCAAAAAATATAAAAACGGAGATCTTTGGATTTTTAATAAAAACTAATAACACTATTTAAAAACTAATAAGGATGTACAAAGTTGCAATCATAGGAGCAGGAGTTTCCGGATTGAGTATGGCAAATTATTTGGAAAAAAATAATATTGACTACCATATCTATGAAAGAAGAACTCAAAATGACCTGAAAGGACACGGATTTATCCTTCCCAAAGAAGGCATTGAATACCTTTCCAATATCATTCATATTGATGATCTCTACAGAAAAGGCCAGTTCTTAAAAAAGTATCTTCACTACCATCAGAATGGAGAAATCCTTTCTGAAAAAGATCTTGAAGATGTTTTTGTAGTTTCAAGAAGTGCCCTGATAGAGATTTTGGCCGAAGGTATTCCCTCCGATAAAATATCTTATGACACAACAGTCACCCTGAATGGTTTTTCTGGCGGGAAAGCCAGCATAACACTCAATGACGGTACATCCCTGGAGGCTGATGTTGTTATAGCTTCAGACGGTTCAAGAAGCAGAATCAGAAGAAAAATTTTTGAGGATGAAAAAATGAAAGCCGTTTTAGAAAATGAAGTAGTGAACATTATTGAAAATGAAGAAATTGCCGGTAAGCTTGAAAGCAATTTTCTGAAATTCCATCATGAAAATGGCGGACTTACTTTCGGGGTATTAAAGCTTTCTTCTACAAAGGTTCTTTGGTACTGTCAGTTTGATATTACGCGATTTTTCATCAATGAAGACTATACTCCGGACTGTATCAAACAGTTCATTGTGGATCATTTCGGAGACTGGAATCCCCTTATCTCCTCTATCATCAATGATTCCAGCTATGAAAACGCTCACATATGGAGGGTGTATGAATTGGAAAAGCTCAACCCTTTTTATCACGAAAACATTGTATTCATAGGCGATGCAGCTCATCCTCTGATTCCTTTTACAAGCCAGGGTGTAACTTCGGCTCTAAAAGACTCTTACGTCTTAACAAACCTCTTACTGGAAGGCAATAATCTTACTGAAACTTTTCAAAAATATGAGGAAGAGAGAAAAGCAGAAATTGAGATCCATATCAAAAACGGAAGAACATTACTCAATCAGTTTCTCTTACCATTAAACGAGCAGCAAAAAAACACCTTACCAATTTCATACAAATAAAATGTTTACAAATAAAGATATCAATTTCGAAGCCCTGAAAAGAAAAGCATATAACGGAAGATGGGCAACTCTGGAAAACGGGATTATTCCTTTAACAGCAGCAGATCCGGATTTCAGGATGTCTCCCGAGATTGAGCAGGGAATTATTGAATATATTAAAGACGGCTACCTCAGCTATGGTCCGTTTTCGGGAATTCCGGAATTCAAAAAAAGCGTTGCAAAACACTTCAATACGGAAAAGAACGGAAGCTTTACCCCGGAGAATATTTTAGCAGTAAACAGTGCTGCCCAAGGAATGTTTCTGGTTGCCAAATATGTTTTAGGGCCCGGAGATGAGGCCATCATTTTCGATCCGGTTGATTTCCTGTTCAAAAAGACGGTGGAAGCGGCAGGCGGACGTATCAAATTATGCGCTGTTGATTCCAAAACAGGAGAAATTGATTTTGAAATGCTGACTTCTTTAATTTCATCAAAAACAAAACTGATTAGCATCTGTAATCCCCACAATCCGGTGGGAAGGGTTTACTCAAAAGAGGTTTTAATAAAAATATCCGAAATAGTTGAAGCGCATGATCTGTGGGTAATGAGTGATGAGATATGGAGTGATATTGTTTATGACAAAAGAGAATTCAACACCTATTCTTCAGTGTCAGAAGCTGCAAAAAAGAAGAGCTTTACCGTTTTTGGATTTTCAAAATCATTCGGGATTGCCGGTTTGAGAATTGGAGCTGTTTTGTGTAATGATCAGGAACTACTGGATGATTTTACCGAAAAATCCCAGTTCAACTCTACCATTGAAGGCGTTTCCACATTATCTCAGATTGCAGCAAGTGTGGCTATTGAAAAGGCTAAGCCCTGGTTTAATGATTTCCTTGATCACCTGCAACATAACAGGGATCTTGCTTATAGCATGCTGAATAATTCCGGTATTTTAACCCCGAATTTACCAGAGGCAACGTTTGTTATTTTCCCCAAAATTGAAAACGGATTTTCAAGCGAAGCCTTTACACAGCATGTTTTAAAGGAAGGTAAAGTAGCTGTTGTTCCCGGCTCCGAAAGATGGTTTGGCAAAGGCGCCGAAGGCCATATCAGGATCTGTTTTTCTACTTCCCGGGAAATTCTGGAGGAGGGACTTAACCGCATTATTAAAAGTTTTTAGGTTAAAAATTTTCATTATTATCAATTTATTTGTTAATAATTTTCCGAATTAGACAAAAAATAAACTTAATTTAAATAATTCTTACACAATAACATATTTTCATGTTGATTTGAGATTAAAATTCAATATTTTTGATACAATCCCTAACTTAAATATGAAATATGAAAATAAAGTACACAAGTGTTCTTTTTTTGGGAACAGTATCCATGTTGTATTCTCAAAATACAAATGATACAATTTCCAAGGAATCGAAAATAGAGGAGGTTTCCATTACCGGAAGCCGGAATAAAAAAAGAACTGTTACCAACACTCCTGTTCCCGTTGATGTAATTGATATAAAGCAGGTTAGCCAGTCAACGGGACAGATAGAAGTGAACCAGCTACTTCAGTTCAGCGCACCTTCTTTTAATTCCAATAAGCAGTCCGGATCAGACGGTGCTGATGCAACAGATCCTGCAACTCTTCGTGGACTTGGGCCGGATCAGACACTTCTTTTACTTAACGGAAAAAGATATCACCAATCCTCACTGATCAATCTTTTCGGGACAAAAGGAAGAGGAAATACAGGATCTGATATGAACACTATTCCCATTGGTGCCATTAAAAGAATTGAAGTTCTCCGCGACGGAGCTTCAGCCCAATATGGATCTGATGCAATAGCCGGGGTTATCAATGTTATTCTTAATGACCGCAGCCAAGGTTTTGAAGGGAATGCTTTTTATGGAATGAATCTTTTTAAAAGCCCGGGAAACCAGGATGTGGTATCGGATCATAAAGTAGACGGAACTACCTTCGATTTCAGCGGAAATCTGGGAACCAAAATAGGCAACAAGGGAGGATTTGGTAATTTCACTGTTGAATTTGTCAATAAAGACCGTACTATACGGAATGCCAATCCGGAAAAATACTCGTCTCCGAGAGAAAAATTCGGGGATGCAAAATCTCAGAATATTTATTTCTTTGGAAATGTGGAACTTCCTCTGTCTGACGGGTTAAAATTCTACTCCCGCCAGGGCTTTTCCTACCGTAAAACAAATGCTTATGCATGGACAAGAACACCGGATGCCGACGGAAATATTCCTGAAGTATATCCTAATGGCTTTAACCCTATAGAAGACACCAGTATCACAGACTTTACTTTTGACAACGGGTTGAAATTTAAGGTTGCTAACTGGGATGTTGATTTTTACAATGCATTCGGAAGTAACAGATTTACTTATCAGATAGACAATACAATTAATGCCACTCTGGGAATAAAATCTCCTACGAGTTTTAATGCCGGCGGACATTCTCTTTTGCAGAATACAACAGGTTTTAATGCTTCAAAACAGTTTAAGGTATTGGAAGGTTTAAACATTGCTCTCGGATCCGAATTCAGATATGAGGAGTTTGAGATCATCAAAGGAGAAGAAGCATCGTATGCGATGTATGACATCAACGGAAACATTGTAACGCCTGATACCCCTGCAGGCCTGCTTGTTACCAATCCATTATCAGGTGATGTGCGGCCCGGTGGTTCTCAGGGCTTTCCGGGGTATTCACAGGAGTTTAATAAAAACAGGAATAATTTTGCCGCCTATGTAGACACTGAACTGGATATTACGAAAAAATGGATGATCAGTGTGGCCGGAAGGTTTGAAAACTACAACGACTTCGGAAGCACTTTGAATGGTAAATTTGCCACACGATATGCATTTACCCCACAGTTTGCCTTCAGAGGCTCGGTGTCTACAGGATTCAGAGCGCCTTCTTTGGCACAGAAATATTACAGCCTTCAGTTTACAAATTTCCAGGGAGGAAATCTTGTCACTATACAGCTTGCGGCTAATGATAGTAACCTTGCACAAACAGTTGGAATTCCACAATTAAAGCAGGAAACTTCCTTGAATGGTAGTGCCGGATTTACTTTTAACACTGGAAAATTCACTGCTACAATTGATGGATATTACATTAAAGTAAAAGATCGTATAGTTTTGACAGGAAATTTCACCCAGGAGGATGATGCAATAGGTCAAATCCTAGCTGATAATCATATCGATCAGGCCCAGTTTTTTACTAATGCAATAGATACCAGAACTAAAGGGGTTGATGTTATATTAAGTTACACAGAAAATATCGGTTCGGGAAAGCTTTCCGCAACTTTAGCAGGAAACTATAATGAGATGGAAATCACCAGGATAAACACCTCAGAAAAGTTAAAAGGAAAAGAAGATGTCTACCTGAGCGCAAGAGAAAGAGCATTTATCTTAGCATCTGCTCCCAAAACAAAATTCAATCTGAATTTAAATTACAAAATTGATAAGTTCAATGCCAATCTTCAGCTGGTGAGATTTGACAAAGTAAAATTGATAGGCTACAACGGGACAGATGACTACCAGCTTTATGGTGCCAAAGTAACCACCGACTTATCTTTTGGATATGAGTTTTCCAGAAGCCTCAACCTTACGATCGGAAGCAAAAACCTTTTTAACCGCTATCCTACTCTGCAGACGGCACATGTAGATGGCAACACAGAATCAGGAGGTATTTTCGATCCTGTGCAGATGGGTTTTGCGGGAAGACAGGCTTTTGCAAGACTTAATTTTAAGTTTTAAAATATATATAAAGAGACTGTATCAACGTAAATGATAATCAACAATTGATTTTGAAAATCTGCTGATACAGTCTCTTCTATTTTTTAGAAATTTTATAAAGTTTTCCACTGTCTGTAACGGCATATAAGTTGCCATCCATTCCGTTGAGAACATCTCTGAAGCGTTCTTTCTGGTCAGCAAGAAGACGTTCTTCTCCCACTACTTTATTATCTTTCATAACAATCCTGTTAATGTGCTCGCCACTCAGACATCCGATGATAAGATTTCCTTTCCATTCCTCAATATTTCCGGTATAGAAGGTTATTCCGCTCGGAGAGATCACAGGATCCCAGTAATAAACGGGCTGTTCAGTTCCTTCTTTTTGGGTGATACCATCTCCTACCTTCGCTCCGGAGTATTCAATTCCATATGTCACATCTCCCCATCCATAGTTTTTTCCGGGCAGTATCAGATTAATTTCATCACCACCTCTGGGTCCCATCTCAACATCCCAAAGTGTTCCGTTTGGATCTATTGCCATTCCCTGCGGATTTCTTACACCATAGGCATAGATTTCCGGCTTATATCCCTGTTTTCCAATAAACGGGTTTCCGGGAGCCGGCTTTCCGTCCTTGGTAATTTTTAGTATTTTTCCTAAATAATTATCTGTTTTCTGAGCATACACCCTTGTTTGTTTATCAGATCTTTCCCCGGTACTTACAAACAAATTTCCGTCCTTGTCAAAAGCCAGCCTGCTTCCGTAATGCTTATCGCCGTCATAGGAAGGTTCTGCACGGAAAATAACTTTAACCTCCGAGATATTTTTAAGATCTGCCGAAAGTTTTCCTTTCGCAACCGAGGTCAGGTTTCCTTCACCAAACGGCTCTGAAAAGCTGAAATAAATAATATTATTCGTTTTAAAATCGGGATCAAGGGCTACATCCAGCATTCCTCCCTGCCCTTTTGCATCTACTTTTGGGAATCCCGAAATCTTGGAAATCTGTTTTCCATCTGTTGAAACCACATTCATATGACCGTTTTTGTCAGTAATAAGAAATCTTCCGTCTGGAAGATTAATAATTCCCCAAGGTCTTCCCAGATCTTTATTAAGGATTTCAACTTTATAAGCTATAGTGGTTTTTACAGCTTTTATTCTGGTTTGTCCTTTAAAGGCTGGCTTATAATCTGTATTCGGTTTTTCGGTTTCTACACTGCCGTCGGTTCCCTTTTGCTGTGCATTTGCAGTGTTTTTATTGCATGAACATAAAAGCAAAAAAACACTGAGTATCGGTACGTAAAGATGGTTGAATTTCATAGTATTGTAATTAGTGTAAAAAAAATAATGGAAAAATAATGCCACAAAAATTTGCAGATATAAATTTTAATTCTACATTTGTAGAACAAATTACAAACTTGTAGAATGAAAGACATCAAACTTACCGATTCTGAAAAAAGTCTTATGGAAATCCTTTGGGAAAAGAAACGGGTTTTCATGAAAGATATTCTTGATGCGTACCCGGAACCAAAACCTGCTGCTACGACCATTGCTACCTTGCTGAAAAGAATGCAGAACAAAGACCTGGTAGGCTATACATTGTATGGAAATTCCCGTGAATACTATCCAAAAGTAGAAAAAGGGGAATATTTCAACGAGGAAATGACCTCTATGATTGACCGTTTTTTCAACAGCTCAGTGACACAGTTTGCATCATTCTTTACCTCCAATGCAAAATTCAGTCAGAAGCAACTGAAAGAACTCCGTGATATAATAGATCAACAGATAAAAGAATAAACATGTTCATCATTGCTCTAAAAATACTTCTGTGTTCTTCAGTATGTATTGCTGTATACTATTTGTTTCTGGAAAAAGAAAAAATGTATAGGTTTAACCGGTTTTATCTACTTTTTTCTTTGATTTTTTCTCTTGTGATCCCGTTTATTTCCATCACAGTACAACCTTCAAAGACAGAGACTAAGCCTGCGATCATATTTGAAGATACCGCACAACAGATCATCCAGATACAGCCTGCTCAGGAAAGTTTTAATTGGATAAATATAGTATGGCTCATGTATGGAACGGTTGCTCTTTTCCTTTTAATAAAAAGCATCCTGTCTATTGCAGCCATCAAAAAAATATCTGGTAAAAAAATAATCTACCAGAATTACACTATTAAGGTAACTCATGAAAACCTTCCTCCTTTTAGCTTTTGGAATACTATCTATTTAGGAGACGCCTATATAAAAAATAATGTGATTGATCCAATGATATTCCTGCATGAAAAAAGCCATATTGACCAGAAACACAGCATAGACCTTATTTTTATAGATATCCTGAAGATCTTCATGTGGTTCAATCCCGTTTTTCTTATCTATAAAAAAGCGATCATCACAAATCATGAATTTCTTGCAGATGCAGCTGTTTTAAACAGATATGATATTAAAGAATACCAGAATCTGATTCTTGACGAGATTATCAATATTCAGAATCTGCCTCTTACCCATTCATTTAATTTTAACAACACCAAAAAACGATTTATTATGATGACAAAGAAAAAATCCAGATTCACTGTCCTGAAAAAAATGGCAGGAATCACAACTCTCATTGCAGCAACAGCTCTATTCGCAGAAAGGACATACGCAGTCAATCCTGTTGCTCCTTACACCCCCCAAAAAGCGGGCGTAGGGACTGTAAAAAATGTGGAGTCTTCTCAAGTCACTTCAACTAACTCTGGTTTTTTTGAAAAAATAAAAGAGAAGCCCAGTAAAGCATTGGAATTCAAGAAAGAAAGCACAAAAACCGTTGCAGATACCATCTCTCCAAAGAAAACAGCACAGCCATCCAGCAATGAAGGTAACAACACAAATGCCAACATAAACTCTGACAAAAATCTTATCCAAGCGGAATACCCCGGAGGTGCCGCTGCTTTGCGAAAAAAAATTGGTCTTACATTCGATACAAGTATGCTTGATTTTAAAAAAGGTACTATCAGCTCAGTTGTATATATCCATATAGATGATACGGGAAAAGCGACAAAAGTAACGACTGAAGGAGATAATGAAGTCTTCAACAATGAGCTTCTAAAAACAGCTACAGCAATAAGCACCGAAACAACATGGAAACCAGCCACCAGAGATGGAAAACCAATCGCAACCATCTACAAGTTTCCGGCCACGATGACTTTTCAGTAAGATCCTTTATAAGAGCGCTATAAGTTTAGCGCTTTTTTTATCTTGTATACATTACGGACAGAGAAAAAAATTACGATTAAAATATTCATCTTCAAATACTTTATGAAGGCTAAAATTTCTTTCGTATTTTTGTTGTATACATCATTTCCTATGAATTTTAATCTTCAATCAGAATATAAACCTACAGGCGACCAGCCACAAGCCATCGAGAAGCTTACTGAAGGCATTGAGATCGGTGAGAAATACCAGACTCTTCTTGGAGTGACGGGTTCCGGGAAGACCTTTACCGTTGCAAACGTTGTACAGAATGTACAGAAGCCTACTTTGGTTCTTGCCCATAACAAAACCCTGGCAGCACAGCTCTTCATGGAATTTAAGGAATTCTTTCCCGATAACGCTGTTGAGTATTTTGTCAGCTACTATGATTATTACCAACCGGAAGCCTATATTGCAACAACCGGAACTTATATTGAAAAAGACCTGAGCATTAATGAAGAAGTAGAGAAACTGCGACTTTCTGCAACAGCCAGCCTGCTTTCGGGAAGAAGAGATGTACTGATCGTAGCTTCTGTGTCATGTATTTATGGTATAGGGAACCCTTCAGAATTCCATAAGTCACTTATTACATTAGCTATTGGAGAAAAAGTAACGAGGACCGCTCTTCTTCACTCTTTAGTTAATGCATTATATGCCAGAACATTGGGCGACTTCCAGAGGGGCACATTTCGGGTAAAAGGAGATGTTATTGATGTTTTTCCTGCATATGCCGACAATGCCGTTCGAATTCAGTTTTTTGGAGATGAAATAGAAAAAATCCAGAGTTTTGATCCTGTAAGTGGCAATGTGGAATCTAATTTTGACCAAATTCAGATTTATCCCGCCAACCTGTTCGTAACATCAAAAGAAACGTTAAATGGAGCCATCAGAAGCATCCAGGATGATATGGTAAAGCAGGTAGACTTCTTCAATTCCATTGAAAAACCCCTGGAAGCTAAAAGACTTCAGGAAAGAACAGAACTGGATCTTGAAATGATCAAGGAGCTGGGCTACTGCTCAGGAATTGAGAACTATTCAAGGTATCTTGACGGAAGACTTCCAGGCTCAAGACCATTCTGCCTGATTGATTATTTCCCGAAAGACTTTTTAATGGTTATTGATGAAAGCCACGTTACCATTCCGCAGGTTCATGCCATGTACGGAGGCGACCGAAGCAGAAAGGAAGCCTTAGTGGAATATGGTTTCAGGCTCCCTGCCGCCATGGACAACAGACCTCTTAAATTTGAGGAATTTGAAGCTATGCAAAACCAGGTGATCTATGTTTCTGCAACACCGGCCGATTATGAACTGGAGAAAACCGGAGGAGCTTATATTGAGCAGATCATCCGCCCGACAGGCCTTCTGGATCCTGTTATTGAAGTAAGGCCAAGCCTGAACCAGATTGATGATCTCATGGAGGAAATTCAAAAAAGAGCGGACGCTGACGAAAGGGTTTTGGTTACTACTCTTACGAAGAAAATGGCCGAAGAACTGACCAAATATTTTATGAAATTCGGGATCAGGACAAGATATATCCACTCTGATGTTGAAACCCTGGAACGTATTCAGATTATGCAGGATCTCCGATTGGGAATTTTTGATGTACTGATTGGGGTCAACCTGTTAAGAGAGGGCCTTGACCTTCCGGAAGTGTCTCTGGTAGCTATTCTTGATGCTGATAAGGAGGGAATGCTCAGAAGCAGGAGATCAATGATCCAAACGGTAGGACGTGCGGCAAGAAACGTTAACGGAAAAGCAATCATGTATGCCGATAAGATCACAAAATCCATGCAGGCTGCCCTGGATGAAACAGAATACCGCCGTAATAAACAGATACAGCATAATGAAGCCAATGGACTTGTTCCTCAGGCTTTAAATAAAAAGATTTCAGAAAATCTTGTAGGCAGGAGTAAAGATTTCCCGGATCCAAAATACACCCAGAAGGAAATTCTTCAGAAAGCTGCAGAAACAAAAGCCAGCTATGGAGATAAAGACATTGAAAAAATCATCGGGCAGAAGCAGAAAGAAATGGAAGCTGCCGCCAAAAATCTTGACTTTATAAAAGCTGCCAAGCTTAGGGACGAGATCGCAGCTTTAAGAGAATAATTCACTGTATTATAATAATTTAGGGGCGGGCATCTTCGATGCCGCCCCTAAATTATATTTATTTGTCAGAAAGACTCTTCCTTATCTTAAAGAAGCCCTGATCGGTATCAGAAGGTCCATCAGGCCATTGAGTTTAATTTCATAAACGGTTGAAAGTTGCATTCCCAACTTTCCTTTAGGCATACCCTTCCTGTTGAACCATTCCAGGTAGCTTACCGGAAGATCAGCAAGCACTGTTCCTTCGTATTTTCCGAAAGGCATCTTTACGATGCAGATCTCTTTTAATATTTCTGAATTTACGCCTTCCACTTTTATACAATTAAATTAACCTTTTCTTCCTCATCACTATCCGGCAGTTTAAGATCTGGTGGTGTATCTTCATCTGAAAACTCATTCCTGTAAACCTGAATCAGAAGCAAGGTAAATGAAATCAGGATTGGGCCGAAAATAAGCCCCATAAAACCGAATAAATTCATTCCCATGATAATTCCGAACACAGTATTCAACGGATGGATATTTTCCAGTTTCTTTAAAAGGGTAAACCGAAGCAGATTATCCGTAAGCCCGACTACGATCAAACAATAGGCAGCCAAACCAAGTCCCGGACCTGTATTGCCTTCAGCAATCATAAAAATACATACCGGAATATATACAATAGCCGCACCTACAACAGGGACCATTGAAGCAGCGGCCGTTAAAGCAAAAAGAAGAACCGGGCTGGGGGCACCAAAGATAAAGTATCCTATCAGCGCTACAATTCCCTGCCCTAAAGCTACAACGGGAATTCCAATTGCATTGGCCATGATCAGCTTTCTAAGCTTATCGCCGATCAAAGAAATATTTGCTCTTTTTAATGGAGCGGAAGAGCTAAGGATCTTCTCAAACAGTCTTGGCCTATCCAGCATAAAATAAAGGATAAAATACATGGACATTACCACAGTCAGGGTATTAAATGTGCCACTGAGTGCTGATGTGGAAAACTTTCCTGCAGAATTCTTTACTTTATCCATATTCTCTTTGCTGAGAATATCAAAACTTGTTTTTGAGTAGATATATGAATGTATTTTATCCAGAAACACATTGAATTTTGTCATATAAACCTGAGCATTCCCCAGCTTATCAATCAGAAGATCGGCAATAAAATAGATCGGAAGAATAAGAATAATAAGACTGGCCAGCATCAGAACAAGAGATGCCTGCCAGGATTTCCATTTTTTCTCTTCCTGCAGATAGAAATTGTATTTTCTGCAGACCACATAAATAGTAATTGCCCCAAGCACTGACGGTATGAACAGTGAAAGATTAAAACAGATTAATCCTGTAAGCACCAGAATTATGGCCAGCAGGGCAACTTGTTTTATCGCAACATTGCTTATCTGTTTATCTTTATCCATTGGGTTTCTATCTGTTATTTATTTCTTAAATTCAATTTGTCTGGGTTTACCTAAAAAAGCACAGTAAGCAGAATACATGACGATCATCATGAAAGGTGCTGTTAAAATAATACCAATTCCGCATAAAACAATTCCGGCAATAGAGATCAGCCCTCCCAATACAGTCGTACCAAGAAACGTTCCGTAATTTTCTTTGGCAATGTTGAAAGACTTTCCTAATGCTTCAGTAGCCGATGCATTTTCGAATAACAGAATAGGATATCCCAATAAAAGGAAAGGATAAACAAAAATAAACGGGAAGAAGCATAATGCCATAGCAACACTTGAAATAATCCCTGAAAGAATACTGTAGATCAGGATATTCACAAAATTCTGTTTGTACCCGATGAAAAGATCTGCAAAATCGATCTGATTTTTAGTGTTGTACTTATTCACAATGTAAATCAGTCCTACGTATAATGGAGCCAATAAAATTCCCAAAAGACCGGACAGTGAAAGATAAAGTGAGAACCCCGGAGCATTCCAGTAACTAAAGCTTGAGTAATCTCCACCTGCGTCTTTCATTTCTTCCATCATAGCCGCAGAATTGAACCCGCTGACAGACTGAATGATGAACCCTCCTATAAGGTAAATTATCATTGCGACGATTCCGTAAAGAAATACGCCTTTATACATTTCAAAGGAATGCGAAATGATGGATCCTGTATCCCTGTTTGGAACAGATCCCTGTTGATCAAATTCGTTAAATTCTGACATAGTTTAATATTTAATGGTTTCACCAAATTTAACTTTTTTTGGCATAAAAACATATTAAACCTTTTTAAAATTTAACTTTTTTCCGAGAAAACCGTTTTATAGAGTGAGTAAATCATTGCATTCCAAAACGGAAACGTAAAGAGCCCGCCTATAAAAAATAATGCAAACCCGATAAACTTAAAGAAAACCGCAACAATAACGCATACCAGTATTTCCAAAAAATATCTTCTTAATACCTGAAGATTCAGTGAAATAGCTTCGAAGATTCTCTTATTGGTAAAAAACATCAGTGGAGCTACGAAAATGGTGACAAACACCCATATAACAGCAAGGATAATAGTCTGAACTGTATAAACATAGACAAATGACCAGAAAATATAATATCCTATATATTTGAAAAAATTAAATCCGTTGTATCCTACAAGCAGATCTCCAAGTTCCAGTTTTTCGTTAAGGTCGATTTTCCTGTAAATCTGATAAAACCCGATATTCAGGGGATAAAGAAAAATAGAGGTTCCGATAACTGCCCAGGAAAAATATTGGAATCCCGGATTGGACTGCATTTTTAGGACCTGTGCAGAATAGGCTTCCACGCCATCTTTTGCATATTTCGCCGCTTCTGCATATTGGGCTAAAATACCATACTTCCCATCAAAGAAGAAAAGCACTGTAAAAAAGATCCCAAAATAAAAGATTGAAAATATTAATTGGAAGAAAAGAGTCTTATTCCAATAGAAAAAAGCCTGTTTCAGTATAAAATCTATTCCCGGTTTCTGAGGATATCTGCTCTGCATTAAAAAAATTTTACACAAAAATAGTCATCATTAATTATTTTTGCAGGATGTTTTCAATGAATCATCAAAAATTTATGGAAATGGACGAACTTTCCCTCCAGAAGGTTCCCTACTTTTTCATGATCGATTTCCTTTCGGAAAATATAGAAATCTATAGAGAAAATGAAATCAATAATTCAGGCTTATTAATTGATTTTCAACAATTTTCGAACTCTAAACAGAAACACACCCTCAATAAAAAAATTGAATGGGAATCATTTCCGGAAACGCTGGAAAGCTTTAAAAAAGGATTTGATAAGGTCCAGAAAAATATTCGTCTGGGAAATTCTTACCTTGTTAATTATACCAGAAAGACCGAAATTCAGACTAATTTAAGCCTTAAAGAAATTTTTTATCACTCAAATGCGAAGTATAAAGTGTTTTATAAAGATTTTTTTGTATTTTTTTCTCCTGAAACTTTTGTAAAGATTATTAACGGCAAAATTTTGACTTATCCAATGAAAGGCACTATCGATGCATCATTGGAAAATGCAGCTGAAGTTTTGAAAAATGATAAAAAAGAAAAAGCGGAGCATTATACTGTCGTAGATCTTCTCCGGAATGATCTCAGCATGGTTGCAGATGATGTGAAAGTTGACCAGTTCCAGCATATAGACCTCATCAGGACACAGCAAAAAGACCTGTATGCCATGAGTTCTGAAATTTCAGGGAGTATCAAGCCTGAGTTTGCAGGGAAAATAGGCAGCATGATGAAAAAACTGCTTCCCGCCGGATCAATCCTGGGAGCTCCAAAGCCGAGAACGCTTGAAATAATCTTAGATGCGGAAGGGTATGACAGGGGTTATTATACCGGAGTATGCGGCTGGTTTGACGGTGAAAACCTTGACAGCTGTGTGATGATACGCTTTATTGAAAAAGAGGGAGACCGGCTTTATTTCAAAAGTGGTGGCGGTATAACGCATATGAGCAAGTTAGAAGACGAATATCAGGAAATGAAAAATAAAATCTATGTCCCAATTCATTGAAAGCATAAAAGTAGAAGATCAGGAGATTTTTCTTTTGGAACTACATCAAAAACGTATCAACCAGACATTCGCCCATTTTGGGAAAGAAGGTTCTATTGACCTGGCCAAGGTCTTCAAAAATCTCGAACATGATGAAGACGGTCTTTTCAAGCTGAGACTCTCCTATGACCTTGATAAAAGGGTACGGACAATGATGATCCCATACGCTATTCCTGAGATACAGAGCTTCCAGCTGGTTGAAAACAACAGCTTCGACTATTCTTTCAAATTTGAGGACCGCAAGGAACTAGACAAAATGAAAATGAAGTCAAAAGCTGAAGAGATTATCATTGTTAAAAACAACCATATCACCGATACTTCTTTTTCTAACATTCTTTTCCTAAAAGGCAAGGACTGGTTTACGCCGGGCACCTATCTACTGAACGGTGTACAGAGACAGAACCTTCTTAAACATAAAAAGATAAAAGAAACGGAAATCACTCTTCAGAACATTAAGCAGTTTTCTCATTTCCAACTGATTAATGCCCTGAACGACTTTGATGATATGTTTATTTATCCTATTGACAGGATTACGAATCTGCCGGGGAACGAAGAATATCTTGACCTTTAATTAGCCTTTCATGAATTCGAAATAAGCCTTCTGAACATCTGCGCTGTTTTTCCCGTATGTATTTACCTCAAGGATTTTCGGCTGCAGATCAGGTTTGAAGAAATTCTCCAGCACACGGTCCAGCGTAGGCTCATCTTCAACTTTGATGTAGGAGAAACCGAAGTGTTTTGCCAGATGCTCTGCATGTTTACGATGTTTTGTTGCTATAAATTCATCCAGTGTATTAGGGTTCGCGTTACCGGGTCCCGGAATTATTTTAAAGATATTTCCTTCCCCGTTATTGAAAATAATAATCCTTACAAATGGTGGGATATACTGGTTCCAAAGACCGTTGATATCATAGAAAAATCCTAAATCTCCTGTAATAAGCAGCGTCGGATTTGCATTTTTTATCGCAAAGCCCATTGCTGTAGAAGTAGAGCCGTCTATGCCGCTCGTCCCTCTGTTGCAATACATTTTTCTTTTCCCAAAATCAAAAAGCTGTGCATACCTGATCGCTGAGGAATTACTGAAGTGGATATTATAGTTTTCCGGAATAGTCTGTGAAGCCTTATTAAAGAAATAGAAATCCGAAAATTCAGCCTTATTCAGGAACTGCTCATGCCTGGCATCTTTTTTATCCCTTAAAACATCCCAAAGATTAAAATAAGGTCTCGGCTCAAGGTTGATGAATTTCAGAAGCTTGGAAAAGAAAACCTCAGGTTTTACCTCAATTTTTTCAGTGAGAGAGAAATAGGTATCCGGCTGCCATACTTCATCCAAATGCCAGTGCTGCTTCGGACGGGCACTTCTCAGGAATTGTTTTACTTTTTTGGAAACTACATTCTGCCCTACCGTAATCAGAAGATCCGGAGCGTAGGTTTTATAATCTTCTTCAGTAAAATTAAAGATATAGCGGTCAATATGCCTGAAAAACTTCTCATGATAGAGGTTGGAATTGGCTTCACTCAATACAACAACAGAATGGTTTTTCACCAGCTGTGTCAATTGGTTTTCCAGTTCCGGGCTGTAATCTTTAGTTCCCACCAGAATCATGATCCTTTGAGACGTATGCCAGTCTGCGATTAAATTAGATGGCACCTCATATTCCTTGTGCCTGATCGTTTTTTCAACGGTAGGAAAAGAAGGAAGCTCTGAAACCAATTCATATAATGGCTCTTCTAAAGGAATATTGATATGTACCGGTCCCTGCTTTTCAAAGCAGAGCTCGATCGCTTTTTTAATAATGTCAAAATTAACATCTTCTGCATTTTCTTTACTGTCTTCCAAAAGCTGAAAGTCGCCGTAAGAATGCTGGTGAAAAATATCCTTCTGCCTGATGGTCTGCCCGTCAAAAATATCCACAAAATCCGTAGGTCGGTCAGCAGTCAGGATCAAAAGCGGAACATTCTGGTAAAAAGCTTCAGTAACTGCAGGATAATAATTGGCCACTGCAGAACCGCTCGTGCAGGTTATTGCCACAGGCTTTTTCTCACTTTTAGCCATTCCTATTCCTACAAAAGCTGCGCTTCTTTCATCTACAATACTGTAACAGTTAAAGGCATCAATTTCCGAAAAATGAATCGCCAGGGGTGCATTTCTGGATCCCGGGGAAATGATGACATCTGAAATTCCGTACTGCTGAAGAAGATGGGCAAGTATCTGAATACTTCTTTTAGAAGAATATTTTTTCATACAGCAAATTTAACTGATTAATACTTATTTTAGAATTATTTCATTTAAAAAATATGTAATTTTGTGATTCGTAAATTTCTAAAAATGGATAAAATACCTAGTGTAGACCTGCGTGATTTCCTTTCGGACAACCCGGAACGCAAACAGAAATTTGTAAATGAAATCGGAAAAGCTTATGAAGAAATTGGTTTTGTTGCCTTAAAAGGCCATTTTCTTGATGACAAACTAGTAGATGAACTCTATGGAGAAGTTAAAAACTTTTTTGAACTCCCTGTAGAAACGAAGCAGAAGTATGAAATTCCAGGAATCGGTGGCCAGAGAGGTTACGTAGGATTCGGTAAAGAAACCGCTAAAGGTTTCAAAAAAGGTGATTTAAAAGAATTTTGGCATTTCGGACAGTATGTTTCTGATGATTCAAAATACAAATCCGAATACCCTGACAACGTAATCGTTGATGAGCTTCCAAAATTCAATGAAGTAGGTAAAGAAGCCTATCAGATGCTTGAAAAAACAGGCCAGTATGTATTAAGAGCTTTGGCCCTGTATCTTGGTCTGGACGAGTTTTATTTTGATGATAAGATCGCTGAAGGAAACTCTATCTTAAGGCCTATCCACTATCCGCCAATTACCCAGGAGCCGGATGATGCGGTAAGAGCCGCTGCTCATGGAGACATCAACCTGATTACTCTTTTGATGGGATCTCAGGGGAAAGGCCTTCAGGTGCAGAATCACAACGGAGAATGGATCGACGCTATTGCGGAACCGGATGAACTGATGATCAATGTTGGAGATATGCTGTCAAGACATACCAACAACAAATTGAAGTCTACTATTCACAGAGTGGTTAATCCTCCAAGAGAATTATGGGGAACTTCAAGATACTCTATTCCTTTCTTTATGCATCCGGTGAGCGAAATGTCACTGAATGCTCTTGAAAACTGTATTGACGAAAACAATCCGAAGTTGTATGAAGATACGACTGCAGGAGAGTTTTTACATGAAAGACTTATTGAATTAGGACTTATCAAAAAGTAATATAAAAAGTCAATAATTGATCTGTATTTGGGATATCTATAGATAACCTTCAGATTAATTATTGACTTTATTTTTGTGGGTACCTGGCCAGAGGCCAAGCCCCAATGCATCCCCACAGGACAGATTACAGCTTTTAAACCGGTAACATATCACGGGATAGCTATTCCTATTTCCTATAACGTATGTCCTCTTCTTCTTCTAATTTCTGCTTTATTAAATTAACCTGTTATACAATAAAATTCCGGACAAGGAGTGGTCTGTGTAAAAGTTCCCCATGGGCAAATACAGGTATACATATCACCACCAGTTCCTGGACCTCCTCCGCCAGGTCCCGGATCTACATACGGCACACATTTTCCGCCTGAACATATCTGTCCCGCAGAGCATCCTCCCGTTCCCGGCCCTTCACCTTCAAAACAGAAAGAAGGGGTGAGATCTCCTGCAGAAATCCTCTTCTGGTCTTCCCTCGATAGCCTTTTTAAATTTTTCATAGTTATTTGTTTTTAATATTCCTACTCTGTCAGCTTTTCGGATACCGCTTTACCTAAAATTAAATATTTTTTGTTAGCAATCAAAGATTTAAATAATCTTATTCACTGTATGATGAATTTAAAGATACTTTATTTTTGTGCTCCTTTTCTCATCACAAAATTTAATATTAAAATCTGCCACATTTTATTTTAGTTAAAAATATTTTAATTATATTTACTTTACTATCAAATTTTTAATTAAAACAGTATGAAAAATTTAAAAAAACTAAACAAAGGCCAGTTAAAAAGCATCTCAGGAGCAGGAGGAATTAAACTTCCGGAACCGGAATTCTGCATGTATTATTGCAATGGAACTGTAATCTGTGCAGCTTGCAGTGATAATTTCCAATGTCCTGATGACACTATGTGATTTTGAAATCAAAACGAATAAGAAAACCGTTCCTTTTGGGAACGGTTTTTATTTTTCAGGTTAGCTAAAAAACTTATTTAAGCTTAATCAAAAAGTCTCAATTGCTGATCTTTAGCTCCGGTAAAATTAGCTGTAGAAAGCTTGGGAAATTCGCGTCCGTCAAAGAATTTCTTTCTCCCGATTTTGAATGTATTGTGAATCATTTCAGCGATATTCCCCTCACCTCTCTGTCTTTCAAAATATCTTTTATCACCCAGTTTTCCACCGCGCATAGAGCGGATAAGGTTTAAAACTTTTTGTGCCCTGTCCGGAAAATGAGTCTCTATCCAATTGACAAAAACAGGCTCTACCGTATCATTCAGCCTTACCAGCGTATACCCGAAACTTAAAGCTCCTGCATCGGAAATGGCTTTTAAAATGTTTAACGGTTCATCACTGTTCAAGCCCGGAATAATTGGTGCCACCATGACATGCACCGGAATTTTGTTTTCCGTCAGAATTTCTACGGCTTTTAACTTATTTGGAGCTGAGCTTGTCCGGGGCTCCATTTTCCGCCTAAGATCTTCATTAATAGTAGGAATACTAAGTGACACAGAAACCAGATTCTGCTCTGCCATGGGCTTTAAAATATCCAGGTCTCTCAGAACAAGTGCATTTTTTGTCAGAATATTAACAGGATGCCTGTACTCCAGGCAGACCTGAAGCAGCTTCCTTGTAATTTCAAACTGCCTTTCTGCAGGCTGATAGCAGTCGGTATTTCCGGAAAGAAGAATAGGCGCCGGCCTGTAACCTCTTTTCTGAAAAAATTTCTCTAACAGTTCCGGAGCATTTTTCTTTACCATGATCTTTCTTTCAAAATCAATTCCGGCACTGTACCCCCAGTATTCATGGGTAGGCCTTGCAAAACAATAGGAACATCCGTGTTCGCAGCCCTGATACGGATTCATGGAATATTCCATGGGGAGGTCTTCGCTTTTCACCTGATTCACAATGGTTTTCGGAAAAACTTCAGTGAAAGAGGTTTTTACAGCTTCGAAATCTTCATCATCCGGCTCATAGGTATACCTGTCGAAACGGTTGATCACGTTTCGCTGCGCTCCCTGTCCTTTTATGAATTTTTCGTTCTGCATTGTGATGTAAAATTAGAATGGATTTCTTATAAAATAATAAGTTTTAACATTAAAGTTATCCACAAAAAATCCGGCCCCTTTGACAGAGCCGGATTTAACATAATTAAATATATTCTTTTACTACTTCAGTGCATAAAATTCCACTCCGTGATATTCATCTTCGTGGTTTTTTTCATCAAAATGCCTGTGATAATCCGAATAGGTATCACTATATTTTTTATCTTTTTTAGTCAATATCTTTTTTAGTCCAATAAAACCTAATACTGCCAAAAGACCAACTCCCCCTGCCAGTAAAACGCCAACTTCTTTTTTCATATTTTGTCCGATTTATTAAACTAGTTATTGCAAAAAGTATACCTATTTTATTTTTTTGAATTATAAATTTTGTTAACATTAAGCATTATTTTAATCAAAGATGTAATTGCCTTTTTATTTAAATTTGGCAAATCAATGGTTTAATTATTGTAGTAGTTTTAAGAAAAATAATATTATGGATAATTCAGAAAATAAAGACAGGATGACAACTTTAAGCCAGGTCATGAATACGCTTGCGGGAAGAGGAATACACAGAGAATTCAGAATGAATGATGCTTGCGAGATGAAATTTGAAAACTCAGAAAAAGTGTACCAGCCTTCCGAGCTTACTATTTTAAAAACTTACCGTTTTGAAGGGGACAGCAATCCGGATGACAGCGCAGTATTGTACGTTGTAAAGGATAACGCAGGAAACCACGGAATGATCATAGATTCTTACGGAGCAGACAGCAATTATCCTGGTGAAGAATTTGATGCATTTTTAAGAAATATTCCTGTTCAGGAAAGCGACGAATTTAGTTTTTAATATTTTTTATTCAAGATTTCAAAATCAGGCTTTAGTCTTTAAAATATAAACCCGGAATTACTCAGTTTCGGGCTTTTCTTTTTTCCTGAAGACATTCTTTAGAAAACCTTTCTTTTCCTTTTTCTCTTTCTGTGGTTCAAGCTCTTCTTTCTTTGTCTTTATCTCCTGTTTAATCTCTTTTACCGTCTTTTTCACCTCTTTTACTGAAGAAACTGCACTCTTTACAGTTTTTTCGGTTTTATCAATATTTACTCCTATTAAAGTTTTCTTGAGACCCTGCTCAATTCCTTTCCAGAAAAGATTGAAGAAGGATTTTGTAGGATCCCTTTCAACATTTTCCACTGCAACAGCTTCCGGAAATTTGTCAGAGTCGGATTTTATGAACAGATTGGCAACAGCGGTCAGCACTCCTTTTTTCTCATGATTATCCTTATTCAGAACAGCAATTTTAAGGTCTTTATGTTTCAGGTTGAATGTTCCGTTTATTCCTGCGGGATTTCCCTTGAAATTAAACAGCAATTGCTGAATTGTTCCCGAGGTGGCCGTGACATGGAGGTAAGGCCTGATAAACGGATTAATACCTCCTGCAGGAAGATTGGATATTTTCCCGGAAATTGAAAAGGCATCGCTGTGATCTGCCACATCAAAGCCCCAGTTCACATCAAGCGGCGCAAGGTTCATGAACGAGCAGTTGATCCTGATGTCTACTTTTGTAGGTTTTCCTTTTGTTTTGGCAGAATTAAGGTTTTTAACGTTCATATTAAAACTGCTGAACGTCAGTTTTCCCGGTCCTGCACTTTCCGGAGTGTCTTCTTCGTAGACCAGAACTGAATTTTTAAGGTCAAGGTTATTAACGGTCACCGGAATTTTGATAGACCTTAGTAACCTGGAATACAAAGGTTTTATTTTAGGATCATCTTTGGGGATCTTGCTTCTGAAAATATTGGCATCTGCAGAAAGAACAGTCACATTGGAAGCATTGATCGATTTATTATCCGAAAACAGATCCCAGCTTCCGTCTGCTGTTACCTGTGTCGCCTTGAGGTCGTAAAGATCCCGTTCAACAGGTATCATTCTGATAAACTGTGCTCTTGAAACGAGAGGCTTCATCGCAAAGTTATTGATCTGAATTTTATTTTTATTCAATTTTAAAAGACCTGCACTTAAATTATAGAATTGTGTTTTATAAAAAAAGTTTCTGGTTGTGAGAAAATAGTCTTTAATTTTAAAAGAGAGTCCCTGATTATTAGGTTTTGGAGCTATTTCAATAGCATTAACAGTCGCATTAAGATCATGAAATGCGAGTGGCTGCTTTCCTTTATCGTAAACAATATCTGAGTTTTTAAGAGTCATTTTCCGGACTATTACGGATTGTATTATTCCCGGACCCGGGTTCTTTCTCACTTTGTTTTCAGCGGCCTTAATTGTTCCGCTTATATTCTCAACAAGAACATCTTTAAGATCCAGATTAAGTTTTCTGTTAATAAATTCAAACTTATTGATGTTGAATGCAATATGATGAGTTCTTAAATCCATAGAACCCCTCTCTGCTGCCATTGTTCCCGGAGACAGGATGAGATTCCTGATTTCGCCGCTTTTAGGGTTCAATGCAAAGCTCTCAACGGCAAAGTTCCGGTGATTGGAATACTGAATATCTTTTCCTGAAAAATGAAAGTCTTTATATCCAATAGGAATTATTTCTGCTGCAGTGACTTTATCAAATTTCAGCTGATTGACTTTTACATTCAGTGTTTTTGCAAAAAGCAGCCTGCTTCCGTCGGGTTTATTGATCAGTACGGAGAGGTTGTTAAGCTTTACATCTTCCAGATTGACCTCAAAATTCAACTTTTTTTCAGCCTTTTGGGGCGTTACCCCGGTATTATGTACTGTAAGAACCGGATTTTGAAAATCAGCATTGGCCAGCGTAATTTTGTTCTTCTTTAAAACAACATCTTTAAAATCCATTTTTGGAATGGAAAACTCAAACAGTTTTGGTTTCTTAGGGTAGAATCTTTTAAACTGTTCAAAAGAAAGCAGAGGAATCAGACGGAAATTTCCGACCGCCATCTGTCCGTTTGATGTTGCAATATTGCTGATGGTAATGGCATAAACATTATCCGGACGGAAGAAAAAATTCTTCCCTTTGATATCATAACGGTCAAAAACTACCGGGAGCTTATCTTCTACAGACTCTTCGGTCATCTGAAGGTTTTCTACAAAAAGATCGAGATCCTGAACGGACAGAAATTTCTGTTTGGTATGCCTGAAAATATTGATGGTTCCTTTATTGATCCTTATATTTTCAAACAAAACCGGATTCCGTTTTTTTCCTGTTTTACGGTCTACAGGTTTGGCAAGGCTGATATTTAAATTAGGTTTGGCCAGCAGAAGATCCGATGAGCTGATTTTTTTATTGAAAACAGCGTCATATATTCCGAAACGGCTGATCTTTATGGTATCGATTGTTCCCTGGAGCCCAATGACGTTGGTATTTTGGGGATCTTTGCTGTTTACCGTTATTCCTGCCACAAAAATATTTCCTGAACCGAGATCTACATCCAGTTTTTTATAAGAAACCTTATAGTCGGTATTATTCTTTATATATTCAGGAAGCTGGGTTTTAAGCCAGATATTTAACCCGAAATTTGCAGCCAGAAGAATGAGCAACAAAATTCCAAGGCCTATCAATAACTTTTTAACCCATTTTTTCATATTTGTGATTGGTTTTCGTTATTTTAAATATACGGATTAATTTTTTATTTCCAATTCAATAACATAACCCTCGTGTCCTCTTACATTTATAAAGTCTCCGCCACTAAAGCTTAGATACTGCCCTTTGATACCGATAAGCTTTCCGGTAAACTCAGGTTTTTTATCCAGCGTGAAAGAAGTTATTTTGGCTGGTTTTTCAAAAGGATAATCGAATTTCCACAGGTTTTCCCCTTCACTGTAAAATTTCTGAAAATCTTCAGGGAAATATTGTTTGATTTTCTGCTGAAAATCGGCAAGATCCATTTCTCCCTCAAAATCATCCTGAAGCATTTTTTTCCAGTTTGTTTTGTCGGGAAGATGCTCCTTTAGGGCAACTTCTATCATTCCCGCTTCGTAACGGTTCTCTGTTCTGGCGATCGGAAGTGCAAAAGTGGCCCCCTGATCAATCCATCTTGTCGGGATCTGGTTATTTCTCGTCACACCTACTTTTACATCACCGGTATAAGCAAGATATACGGTATGAGGCTGCAGCTGGATTTGTTTTTCCACTTCCAGGTCACGTTCGGCGACTCCCAAATGAGCCGTAGAAAGCTCAGGACGGATAATTGTATCGCTGGCGTAAGGGCTTTCAAAGAAGCAGTTCTTACAGAACCCCATTCTATACACAGGTTTGTTTTCTCCGCAGTTAACACACTGAAATCCGGTATGTTTTATCCTCAGTTCTTTCCCGAACAGCTCATTCATATGGATAAGATCTCCAGAAAGATTCAGATAATATTGAATTGGCTGTGCATCGAAACTCGTCATTTTTAAAATTTGCCCTTGAAACTGCATAATTGTTCTGTTTATCGTAAATATATTAAAATTAAATTTATTTGATTTTATTCTGTGATTTGATCCTGTCTATTTCTTCTTTCAGTGCTGTTATCTGACTCTGAAGTTTTTGCATTTCCGGATTTTCAGAACTTCTCACTCCTGGTGAATATTGCCAGATCAGGTGAATATCTTTTACCAGCTCATTGTGGGCATCCAGTCTTTTTTTACTGATCGTTACACTGTCATTCAAAAGTGTTATCTTCAAAAAATCCTGATCATTTTCTTTAAATGCCTCATAGCTGATGATAGCCAGCTCCGAATGGTTTTCTTTAATGTTTTTAATATAATTTTCCGCCCGCTCCTTTAGCTTTTCCTTTTCCCATTTCTTTTTTGTAAGCAGAATACTCGGAAATAATATAACGATTGAAATCAAACTGATGAAACCGGAAATTTTACGGTTGTGAGATCTGTCCTTTATTCTGTAATATCTTTGATACCCTAAAAATATACTTAATATCCAGGTTCCCACTCCTATAAAAAAGCAATTGATAAGATAAAAATAAAAGCCTCCCCAAAAATACTCCCAATTTCCATTTGCTATTCCAAAACCAGCTGTACACAGGGGCGGAATACAGGCCGTGGAAACCGCAACCCCGGCAATTACTTTCACAGCTTCTTTCCTTACAATTCCCAGAAACCAGGCCAGGCCGCCCAATAAAGCCAGGAAACAATCAAAAATCGTAGCAGTCTTAAAACTTTCCAATTGTGAAGTCTCTGAATGAAAAGGGGAAACAAAAAAATACAGCGCGGAGGAACAAAGCGCAACAACAATCATCAAAACCCAATTAATAATTCCAAGTCTTATAAGCCTTCTGTTCCCTATAGAAAGACCAAAGGCCATTCCTACAATCGGGCCCATTAACGGAGAAATAAGCATCGCGCCAATAACAGCTGCTGAACTGTTGATATTCAGCCCTACACATGCAATTCCCATAGAAATTACCAGAAGCCATAAATTGTGCCCCCGAAAATAAATTCCTTCTTCTATTTCCTGGAATGTAAATTCTTCATCTTCTTCCTTGGGTAATACAAATAGTTTTCGGAAATTGATCATTGATTATTTTTCTGACAAAAGTATGAAAACAGCATTCAAGTATTATTAATAAATTTGTCCATTAAAAATCCACAAATGATTTATCTTGTAACTGGAGGAAGCGGCTTTATAGGTTCACATTTAATAGAACGATTATTAAAGAATGGACATTCTGTCATAAACGTTGACAATTTTGATGATTTCTATAATTATCAGACAAAAATTAAAAATACATTAGAGTCTATTGATAAAATTTCGGATTTTGAGTTTTCTGACAAAGAGACCGACATCAGACATTTGACGGCTATATCCCGGTCGGACAGGTATCAGATGTATTATCAGGATATCCGTGACAAAAAAGGGCTCGAAACTATTTTTAAAAATCACAAAATCGACCTTATTATTCATCTTGCAGCTCTTGCAGGTGTACGTCCTTCTATTGAAAGGCCACTGGAATATGAGGAAGTGAATATACGTGGAACGATGAATCTTTGGGAACTCTGCAAAGAATTCAATATCAAAAAATTTATATGTGCTTCTTCATCAAGTGTTTATGGCAACAATGAAAAGATTCCGTTTTCAGAAACAGATAATGTAGACCATCCTATCTCACCTTATGCAGCCACCAAAAAAAGCGGCGAAATTTTGGGACATGTTTACCATAATCTGTATCATATAGACATGATCCAGCTCAGGTTCTTTACCGTATACGGCCCCAGACAGAGGCCGGATCTTGCTATCCATAAATTTACAAAACTGATCTCGGAAGAACAGGCAATTCCGTTCTATGGTGATGGAAATACCGCAAGAGACTACACTTATATTGATGATATTATTGACGGAATCACGAAATCCATCCTTTATCTGGAAGCTAATTCCGGAGTTTATGAAATTATTAACCTTGGCGAAAGTGAGGTGGTCACTTTATCCGAAATGCTGCATACAATAGAAACCGCTCTGGGAATTTCTGCCATGAAGAAAAATCTGCCAATGCAGCCGGGAGATGTCCAGAAAACCTGTGCAGACATTACAAAAGCAAAGACATTAATTGGCTACAAACCAGACACAGACTTCCAAAATGGCATAAAAAAATTTGTGGAATGGTTTTTGAGAAAATGACATCATGTAAGTTGCTGACATAGCTGTAATGCAGTCTGTGAAGGCGAATGAACAAAAATTAATCAAAAAGAATTGAAAATCAAGTATAAAAAAGCGTATAATATAAGCTAATTTTATACTTTTGCAAAAAATCAGAAAATTATGTACTGGACATTAGAATTAGCCTCATACCTAAGTGACGCACCTTGGCCAATGACAAAAGCAGAACTTATTGACTATGCAATCAGAACTGGTGCACCAATGGAAGTAGTTGAAAACCTTCAGGCAATTGAAGACGAAGGAGAGATCTATGAATCTATCGAAGAGGTTTGGAGTGATTATCCTACCGACGAGGATTTCCTTTGGAACGAAGACGAATATTAATGAAAGCAATAAGCTTTGAGCGTCATGCTTAGAGCTTTTTTGCCCTTTTTTATATATAACATTCACACGATAAGCGTGTCAGTAAAACGCTTAAAGCATATTGCTTTAAGCATAAAGCAAAAAATTTATGAGTTTTTTAAACAAAGTTCTTAAAGGGTTTTTGGGAGACAAAAAAGCGCAGGACCTAAAAGAAGTAAAAAAAGTTGTAACAAAAATCAAAGCTGTAGAACCAGCCATTCAACAGTTAACTGATGACGGGCTGAGAGAAAAAACTGCTGAATTTAAAGAGAACATAAAATCTTCAACCAGCAAAATAACAGCGCAGATAGAACAGATAAAAGAGCAGGTAAAAAATTCAACTAATGTAGATGAAAAAGAAGCTCTTTTCTCAAAGATTGAATCTCTGAAGAAAGAATCTTACGAAATTGAAGAGAAAGTTCTTGCTCAGATCCTTCCTGAAGCTTTTGCCCTGGTAAAAGAAACAGCAAGAAGATGGGCTCAGAACGGAGGTATCCGTGTTAAAGCAACTGATTGGGACAGACAATTGGCTGCTGCGGGTAAAGATTTCGTAGAGATCCAGGGAGATACTGCAATCTGGAAAAGCTCATGGGACGCAGCCGGAACGCCTGTAGTTTGGGATATGGTCCATTATGATGTTCAGTTTATCGGAGGGGTTATTCTTCACAGCGGTAAAATTGCCGAAATGGCAACCGGTGAAGGTAAAACTTTGGTAGGAACATTGCCTATTTACTTAAATGCACTTCCTGAAAGAGGAGTTCACGTAGTAACCGTAAACGACTATCTTGCAAAAAGAGACTCCGCATGGATGGGTCCTCTTTATCAGTTCCACGGGATGTCGATCGACTGTATCGATAACCACCAGCCGAACTCAGACGGAAGAAGAAAAGCATACAATTCAGATATTACGTACGGAACGAATAACGAATTCGGATTCGATTATCTGAGAGATAACATGGTAACTTCACCTACAGAACTTGTACAGAGAGAACTCAATTTTGCAATTGTGGATGAGGTAGACTCCGTATTGGTTGATGATGCCAGAACACCTTTGATTATTTCTGGTCCGGTTCCTCAGGGAGACAGACAGGAATTTGATGTTCTTAAGCCTTCTATCGACAGGATTGTTGAAGTTCAGAAAAAAACAGTTTCCGCCATCTTTAATGAGGCGAAAAAATTAATCGCTGCAGGAAACACAAAAGAAGGAGGATTCAAATTGCTTCAGGCCTACAGAGGCCTTCCTAAAAACAGACAGTTAATCAAGTTCTTATCGGAAAGCGGAAACAGAGCATTGCTTCAGAAAACTGAGGCTCAGTATATGCAGGACAACAACCGTGATATGCCGATTGTAGATAAAGACCTTTACTTTGTAATAGAAGAAAAGAACAACCAGGTAGATCTTACGGATAAAGGTGTTGAATACATGTCTCAGGGAAATGAAGATAACAATTTCTTCGTTCTTCCGGATATTGGGACAGAAATCGCAGAAGTTGAGGCTAAAAATTTATCTAAAGAAGAAGAATTTGAAGCCAAAGAAAAACTTTTCTCTGAATTCGCCGAAAAATCTGAGCGTGTACACACGATGAGCCAGCTGTTAAAAGCCTATACATTATTTGAAAAAGATGATGAATATGTAGTTATTGACGGTGAAGTAAAGATCGTTGACGAACAGACAGGACGTATCATGGAGGGAAGACGTTATTCAGACGGTCTTCACCAGGCGATTGAAGCTAAAGAAAATGTAAAGATTGAAGCAGCCACACAGACCTTTGCAACGGTAACGCTTCAGAACTATTTCCGTATGTACAACAAACTTGCGGGGATGACAGGTACTGCTGAAACAGAGGCGGGAGAGCTTTGGGAGATCTACAAATTAGATGTTGTGGTAATTCCTACGAACCGTCCTATTTTAAGACATGACAGACAGGATTTAGTTTTCAAAACTAATCGTGAAAAATATAACGCTGTAATTGAGGAAATTGAAAAATTGACAGCAGCAAGAAGACCTGTACTTGTAGGTACCACTTCTGTTGAAATCTCTCAATTGCTTTCTAAGGCACTTCAGTTAAGAAAAATCCCTCACCAGGTACTGAATGCAAAGCTTCACAAAAAAGAAGCTGAGATCGTTGCCGGAGCAGGACAGCCGGGAGTTGTAACGATTGCAACGAACATGGCAGGTCGTGGTACGGATATCAAGCTTACCAAAGAAGTAAAAGAAGCTGGTGGTTTAGCTATTATCGGAACAGAAAGACACGACTCAAGACGTGTAGACAGACAGCTTAGAGGTAGAGCGGGACGTCAGGGAGATCCTGGAAGTTCTCAGTTCTATGTATCTCTTGAAGATAACCTGATGCGTTTATTCGGTTCTGAGAGAATTGCAAAAATGATGGACAGAATGGGTCACAAAGAAGGTGAAGTTATTCAGCATTCTATGATCAGCAAGTCTATTGAAAGAGCTCAGAAGAAAGTTGAAGAAAACAACTTCGGAATCAGAAAGAGACTCCTTGAATATGATGACGTAATGAACAAGCAGCGTGACGTGATCTATAAGAGAAGAAAGAATGCTCTGTTCGGGGATCACCTGAAATATGACATTACGAATATGATCTTCGATGTTTCCAATTCAATTGTTGCCAAAGGAAAAGCTACCGGAAACTATAAAGATTTCGAATTCGATATCATTAAGTTCTTTACCATGGAATCTCCTGTTTCTGAAAATGATTTCAAGAGCAAGCAGGTTGCAGAATTAACTGAACTTGTTTTCAAAGCAGCTCAGGAGGATTATAAAATGAAACTGAACTTACTGAAAGAGAAATCATTCCCTATCATTGAGAATGTATATCAGAATCAGGGCTCCATGTTCAAAATGATTCAGGTTCCTTTCACAGACGGACACAAGACAATGACAATTGTAGCTGATCTTAAAGAAGCTTACGAAACTCAGTGTGAAAGCCTTATCAATGATTTTGAAAAGAATATCACTTTATCGATCATCGATGAAAACTGGAAGCTTCACCTTCGTGAAATGGATGACCTGAGAAAATCTTCACAGGGTGCCGTTTACGAACAGAAAGACCCATTGGTAATCTACAAGCAGGAATCATTCCACCTATTCAGTGAAATGGTAGACAAAATGAACAAAGAAATTATTTCGTTCTTATACAAAGGAGAAATTCCGGCTTAAGAATTCAATAATAAAATTTTATAAAAACCCCGCTTCAGCAGTGCTGAAGCGGGGTTTTGCTATTCATCAACTAATAATTTATGACAAATATCAATTTTATTATTTATTTAGAACAATTAAAAACAATATATTTGCAGAAAATTAGACTTATTCATGAAAAATGTACTGATCTGTGCCTCACTGTTAGCTTCTATTCTGGTTTTTTCTCAGGAAAAGGATACGATTAAATCTAATGATATCGAGGAAGTTGTTGTCAATGGAAGATATTATCAAAAATATAAACTCAACGAAGTCTCCGGATCATTAAGACTGCAGACCCCTCTTATAGAATTGCCGCAGAATGTACAGTCAATAAGCGGACAGGTTCTGGCCGACCAGATCACATTAAATATGTCCGAAGGAATTGTCCGTAACGTAAGTGGTGCCAGAAAAGTAGAACACTGGGACAATGTTTATTCAAATGTTTTCATGAGAGGGGCAAGTATTGCAACTTATATGAACGGAATGAATGTTTCTTCAACATGGGGACCTATTAATCCGGATGCATCTATCATCGACAGAATAGAATTTGTAAAAGGACCTGCGGGCTTCATGGGATCTATGGGTGATCCTGCCGGTTTTTACAATGTAGTAACCAAAAAACCTACCGGAAAATTTGCCAACAGCGTGAGATTCACAACGGGAAGCTACAATCTTTTCAGAGGTGAAGCCGATCTTGACGGGGTTATTGTAAAAAACGGGGTTTTGGATTACCGTTTAAACTTAATGGGAAGTTCTAACAAATCCTGGTCAGAGAATGATAAAACAAGCAAAATAATCATCGCTCCGTCCCTTACCTTCAGACCAACAAAAACAACAACATTCACAGCTCAGTATAATTATCAATATTTAAAATTCAACCAGCCGGGAGCATACTTAATGTCTAACGACGGCTATGCTTCGTTGAATGTTCATACCAATTTTAATGATCCGAACTTCAAAAAAACAGAAGTGAAAGATCAGAGCTTATTCTTAAGCCTGGATCAGAAGTTATTCAAAGACTGGGTTTGGAGTACACAGTATGCCTATATGGATATGAATTATGATGGTGGCTCA
Source organism: Chryseobacterium sp. UF-81 (assembly GCF_058245105.1). NCBI lineage: Bacteria > Pseudomonadati > Bacteroidota > Flavobacteriia > Flavobacteriales > Weeksellaceae > Chryseobacterium > Chryseobacterium sp. UF-81. The sequence continues at coordinate 142,118 of NZ_JBSIBX010000003.1, read as the reverse complement.
TGGTGGGGAACTTTTGATCCTGCTGATAAAAACATCTTTAACAGGACTTTAAGCAACTGGCAGGCTGTTGGAAAAAACCACATCTTCCAGACTTATTTAAGAGGAACTCTGAATACAGGAAATATTGTTCACAAAATTATTGCAGGATTTGACTACGGAGACAGAAAATATAATGCGGATTTCTCAGGATATGGACCTGGCGTTTACCCTATCAATATTCAAAATCCTCAATATGGAGTAGATCCTTCTATATTGCCTCCTGACAGCTTTTATACTTTAAATTCTTCTGCTCCTTTCTATAATGATCAGGGCGTAAAATACACCTCTTATTATGCACAGGATCAGATAGAAATGTTCAATAATAAACTACGCCTTACGTTAGCAGGAAGATACACAAGCGGAACTACTTTCGCAGGATATCCTTACTACTCGGAAGGAAATATAGTTCCTAAAGATAAAGCTGGCGAATTTACACCAAGAATAGGATTAAGTTATTCTTTCAGTGATGATTTCTCTGCATATGGAGTTTTTGATAAGACTTTTGTACCGCAGTCGGCCATTCAATACTCAGAAACGAACCCTAAAGGCGTCCCTCTTACCACACCTTTCAGAGGCCAGAACCTTGAAATCGGTATTAAAAAAGACTGGTTTGGCGGAAAATGGAATTCAACATTTGCCGTGTATGATATAAGAAGACAAAATATATTTACATCAGATCCTGCCCGTCCAGGGAGTGGTCTTTCAGTAGCTACCGGCGAGCAAAGAGCAAGAGGTTTTGAAACTGACATTAAAGGAGAAATTATCAAAGGATTAAATGTCGTTATTAATTATGCCTATACAGATGCAAAAACAATTAAAGACAGTGATGCTGCAAAAATAGGTCAGCAGTCTCCCGGAAATGCTAAAAATGTACAGAATACCTGGCTGAGCTATAGATTTGAACATGGAAATTTAAAAGGATTCGGTATTTCTGCAGGTTATCAATATCAGGGAGGAAGACAGTCCTGGTTTGGAACAACAGCAAAGTATGATCAAAGCCTTGAAGATTACTTTGACACCAACTTCGGGATTTCTTATGTAGCAAAAAAATTCGATGTCAATCTATTGCTGAATAACGTTCTGAACAGAAAGCTTTACAGCGGTTACAGATCAGATGACGGCTCATATGCATGGATTTACAATGCTCCGCGTAACTGGAGATTATCAATAGGATATAAATTTTAAATAATTAAAAGTTAGCCTCTTTGGAGGTTAACTTTTTTCTATGAAGAAAAAGCACCGCCATAAAAAGAAAGTTTCTTTTGCAAAGAAATGTTCTGCCAAACTGCATTTGTGGTTTGGTTTGTCCGTTGGTATCATTGTTTTCATTGTTTCGCTTACAGGGACTTTGTATGTTTTTAAAGATGAAATACAGAACAGTCTGCGGAAAGAAGCCATTTACGTACAGAAAACTACGCCAACTCCCCTTTCTATACATATTCTGAAAGAAAAAGTAAGCCTGGAGCTTAATGAAAAGTATCCGATGAATGCTGTGGAAATTTCTTTAGATAAGAATAAATCCTACCGTTTTTCTTATTACGAAAAGAATAAAAAAGGCTGGAATTATTTTGACGAGGTTAAGATCAATAAGCTGGTGTATGTAGATCAGTACAGTGGAAAAATTTTAGCTGTTTATAATGAAAAATATGACATTTTCCCAATTTTAAAAGCCATTCACTGGAGTTTATTATTAAAATCAGATTGGGGAAAATATATGGTAGGAATTCCTACCGTGCTCTTTATCTTCATGCTGATCACCGGGATTATTTTATGGTGGCCCAAGAACAAAAGAGCAAGAAAAGGACGCTTCTGGTTCAGCTGGGAAAACGTGAAGACCTGGAAACGCAGAAACTACGACCTTCATAATATATTAGGATTTTATGCTTCATTTTTAGCATTACTGATCAGCATTTCTGGAATTTACTTTGCCTATCCGTATGTAAAAAACACCTTCAATCTTACACTTTCGGGCTCTTTGGAACTGCCTAAAGAAAAAGAAATCAAATCTCCGGACTCTCTGATGATCAAAAACACGTCCGTTTTTGATCTTACCGCTCAGGAAGCCAGAAAGCTTTATCCTGCTTCTTCCAGTTTCAGAATTCCATTGAACGGAAAAAATAAAAAGGGAAAAGAACTCAGGAACATACCGGTTACCATCTACGGACAGGAAGGGCGGTACAGTGAAAGAAATACATTGGTTTTCGACAAATATTCAGGGAAACTTCTTGCCGATAAACCTCATCAGAAACTGAGCAATGCGGAAAAATACGCCAATGCCAATTATGATATCCATACAGGATCGTATTTTGGGCTGTTCGGAAAAATTCTATGGTTTATTACGGGGCTCATCTGCACCTCACTTCCTGTCACCGGCTTTTTAGTATGGTGGGGAAAACAAAAGAAACAAGGAAAGAAAATATAATGAAAAAAGCGCTTTTATCAGCCGCATGTCTAGGGTCGGCAACAGTTTTTGCACAGGTTAAAGACAGCCTGCAGACCAACACTGTGGATGAAGTTGTGATGACTGCTTCCAGGAAAAAAGAAAACATTAAAGAAATACCAAGCTCAGTAACGATTGTTGCAGAAAAGCAGATCCAGTCTCAGCTTACCGTCAATTCAGATATTACCAGTATTCTTCAGTATACAGTTCCCAGCTTAGGGACGAACTCCGGACAGACTTCCAACACGGGTCAGACCTTAAGAGGCCGTCAGGTTCTTGTCCTTATCGATGGGATCCCACAATCTACACCTCTAAGAAACGGAGCAAGAGACATCAGAAGCATCGATCCTTCTGTTATTGAAAGAATTGAAGTGATCAAAGGAGCCTCTTCTATCTACGGAAACGGCGCAGACGGCGGAATCATCAACTATATCACCAGAAGAAGCCAATCTGATAAAACTATTTCCGGGCTTACCCAGGTTGGTTTTACAGGCCAGACCTATGGGGGTACTTTAGGAGTAAGAGCCAGCCAGCTCCTATCCGGAAAGGTGAATAAATTTGATTATGTTTTCTCTCTTGCTTACGAAAGAACCGGCTATATGAAAGATGCCGACGGAGTAAACCTTACCCCTACCTACAGCACCGCAAAAATGGATAACTACAACGGAATGCTTAAAGTAGGTTACAATATCAATAATGACCAGAGAATTGAAGCTTCTTATATTGGGTATGCCTCAAGATCAAATCTCAACTTAGGTTTAAAAACCGGGAAATACGGAATAACCCCAACCATTGGAGAAGGCGTTGGAAAAAATCTTGAAACCACTCCTCAGGGAACACCAAGAAACCACAATTTCAGGATCAACTATGATAACCAGAATCTTTTCGGAGGAACCACTTCATTGAATTTCAATGCATACATGCAGGATTTCAGAACGGTATACGGATACAGCGATACCTTCTTCGGAGGAGGACAGTCCAATGTGATTTCCAAAAAATACGGTGCCCGGTTCAACTTTGATACAAAGCTTTGGAACGCACAAAATTCACAGGCCGAAGTGATGTACGGAATGGATATTCTTAATGACCAGACCGTTCAGAAGCTTGAAGACGGGCGCTACTGGACACCAGATATGGATATGACCAACCTGGCTCCTTTCGTATTGGTTAAAATTGATTTACTGAAAAAATTAACCATTAAAGGAGGTCTTCGCTATGAAAACATGAGTGTTAAAGTGGGAGATTTTAATACCCTTTCTTCCATTAAAAGTGACGGAACGTTTACAACAAGTATCTTCGTGACCGGTGGAAAACTAAAATATAATGCATTAGTGGCCAATTTAGGAGTACGCTATAATATCGAGCCCTTCGTTAACCTGTTTGGAAGCTTTTCACAGTCCTACTCTATCAACGAGCTGGGAAGAATTCTCAGAACATCTACCCAGGGTACCATTCAAAACCTTGAAACCAAACCGATCATCGTTAACAATTATGAATTGGGTGCCACAGGACAGATATCAAAATGGGTCAACTACGAAATCACCTCTTATGTAAGTACATCAAAATTGGGGGCTTCGTTTGTACAGAGCGCAGACCGGGCATTAACCATACAGAGATCCCCGGAAATTGTTTACGGTGTGGAAGGATTTCTGCATTTTACCCCTGCAAAATGGATCAATTTCGGGGGAAGCTACAGCTGGATGGAAGGAATTACTTCTATTAAAGACGATGGGGATTATTCTGCAAAAATCAACAACAGCCGTATTTCTGCACCCAAAGTGCTTGCTTATGTTCAGGCAAGACCCATACAGGCTTTATCTATCGGGTTTGATATGCTGCATGCCTTTGAGCAGGACAGATTTCAGCCTAATGCAAAAACCGGATTATTTGTGTACGGAGAAGGCTATGTTCCCGAATACACTGTTTTTAATTTTAAATCAAGCTACGAAATCAATACAAACTGGAGAGTTTCTTTAGGTATTGAAAACCTGTTCAACAAAATGTATCAGCCAGCTATTGCCTGGTGGTCCGCACGTGACAGCGAATTCGTGAATTCGCTGGGGAGAAGGGGTACCCTGATGTTTGAATATAAATTTTAATTAAACTAAATAAAAAGATAAACTTATCTTTGATACTTTGAACTGCGATATGAAAAGAAAACATCATCATAAGAAAAAACCGGGCTTTTTCAAAAAATGGTCAGCCAAGCTGCACCTTTGGTTTGGTCTGGGAATTGGCTTTCTTATCTTTATTATATCCATTACAGGAGCACTGTATGTTTTCAAAGATGAAATAGAAAACATCACCAGAAAGGACGTAATCTACCACAACGAGCAGAATATAGCACAAAAGCAGGTTCTCCCAATCAGAGTAATGGAAAGATCTGTTGCCGATCAGGTAAAAGAAAAATATCCTGTTCATTGGGTAAACGTTCCAATCGATAAAAAAATGTCGTACATATTTTATTGGTACGAACATAATACGGATGCCTGGAATTATTTTGATGAATTCCCGATTTACAAAGCAGCTTATGTGAATCCTTACACGGGAAAAGTTCTCAGAACATATGATGAAAAGAACGGCTTCTTCAATATTGTAAAAATGATCCACTGGAGCTTTTTACTGAAGCAGGACTGGGGAACCTATGTAGTGGGAATCCCCGTTATCATATTTGTCATTATGCTTATCACCGGAATTGTTCTCTGGTGGCCTAAAAATAAAGCAGCCAGAAAGCAGCGCTTTTCTTTTAAATGGAAGAACATCAAAAGCTGGAAAAGAAAAAACTATGACCTTCACAATGTACTGGGTTTCTATTCTTCCATTTTCGCCCTGATCTTCGCAATTACAGGACTGTTTTATGCCTTTTTTGTTGTACAGGCTATGATCTATATGATATTCTCCGGGGGAGAAACAAAATATCCGGATTTTTCCCACATTAAAACCAAAGCCCCGATAGAATTACGAACTGAAGGAACGCTCGACAAAGTCATCAATACTGTACAGCAGAAATATCCTGATGCATTCGGTTTTGCTATTGACCTTGGCCATGAACATATGGATGATCATGAACATCCTAATTTTGAAGTATATGTAAAGCACCTTTCTTACTCTTATCATAAAAGCAGCAGCCTGATCTTTGACGAAAACTCAGGAGAGCTTCTTCATACCCACGATCCTGAGGACAAAAACTTCGGAGAAAAAACAGTAGCCGCCAACTATGATATTCATGTAGGGGCCATTTTAGGACTTCCCACAAAGATCATTGCATTTATTGTCAGCCTTCTATGTGCTTCTTTGCCTGTCACCGGATTTATGATCTGGTGGGGAAGAAGAAAAAAGAAACCGGCAAAAGCGGCTTAAAAGTTTTTCAAATAAAAGTTTGTTAATAATTCATTAATACAATCTTTTTTATAATTTTAACCCTTTAGAATTTATAAAACAGGAAATGTCATTAATAGATTTATCAAAACAAGTTGCTCTAGGAATTGATATCGGCGGAACGAATACAAAGTTCGGAGTAGTAAACCATCGCGGTGAAGTTCTGGAAAAAGGAAGTCTGAGAACTGATGAATACGAAAAAGTAGAAGACTTTATCGATGCTTTGTATGAGCAGGTTCAGCCCCTGATCGAGAAATACGGTACAGAAAAAAACTTTGACGGAATTGGAGTAGGCGCTCCTAACGCCAACTATTATAAAGGAACCATCGAACAGGCTCCCAACTTACCGTGGAAGGGACTGATCCCTTTCAGTGAGCTGATGAAAGCCAAATTCAGCCTGCCATGCACCATTACCAATGATGCTAATGCAGCAGCCCTTGGGGAAATGCTTTTCGGAGCAGCCCGCGGCATGAAGGATTTCATTATGATCACCCTGGGAACAGGAGTGGGCAGCGGAATCATTTCCAATGGAAGCCTGATTTACGGACATGACGGCTTTGCAGGAGAGCTTGGCCACACCATTGTAAAACCCGGCGGAAGAAAACACTGGAGTACAGGATCTGAAGGAAGTCTGGAAGCTTATGCATCAGCTACCGGAATTGCCATCACGGCCAAAAAGATGAGAGCTGAGTTTCCTGAATCTATGCTGAGCCAGTATCCTGAAGAATCTATCAACTCAAAAACGGTACATGAATGTGCTTTAAAAGGTGACCCCATCTCTATTGAGGTTTTCAGATATACGGGACAGAAACTGGGTGAAGCCTTGGCGAATTTCGTTATGTTTTCTTCACCGGAAGCCATTCTTTTATTCGGCGGCGTGATCAAGGCGGGTGATTTTATTTTGAAGCCTGCAAAACTTCATATGGAAAGAAACCTTCTTCCGATCTTCAGAAATAAGGTGAAACTGGTTTTCAGTGAACTTGATGAAGCAGATGCTGCCATTCTTGGAGCAAGTGCCTTGGTTTGGGAAAAATAGCTGAAACAACATTAAAAATAACAGAAGCATCCTTTTCGGGATGCTTTTTTGTTTTGGAAATATCTTTTATCATAAAATCATTTCCCACAGATCATACAGATAACACTGAGATTGTGTTTTATTTTTTTTTTTATATTCTTTAATAAAAATGTAGCTATTTAGCTTATTATCTGTATCATCCGTGAAATCTGTGGGACAAAACCAACTTCTTCCTAATTATATTATACTCTCATCCGAAGTTTAAAAAATCCTAATCAATTCTGCTTTAAATCATCAGATTTCCCTCATAAAATGAAAAAGTTTTTCTTACTTTTGATTGGTTTTTTAGTCATTTCAAAGAAAAACCAATGAACCAAAAAACAACTACAATGGACAACAATAATTTAGAACAGATCACTTTCGGCGGCGGATGCTTTTGGTGTGTCGAAAGCTGCTTCAATATGCTTAAAGGAGTACAGTCTGCCATATCAGGCTATTCGGGCGGCCACAAAGACAATCCGACCTATGAAGAAGTATGTACAGGAGAAACAGGGCATGCGGAAGTGGTACAGATCACTTTTGACCCAAAAATCATTTCTTATGCACAGCTGATGGATGTATTCTTCTTCCTGCATGATCCTACCCAACTGAACAGACAGGGTAATGATATCGGAACACAATACCGTTCCGTTATTTACTATAAGGATGAAACAGAAAAAGCTAAAGCTGAGGAAGCCCTTAAAAAATCCGAAGAATCAGGTAAATGGCCAGGAAAATACGTAACAGAAATAACTCAGTTCGAAAAGTTCTGGCCTGCTGAACAGTATCACCAGGGCTATTATAATGAAAACCCAACGCAGCCATACTGCAGCACAGTAGTAGGCCCAAAAATCCAGAAGTTTAAAAAACATTTCGGAGAATTGGGAATGCTGAATGAGGCTTAAAAATATAAAGCGAATATCTATTTGATGTTCGCTTTTTTTTGTGTGAAAATTTATTCTTCTGTTTCTATAGAATCTTTTTGTTTCCCGGCGTATTTATAAATAATAAGAGACGTTGACTTTCGCAATTCTCTTCCGTTATCTGGATCTATCCCGTCATCTGTAAAAAACTCAACTTCATTATAATATTTTGAATACCACGTTCTGCCAAGAGCATTCTGTTCGGTCAGAGTATCTTTTCTTGTAATCTTTTTAAAATGTTGGAACAGGTGCTCGTTCATGGCTACAATATCAAGTCCCGGCCTAATATAACTGCTGTCAGTCGCAACATATCTTTCGCCATTCCAGTACATATATTTTTTTTCACCAGCAGGCCCCCCCCCTGATATCAAGCCTAAGGTAAAAGGTCCGTCATTTATTTTCTTGTTATTAGAAAATACAACATTTCCTGTGACAAGGAATAAGAGCAGCGCAATCTCCATAATACCCAAGCCATTCTGTTTTACAAATTCCGGCACACTGAAATTTTGCGTAGTTTCTACTGTATTTGTTAGGCTGATGACAATACCAGAATTTACCCCTGGGATAACTTCTTCATCATCAACACTTATTTTCACCGTAGTTGATTTTGCTTCATCATTCTTTTTGACAAAGGTTCTGGAAAAATCTGTGAAGTCTGTATAACCTAAGTATTCACTGAGCTTATTCAGAATTTTTATGTCTTTTATATTGGGTTCTGTATTATCCCGTAAACAAGCATCATAGTACCTAACGAAGGTCTTTTCGTTAATTATAAACTTTAGCTTTTTCTCAAAATGGTCAACAAGTTCTTTACACCAACCATTCTTAGTGCTTTCAGCAGGGAAATCTTTTCTTGCCCTCTCAAATACCTCATGAATTAGTAGTTTTTTCTTGGACATATATAGTTTTTTCTGTCTTTACAAAATAGGCGATTATCTATCATACCACATTACGGATTCCCATAAGGCCTCCGTTGTCCAGAACGTGTCCACAGATGTCCAAAACGTGTCTAACATCTGCGTCATCATTTGCCGCATCTTTGCTTCAGAAATCAGTGACAAACAAAACATTACAAAAACAAATGTACAAAACTGATTTCAAAATCACCAGATAAAACGGAGGAAAACTCCGGGTTGGGAAGCAGATGTTTCTCCTCCGTTTTTGAAGGTTCACTTCCCAAAAATTTAGAAGCGCTTCAAATTTTTTATTCGTGTAGCTCTACCCGTGATCGGTTTCACTGGCAACTACAGAAATGCTCAAATTTTAAATTTTTAAACCAATGTTAGAATTAATATTGATGCTACTGGGATTAGCATTTTCAAATAACAACGCAAACACGACATCAGATAATAGTAATAATCAGGAACAGACAACAGTTCAGCTGACAGATCCGGGAGAAGGAGTGGATCCGGGAGACACCGGAGGAGAAACGGGGCAGCTTCCTCCTCCTCCAAAAAAATAACCAATTAGGCGAAAGAGAATTTCTTTCGCTTTTTTTATTATTTTTGATAAAAAACTAATTGAAAAAACTCATCTTCTTATTACCTGTAATTCTATTTTCCTGTAATAAAAACAACAGAACTGCAAAAAGTGATAGAACAGACTATGACAAAGCATATAATTATTTAAAAACTTCAGAAAAAGATAGTGCTTTTAAATATTTCAACAGAGCAAAAGATTTTTTCATTCAGGAGAACAACTCTTCATTCGCTGGTAGCTGCCTAGTAAATATGGGTATTATACAATGTGAAAATGGAGATTATTATGGCAGCCAAGAAACAGCTTTATCTGCGATTAAATATTTAAACCCCCAAAAAGATACTCTGGAAATAGTAGGGAATTATAATAACTTAGGTATTACCTGCCAAAATCTAAAAGAATATAATAAAGCCGCACAGTTTTACAATAAAGCTGCCGGGTTTTCAAAAGACCCGATTGATCAGTTAACCTTACTAAATAATAAAGCAATCTCATACACATACTTAAAAAAACATGATTCTGCCATTCATATTTTTAATAAAATATTAGCTTTTCCAAATATAAAAGTCCATGCTAAGATTTTCTCAAAGGTCTATGATAATTTAGCTTATACAAAATTTAGCCAAAATCCTGCATATAATGCAGAGCCAGAGCTAAATGAAGCTCTTCAAATCAGAAAGGAAACAAATGACAACAATGGCTTAAATGCCAGTTTTTATCATCTAACAGAATATTTTGAAAATAAAGACCCTAAAAAAGCATTGTATTATGCCAATGAAAACTGGCAGATAGCTAAAAAAAATAATAGTCCGGATGATCAGTTAAGAGCACTTCAGAAGATAATTACATTGGAAAGTTCTAATAATTCAAAACATTCTTTTTTGAAGTATCAAAATCTCAATGATAGTCTTCAAACCGCTAGAAATAAAGCAAAAAATCAATTCGCTCTGATTAGATTTGATGCAGAAAAAATGAAGAATGAAATAGCGGAAAATGAAGCTGAGCTTTTAAAAAGAAATATTGGTTTATTATCCTTATCTATTCTATTAGTTAGTGGAGGGTTTTGGTATAAAAAAAGAAAGAAAAGGCTCCAGCAGGAAAAAGAACTTGAGGTAAAAAATACACAGCTTAAACTCTCTAAAAAAGTCCACGACGTAGTAGCCAACGGCATTTATCAGGTCATGACGAAAATAGAGAATCAGGAACACTTTGATAAAGAAAAGGCTCTGGACGAGTTGGAATTTGTTTATGAGAAGTCAAGGGATATTTCCTACGAAAAGGAAGATACTAAAGATGAACAGGATTTTAGCGAAAAAATTTCAAATAGTATTGGCTCTTTTAATAATGATACCGTAAAAACATACATCGCCGGAAATGAAAAAAATATTTGGGAAAATGTAAGCCACCCCAACCAGGAGGAAATCTATCAAATCATTCGGGAGCTGCTTGTGAACATGAAAAAACACAGCAAGGCAAGTCTCGTTTCTTTCCGCTTTGAAAGAATTAATAATGAGATTATCATCCATTATAAAGACAATGGAATTGGAATGTCCGGAGCGGTAATGTATAAAAATGGATTATCAAATGCGGTTTCCCGTATAGAAATTTTAAAAGGACAAATTATTTTTGACACCGAAACCGAAAAGGGACTGAAAGTCGACATTTCATTTCCTGTTTACTAAAAACTAAAAAATGTTCAAAAAAATTTTAATAGCCGAAGACCATGAAATGGGTAGTTTATCTGTCCAGAGAACATTGGAAGAGCTCAATATTCCGAATGTTGATTATGTATATTATTGTGATGATGCCTTGGCAAAAGTTAAAAAATCTATTCGGGAAAACGATCCTTACGATTTGTTGATCACTGATCTTTCTTATGAAGAAGACCATCATCTTCAGAATATTAAAGATGGAAAAGAACTGATTGAAGAGGTCAGGAAATTACAGCCTTTATTAAAAATCATTGTCTTTTCCGGAGAGCGTAAATCAGGAATTATTGATTCTCTTTTTACCGAATTCAGGATTAATGGGTACGTCCGCAAAGCCAGAAACGATTCTAAAGAACTGAAAAAAGCAATCGCATCCGTTTACGTCAATGAAAACTATCTGTCTCTTGACCTTAAGCAGGAAGTTAAAAAACTCAACAGTTATGAGTTTACAAAATATGACACCACACTTGTTTCTCTTCTTTCTCAGGGGGTGCAGCAAAAAAATATTCCGACTTATCTGCAGAATAACAATATCACACCCAATAGCCTGAGCAGTGTGGAAAAAAAATTAAACAGTTTAAAAGAAGCACTGGGAGTTACAAGCAATGAACAATTAATAGCTTTCTGTAAAGATCTGGGAATTATTTAATCTTGTTTTTAAATATTGTATAAAAACCTTTCAAAAATTTGAAAGGTTTTCTGTTTTACGGTTAACCGTAAGGTTTGGTTTTTTAATCGTTCTACTTTTGGAGTGTTAAACATTTAAAATAAATAATATGAAAAAGTATTACGTAAACAAAAGAGCACAAAGCAACGGAGACCATGAAGTTCATCATGAAGATTGCAGATACCTGCCGGATCCTGCTAACAGAAAATATCTGGGAGAATATTCTTCTTGTAAGGACGCTGTAAAAGAAGCTAAGAAAACGTACTCTCAATCAAATGGGTGTAAAACATGTTCAAACGAATGTCACACTAGTTAAGCAATTGTTATGGAAAAATTTGTAATCACAAAAAGAGTCAACAGTGAGTATCAGTTTAATTTAAAAGCTGGAAATGGCGAAATCATTCTAACCAGAGAAGGTTATGTCCAGAAAGCATCTTGTCTAAAAGGCATTGAATCTGTGAAAGTCAATTCCCAGGAGGATTCAAGATACGACAGAAGAGTTACGAAAAACGATAAAGACTACTTTGTACTCAAAGCAAAAAACGGAGAAATTATTGGTAAAAGTCAATATTACAGCTCCAAATCTTCAATGGAAGTCGGGATTTCATCTGTAAAAAAAAATGCACCTGCCGCCGAAATCATTGACGAAACCCTTTAAAAACAATATTATGGATCTCAAAATTAAACTTGAACAGTTGCATCAGAAAGTAGTCGGCCTGAAAGACCAGATCACGACGGAAGAAGCGACAAAAAATGCTTTTGTAATGCCTTTTATACAGATTTTAGGGTACGATATCTTTAATCCGACGGAAGTTCTTCCGGAACATATTTGCGACATCGGAACGAAAAAGGGAGAGAAAGTAGATTATGTAATCAAACACCATGATGAGCCTATTTTTATTATAGAATGTAAGCACTGGAAAGAAAATGCTGATGCGCACAATTCTCAGCTTCACCGGTATTATCATGTTTCAAAAACACGGTTTGGCGTGTTGACCAACGGGATCGTCTATAATTTCTATACAGACCTGGAAAAGCCTAATATTATGGATGAGAAGCCCTTTTTTACCATCAATATTGAAGATTTAAAGGACAGTTCCATCAAAATCCTTGAAAGTTTTACCAAAAAAGATTACAATCTTGAAAGTATTTTAGATTCTGCCGAAGCTTTAAAATACATCAAAGCGATAAGAAAAGAGTTTGAGAAAGAAATTGAAACCCCATCCGATGAACTCGTAAAATTATTGGTCAGCAGATTTTTTGAAAAACACCTGACAGCTAACAGAATGGTTTCTTTTAAGGAATATACCAAAAAGGCTTTAACAACCTCTATCAACGAATCCATCAGTTTCAGGCTTAAATCTGCATTAAGCATCAATGAGCAAATTGAGAAACAGGAAGAAGACGTGAGAACCGCCCAGCCTATTGATGAAAATAATGATTCTAAAATTGTAACCACCGAAGAAGAGCTGGAAGCGTTCCAGATTGTAAAAGCGATTTTAAGAGAAAAAGTTTCTTCCCAGAGAATTGCCCACAGGGATACCCTATCTTATTTTGGTGTTTTATTGGATGATAACAACAGAAAACCTCTTTGTCGTTTTCACTTTAATACTGCAAATAAGTATCTGGAAACTTTTCATAACGGCAAAGAAGCCGGAGAAAAAGTTCTATTGAAAAATCTGGATGAAATATATAATTTCAAAGAAGCACTCCATAAAACCTTAGAAAACTATAATTAACAAAAACTAATATCCATGAAAACATTCATCTCTATACTCATCCTAAGCATCGGTATATTTACTGCCGACTCTTTCAGTTTTTCTAGCTCTGAAAGCTCACATCATGGCAGAAGATGTACCGGTTCTGCATCCTGCAGCGCCTGCACCAATTGTACAGGCTGTGCTCATTGCTCTTCCGGAGGAAGCTGCGGTGTGTGCAGCGGTGGTTCTTATGGAAAGAAATCATCCTCAAGCAAAAAGAAATCTAAAGCATCATCAGATTCACATTACACCAAAAAAAACAAGTCTTACAACTCTCCTAGAATTCGTATTGATGAAATCAACATCAATACTAACAACCGGTATTTTGCAGGGGCTGCGGTTACTAATATCTATGCAAAGCCTTTTCTAAACTCTAAAGTAATAGAGACTGTGCCAAAAAATACAGAATTAAAACAGTTATCTAAACAGGATTCCTGGTATAAAGTGCAGGTGAAAAAAAGCGGAAAAGTCGGGTATGTCTATTACAAAGATGTAAAATAATTTGAAAAACAAAACATCATGAATTTAAAGAAATTTTTAAACGAAGAACAAGATCCAAAAGCCGTTGAAAAGCTTTTAGAAAGAATTAATGACCTTATAACAGCTCAGGAGTTTGTAGAATATATTGCCGTTCAAAAAAAGCCTGCTATCAATTTTTCTCCGGACTGTATAGCACTTACCAACAGAAGAATTATTTTCTGCAGACCTAAAAACTTTGGATTATCCATGGATTTTCAGGACTATAATTGGGTAGATATTGCAGATTGCCATATTAAGGAAGGAATTTTGGGGGCTACTTTTACAATGAAGACCGTAAGCAACTACAGCAATATGATGGATTACCTTCCAAAAGCCCAAGCCAGAAAACTTTACCAGTTTGCCCAGGAAATTGAAGAAAAAATGAGAGGAGTAAGGAGAGAAAAAGACCTTGAGGTTAGAAGAGCATCAGCAGGTGGAGTCACCGTAAATAATGCCACCCCGATAATAGCACATCCTTTTCAGGCTCCACAACCTGTTACACAGCTTATAGAAGCTGAGGATCCTTTTGCTGTTTTACAAAAACTGAAAGGATTAATGGATAGCGGAATCATTTCTGTTGAAGAATTTGAAAGTAAAAAAAATGAAATATTATCAAGAGTTTAAGCATATGAAATCAAAATTTACTGCAGCATTGCTTGCCTTCTTTTTAGGCGGACTAGGCATTCATAGATTTTACTTAGGACAAAATAAACTGGGATTATTTTATTTACTGTTTTGTTGGACATTCATTCCCGCATTCATTGCACTGATTGATTTTTTCATTTTTATTTTTATGTCTGAAGATCATTTTAATTACAAATTTAATCTCAAAACCGGATTTTAAAACTTTAACTCATGAAACCTTTTCTTACCCTATGTGCGATCTGTTGTTTCGTAGCCATTTTCAGACTTCCTATAGAATATTATACTATTTTGAGAATTCTTATTTCCATGGGAGCTTTACTTGTTTTGTATAATGCAATACGTTTTAAGCAATATTATTTCAGTCTGATTTTTCTCTTTATTCTTATCCTTTTCAACCCTGTTTTTCCTATTTATCTCTATAGAAAAAGCATATGGATCCCTATGGATATTATAACCGGAATCCTTTTTCTTCTCATTGCTTTTGTTGAAAAACCGGAAGAAAAAAAAGAAGAAATCATAGAAACTCAGGAAGAAACTACAGGGTACTCTGCACAACCGAAACTGCATTCCCGGGATATTATTATTAACCCTAAAAAAACAAGAGAAAACTAATCCAACCATGGAAAATATTAAAATTACTGAAAATCTTAAAGCACACTTTTTAAGATTGTATCAAATGGCCATCTGCGACGATGATTTTAGTGCTCTGGAACTAAAAATGCTTTATAAATGTGCGGAAGAAAGAGGTATTTCACCTAAAAATCTGGATGAAATCCTTTTAAACCCTATCAATTTTAGATCGCTTGTTCCCCAGACAATTGAAGAAAAAGTAGATTATCTCTATGACCTCACAGTAATGATCTGGGCAGACGGAGTAGTTTCTCCAAACGAATATTCTGCCATGGAAAAATATGTTCTGATGTTTGGGTTCCTTCAAGAAAACGTAAAAGCGATTGTCGATTATCTGATAACCTCTGTAAAAACCGGAAAAGATAAAACAGATATTTTATACGAACTAAAAAACTAACTGATCATGACCACCAATATTAAAAATTTATTCAAATTAAAATCAATTCCCATTGAAGCGTCAAAAGAAGAATCTCCCAGACCGGAAATTGATCCCCATACAGAATCTCCAGAGGAAAGCAGAAAGCGAACCTACCATGAATCCGGCTATAGAGACAGCTCCAGAAATAATGGGAACCATACGACGCTCTTCATTTGCCTGGACGCCGTTTACTCCAAATTCCAGAATGAGGAAAAAGAAATGGTGGAAAAACAGCAAAAGCTCAAAGAATCTTATATTAATGAACAAAAAAACCGGGAAACAGAGATTAAAGCACTGACCGTTTCACTGGAAACCAAAGAAGAACAGCTTAACAATAAAAATAATGAAATTGAGGGTCATCAAAATAAAATTGAAAGTTTAAAAGCAGAGATCAACGATTTACCCAGAAATCCTGAAAAGCACAATGTAAAAGCGACAAAAGGGGCTTCCACAAAATTCTGGATTGGTACCATTCTTCTTGTTCCCATCAGTTTGTACCTGCTTACATTTTATATTTCAACTTCCTACTCAGCGTTTTTTAAAAGTTTTGATGCAAAAAGCACGGTAATTCAAAGTGTATTAGATGCACAGGCGTTTAGCAAAGCCTGGAATGAAGGGGCAATAGAAGGGGCTTTTGTCACCCTTATTCCATCGGTTTTCTTAGGGCTTGGTTTTTTAATTCATATGTTTGGAGAAAACAAAACCAAGCTCAATTATCTCAAGCTGGGCTTGTTATTTATCATCACCTTCATCTTCGATGCTATTTTGGCATACGAAATTGAGTCTAAATTATATGAACTAAACAAAACCTTCGACTCTCCACCCTTCGATCTTAAAATCGCTTTTACCAAAAACCAGTTTTGGGGAATTATTTTCGCGGGGTTCATTGTTTACATTATCTGGGGACTGGTTTTCGATTTTGTGATGAAGGAACATCGAGAGAAAGATAAAATTAAAAACGAACAGGAGATCAGACAGAAAAACGTGCTCTTCCTGATGGAAAAAATTAATGTTCTTAAAAAAGAAATTGAAGAAGTCCTTGCCAATATAGGAACGACCAAAGAACTCATCATAAAAACACGAGGAAGAATTGAAGAGCTTCAGAACATCATTGACGGAGTGATTATTCCCACCAAAGATTACAAACTCTATGCTTCGGAATATGTTCAGGGTTGGATTACCTATATCGGTGAAAAAATAGCTGTTTCAAAAACGGAAAAGCAAACCATGATCGACAGCTGTATCGATACGTACAACACTAATCTGAAAGAGGTAGGAGCTAACTCTGATAATCAAAATTTAGTCTATTTATCCGCATTATAAATCACTTATTATGAAAAAAATATTGTATTTATTAGTACTCCTTTCTTTGGTTTGCTGTTGTAAAAAAGAGCCCGAAGATCCTCCAACTGATACAACTTCCCTTAAACTTGACTCCAACAATATCAATGTCAGCATTCTGATTGATTTATCCGATCGGATAGATCCTAAAACAAATTCGAATCCGACAATGGAGTATTTCCAAAGGGATATAGAATACATTAAAGCGATCGAAAAAGGATTTCTGAACCATATCAAAACAAAAAGGATCATCACGTATAATGATCAGATGCAGGTCTTCTTCAATCCCGAACCATCTGATACCAAAATCAATGACTTTACGAAAGATCTTAAGGTTTCTTTCGACCAAAATACCAATAAAGCCTATTTCAATACCGTTGAAAAAAAATATGCTGCATTACCTGCCAACATTTATCAGTCTGCAATGAAAGACGGAAAATATGTAGGTTCTGATATCTGGGAATTTTTTAAAAATAAAATCAATGATTACTGTGTAAAAGAAGATCACAAGAATATCTTGTTTATTCTGACAGACGGATATATGTACCATGAAAATTCCAAGTTTTCAGAAAAAACAAAAACCTCATATTTAACCTCAAAGCTTATTAAATCAAACAATTTAACAACATCTGATTTTAAAACAACTTTTGAGAAAAATAATTTGGGTTTTGTAAAAGCCAATGATAACTTAAGCAACCTGGAAGTTATTGTTCTCGGAATTAATCCTGAAAAAGGAAATCCATTTGAAGAAGCCGTTATCAAGGAATACTGGGAAAATTGGTTTAAAGAAATGAAAATTAAAAAATATCAGATAAAATCAGCTGATTTACCTTCCAATTTAGAACCTATTATTATAAAAGTTATTACAGGTAAATAATAAAAAAACACCCACCATATATCAAAAAAAGCGAAGATTTCCCCTTCGCTTTTTTATTTTCTGATCATTTCCGTATGCGGAATATCGTCTTCCAGGTATTTTTTTCCGGTATCTACAAATCCGAATTCGGAATAAAATCTTAACAAGTAATCCTGCGCCGAAATCTTGATCTCTGAAGTATGGAAACGGTTTTCTATAGTCTCTACGGCATATTTAATCAGCTGGCGTCCCAGGTTTTTGCCCCTAGCCCGCTCCGTTGTAAGGACCCTTCCTAAAGAAGTTTCATCATACTTGATCCCTTTATCGAAAACACGGCAGTACGCAAGAATCTGTCCGTCTTCTTCTGCCCAGATATGAATTCCCTTCTGGTCATAATTATCCAGGTCTGGGTAAGGACAGTTCTGCTCGATCACAAAAACATCAATACGGGCTTTTAAGATTGAGTACAGTTCAGGAACTGTAAACTCATCGAAGGTTTTAATTTTCCAGATTATATTACTCATCAAAACTCACATTATTATTTTTCAGGAATTCATTCGTTTTCTGAATGAAATCAAGGATCTCATCACCACCCGTTTTCTTTTCCGCAGAAGTTATGTACAGTTCTGGGAGATCATCCCAGGTTTTATGCAGCTCGTTTTTATAATTTTCTACATTTTGTATCGCAACATTCGGCTTCAGTTTATCTGCTTTCGTGAAAACAATCGAAAAAGGAATCCCGCTTTCCCCGCACCACTGGATAAATTCCAGATCTATCTTTTGCGGACTATGTCGTGAATCTACCAACACGAAAAGATTCACCAGGTTTCTTCTGTTTAAAATATAATTGGTGATCAGCTTTTCAAAATCCTTTCTTATAGATTTTGAAACTTTCGCATATCCATAGCCCGGTAAATCCGTCAGATACCAGTCTTCATTCACTAAAAAATGATTGATAAGCTGAGTTTTTCCCGGCGTTCCGGAAGTTTTTGCGAGATCCTTATGATTCATCATTGCATTGATCAGTGATGATTTTCCCACATTAGACCTTCCGATAAAAGCATATTCAGGCATAGTAGGTTCCGGGCATTCCTGCCATTTCCCGCTACTCTTTACAAAATTTGCTGTTTTAATAACCATCTTTCGAATATTTTTTAGAAAAACAAACCATTAAGAAAAGCTCTTAATGGTTTATTATTATTTATTTAAACTTTGTCTTTTAACCAGCTGTAGAGAATTTCATTGAATTCGTCCGGTTTCTCCATCATCGCAGCATGTCCGCATTTCTCGATCCAGAAAAGATCTGAATTTGGAATAAACTTGTGCATATCTTCTGCCACTTCAGGAGGCGTTACATTATCCTGTCTTCCCCATATCAGACACGTTGGTGTAATAATCTTGGGAAGGTCGTTCAGCATATTATGTTTGATAGCGCTTCTTGCCAGCATTACCGTTTTTATTCCCTTCATTCTGTCATTTACTACAGAAAAAACCTCGTCTACAAGATCTTCTGTAGCGATAGCAGGGTCATAAAAAACCTCTTCCGTTTTCTTCCTTATATAAGAACGGTCGTTTTTTCTTGGAAAGCTATCACCGAACGTTCTTTCATACAATCCGGAGCTTCCTGTTAATACAAGATTTTTCACCAGATCCGGTCTTGCCAGAGTCAGAATAAGACCCACATGTCCTCCCATAGAATTCCCTACGATAGTGACAGGTCCTGAAATATGACTTTCTATAAATTTGATAATATATTTGGCAATAGTAGTAAGATTAGTATTGAGTACCGGCAGATCATAGATAGGTAACTGGGGAACATATACCTTAAATCCCTTTTCCGAAAAAAAATCTACCATCTTATCGAAATTACTCAAACCACCCATTAAACCGTGCAACAGCACCAATGGATGTCCTTCTCCCGCCTCTACAAAAGTATATTTCTTTTCTTTTTTTGTACTAAATATCATAAAATGCCTTAATAAAGCTCTGCAAAAATACAAATTAAACCTCAAAAAAATTTTGATTACCCTAATTTAAAGTAAAAATAATATAATATCATCCTTTTTCTTTACTTTTTTCAAAACCTCTTTATTATGGCCCAAATAACAACTTTTACAACAGGCAACATATCAACCACTTATCTATTTTAAATTGAATCTTTAATAAAACTTATTAACATTAAGTCAAAAAGTGGGAAAAAGTGGGAAATTTTGGAAATTATTATATAAATTTGTCCCAAATGAAAAGTTTCATTGGAACATATGAGTGTAAAATTGACGACAAAGGCCGTTTAAAAGTTCCCTCCTCCCTGATCAAACAGATGGAAAACTTCGACGATAAGGCATTTGTAGTCAAGAGATCTGTGTTCCAGCCTTGCCTCGAAGTCTATCCTATGAATGCATGGGACAAACTGATGGGCAAAATTAATAAGCTAAACAGATTCATTAAAAAGAATGCTGATTTCATTCGAATGTTTACGGCAGGGGTAAAAACAGTAGAACTGGACAATGCAGGAAGGCTTCAGATCTCAAAAGATCTGGTTCATTTTGCAAACCTTCAGAAAGATACGGTAATTACCAGCGCAGGAGAGCTTTTTGAAATTTGGGATAAAGATGCCTATGAAAAGGTGATTTCTACCAACGAAGCTGATTTTGCAAGCCTGGCCGAAGATGTAATGGGCTCTTTCGATGAAGAATAAACCACACTTGTTGTAAAAGGCAAGGTAAAAACACAATTAAGTATGTACCACAACCCCGTTTTATTGAAGCAGAGCGTTGATGATTTGGTGACGAATCCTGACGGAATATACGTGGACTGCACTTTTGGAGGAGGAGGCCACTCAAGAGAGATTTTGAGCAGACTTTCAGATAAGGGAAAGCTTTTCAGTTTCGATCAGGACCTGGATGCTCTTAAAAATACAATTGATGATCCAAGGTTTACTCTGGTGAATCAGAATTTCAGATTTTTGGAAAACTCCATGCTGATGTATGGTATTTCCCAGATAGACGGAGTATTGGCAGATCTTGGCGTTTCATCCCACCAGTTTGATGAGGCAGAAAGAGGTTTTTCTACAAGGAACAACGCTCCTCTGGATATGAGAATGAACGTGATGCAGAATCTCGATGCCAAAAAGGTGATCAATGAGTATGAGGAAACAGAGCTTGCCGATATTTTTTATCACTATGGTGAATTGAGAGAGGCAAGAAAGCTGGCAAGAGATATTGTTCATCACAGAAAAACGAAAACCATTACGACGACAGAAGACCTGAAAAAGCTTTTCAGCTATCTTCCGCCTCATAAGGTTAATAAGTTCTATGCACAGCTCTTTCAGGCAATAAGAATAGAAGTTAACCAGGAGCTTGAAGCGCTGAAGGAAATGCTTGTTCAGTCTCTGAATATTTTAAAACCGGGAGGAAGACTTGTTGTTATTTCTTACCATTCGTTAGAAGACCGTCTGGTAAAAAGATTCCTGAAAAACGGCATGTTTGAAGGAGAGCAGCAGAGAGATATTTACGGGAATTACAAAAAGGTTTTTGAATTGTTAAAAACTAAAGCGATCATCCCGGATGATAAAGAAATTGAAGAAAACTCAAGAGCAAGAAGTGCAAAAATGAGAACCGGAATAAAAGTGTAAAAGTGAATGATGAATGGGCGATTATTTGAAATTTATAAAATTGACCATTGACAAAACAAAGTGAATTCACGGCAAAGCAAATTGAGATAAAAAGATTTTGGCAAAAAGAACAACAAACCGCCCTCAGAAGAAGCTCACCTTTATAGATATTATAAAAGGAAATTTTCTGAACCGTGATGAGATCAAAACTCATTACAAGTATTTTTTACTGTTGTTCATCCTCATGATGGCGATGATTTATAGCAATCACCTCGTCAACAAGAAGATTAAAATTGTCAATGCATTAAAAGAAGAAACAGAAGAATATAAATCGAGAAACGCTTACGCCCAGAGTAAGCTGATCAAAGTAAAAATGGAATCGCAACTGGGGAAGGAGGTCGCAAAAGACTCATTGATGACTTTGGAAAACCATCCTCATAAACTGCTAATAAAACTGGACAGTACAGATGCAAAAACAAAATGAATACGATAACAAACGTAAAAAAACGTTAAGGTGGGGCTACCTCTTCGCTGTAGGAGTTCTGTGCGTATTTGTCATGTTTCTTGCAAGAATTGTAATCCTGCAAAATACTAACGTTCAGGAAATTAAAGACGATTACATTAATAAAAACTACCGTGAAGCCACTCTCAAGGCTGCCCGCGGAAACCTGTTCGCCTCAGACGGGTCTATTCTTGCCACTACCGTGATGCGCTATGATATCTATCTTGATTTCAAAACAATGAAAGATACGATCTACAGCAACAATATCGGCGCACTGACAGATTCTTTGAGCAAAATGTTCGGAAAACCCAGAGGAGAATTCAGAAAGAAATTTGACGAGCAGAAAAAGAAGAAAAACCAATACTATACTTTGGTGAAAGGTCTCGACTTTGACGAGTACGACAGGATCAGAAACTTCCCGATCTTTAAAAAAGGAAAAAACAAAGGCGGTTTTATCGTCGATAGAAATTATAAAAGAGAACTGGCTACATCAGAAATTGGAGCGGGAACCATCGGTATGGATAACGGCGAAGTGAAAGCCGGTCTTGAAGGCGCTTTTTCCAAATACCTTACAGGAACAGACGGAAAAAGACTGGAGCAAAGAATCAATTCATCCCAATGGAAGCCCATCGACTACTGGAAAGTAAAAGAACCAGTGGATGGTGAAGATGTTTACACAACCTTAGACCTTAGAATTCAGGACATTGCCCACTCCGCTTTGGAGAAACAGCTGATCACTTTTGAAGCCAAACACGGAACAGTGATCGTTATGGAAACCGAAACCGGAAAAGTACGTGCTCTTGTCAATCTGAGAAGAACGGAGTCCGGGGAATATGAAGATTCTTATAATTATGCCTTAAAAGATAATATCGAACCCGGTTCTACCTTCAAAACCATTTCACTTTTAGCAGCAATGGACGATGGCTTCATCGATGAAAATACTACCGTAAATGTAGGAGGCGGAGTCTGGACCTATGCCAAGCAGAGAATTTCAGACGGCCACGGCGGGGGAACTTACGATATAAGTGATGTTTTAGCCAAATCAAGTAACGTGGGAACGGCAAAACTGATTACAAAATATTATGCAGAAAAACCGCAGATCTTTCTTGATCACCTGAGAAGATGGAAATTATTTGACAAAATGGATATCGAGCTTCCGGGAATCACAAAACCAAAGATCGTAACACCACAAAACAAGAGATGGAATGCTGCAACGCTCGCTTCTATTTCTTACGGATATTCTTCAAATATCAACCTGTTACAGCTAACAACCTTCTATAATGGGGTTGCTAATGGCGGTAAAATGCTTAAACCTCTGTTCATTGACAAGATCATGAAAGAAGGAAAAGTAGTCTACAGTGCAAAACCTGAAGTAATGGTGAATAAAATGGCATCAGAAAAAGCAATTAAAATGATGACCAGCGCACTTACCAAAGCCGTAGAAAAAGGAACGGGACGAAGCATCTTTACACCCAACCTGAAAATGGCAGGAAAAACAGGTACCGCAAGATTTGAATACTGGTTACCGGGCCCTATGAAATACCGTGCATCATTTGCCGGCTTCTACCCTGCAGATCAACCGAAATACACCTGTTATGTGATGATCAGTGAACCCAATACTGCAAAAGGGTTTTATGGCGGATCCGTTTCAGCGCCGGTATTTAAAGAAATTGCAGGAAAAACATTCCTGAAAACTCCTCAGAATATTGAAAAAGAAATGCTGGTTGACAGAAAGGTAAACCTCAGTAAAATGGTTGAGCCCAATGTAAAAATAGCAGTAAATAACAAGCAGATGCCAAGCGTAGTTGGACTGATAGGCAAAAACATCATCCCCCAACTTGAAAATTTAGGATATAGGGTTGATTATAAAGGAGTTGGACGAATTAAAGAACAATTTCCGCTGGAAGGCACAATAATCAGCAAGAACCAGAGAATCTATTTGTCTCTGCAGAATTAAAGTAAGAGAAACAAGTCTCAAAAGGACTATTAATAAAAGGATAGGAAAAATTCCTGTCAGATATAAAATGATAATAGCAGAATTATTAAAAAGAATTCCAGTTTTAGAAATTTACGGTGATGACAGCCGTGAGATTACGGAATTGGCCTTCGACAGCAGAAAGATTACGGAAGGCTCGCTCTATGTAGCAGTGAGAGGAACCGTTGCGGATGGACATTCATACATTGCATCATCTGTTGAAAAAGGTGCAAAAGCTGTTGTGTGCGAAGAATTCCCTGAAGCAATAGATAAAAACGTAACCTACGTTAAGGTGAAAGATTCGTCTAAAGCATTGGGACATCTGGCATCTAACTTTTACGGAAACCCATCGCAGAAGCTTAAGCTGATTGGAGTGACAGGAACCAACGGAAAAACATCCGTGTCTACCCTTCTTTTTGATGTATTCAAAAATCTGGGGTACGATTCTGCATTACTTTCTACAGTGGAAATCAGAGTCGGCGAAAAAATTATTCCGGCAACACATACCACTCCGGATGTGATTACCATCAATAAAATTTTAGCACAGGCAGTTGAAGAAGGTTGCGAATTTGCTTTCATGGAAGTAAGTTCTCACGGAATTGCCCAAAACAGAATTGAAGGCTTACATTTTAAAGCCGCTGGTTTCACGAACCTTACCCACGATCATTTGGATTATCATAAAACGTTCGACGAATATCTGAAAACAAAGAAAAGATTTTTTGACGGGCTAGAAGATACTGCTGTTGCCATTACAAATGTAGATGACAAAAACGGCATGGTAATGCTTCAGAACACAAAAGCAAAGAAGAAGTCTTATGCCCTTAAAACAATGGCTGATTACCATGGTAAATCTTTAGAAATTGATTTCAATGGCATGCTGCTGAACTTCAATGGAAAAGAGTTCTGGACTACGCTGACGGGAAAATTTAATATTTATAATCTGCTGCTGGTTTTCGGAATTGCTTCCGAACTTGGTTTTGAGCAGGATGAAATTTTGCAGGCAATCAGCAAGCTGAAAAGAGTTTCAGGAAGGTTTGAAACATTCAAGTCAGACGGAGGGATTTTCTTCATCGTAGATTATGCCCACACTCCGGATGCTTTAGAAAACATTCTGGACAGCATCAATGATATCAGAACAAAGAATGAAAGGCTGATCACCGTTTTCGGATGCGGAGGCGACAGAGATCATTCCAAGAGGCCTGAAATGGGAAATATAGCCTCCAAAAAATCAACGCTGGCAATCATTACCTCAGATAATCCGAGAACAGAAGATCCCGCGCAGATCATCAAAGAAATTGAAGCAGGGGTTGAGCCTCAAAACTTCGGCAAATACACTTCAATTCCGGACAGAAGAGAGGCCATAAAAATGGCAATCAGATTTGCAGAGCCAAGAGATATTGTTTTAGTAGCCGGAAAAGGCCACGAAACCTATCAGGACATTAATGGTTTGAAACATCATTTTGACGACAAGGAAACGATAAATGAGCTTTGGAAGTTAATGAGTAAATAAAAATAAGATTAAAAGATTCAATTTATTTAAAGATTAAAAAATTTGATGATGACTAAAAATTTTGAAAATTTCCCGGTTTACATCAAGAGCTTAGATTTAATTGAAAAAGTTTATTTATTTCTCAAAAGTGAAAATTTAGAAAGAGAATTTGAATTTAGTAACCAAATAAAAAGAGCCGGAATTTCAATATCCAACAATATTGCAGAAGGCTCAGAATATAATAATAACAGACAATTTATTAAATATTTAAAAATTGCAAAAGGCAGTTGTGCCGAAGTTAGAAGTATGATAATTGTGAGTAAAAGATTAAAATTAGGAGATGAAAATAAAGCAGAAGAAATTATTAATCTTTCACGGGAAGTTTCTTCTAATATTTCAAACTTTATTAAGTATTTAAGTGAAAATATGGAGAGACCTCTTCCTTAAATCTTTAAATAAATTAAATTTTTAAATTAAAGAAAAGACATGCTATACTATCTATACGAATATCTAACCAGTCAGGGAATCCACATACCGGGACTGGGAATGCTTAAATACATTTCCTTTCGGGCAGGTATCGCTGTGCTGTTTTCTCTCATCATTGCCCTGGTTTATGGAAAGAGAATCATCAATTATCTGAGGTCAAAACAGATGGGTGAATTGGTACGTGACCTTGGATTGGACGGACAAAAGCAGAAAGAAGGGACTCCTACCATGGGAGGCCTGATCATTATTATCGCAACAATTATTCCGGTTCTCCTTTTTACGAGGATTACCAATGTGTACATTGTTCTGCTTTTGGTTTCCATGTTATGGATGGGTGCTATAGGTTTTGTAGATGATTATTTAAAGAAAATAAAGAAAAACAAAGACGGCCTGAGCGGTAAATTTAAAATTGTAGGCCAGGTCGGATTAGGGCTGATTGTCGGGATTACAATGTATTTCCATCCGGATATTACCGTTAAAAGAAAATATGCGGATGCAAAAGTGGTGAACCGAAACAATGTAGAGCAGAACTTTATGCCAACAGAAAAGATCACCGTTTCTACTGTTCCGTTTGCTAAAAACAATGAGTTCGATTACAGCGGAATCCTGTTCTGGATGAATGATAAAGATGCCCATGAGTGGGCATGGATTGTCTTTATCCCAATCGTTATTTTCATTGTAACCGCCGTATCAAACGGAGCCAATATTACAGACGGAATAGACGGGCTTGCAGCAGGGACCAGCGCCATCATACTGCTCACCCTCGCCTTATTCGCCTACCTTTCCGGGAACATTATTTTTGCAGACTACCTCAATATCATGTTCCTCCCGAATATGGGTGAAACCACCATTTTTGCAGTAGCCATGGTAGGTGCCGTGATCGGGTTCTTTTGGTACAACACCTATCCGGCCCAGGTTTTTATGGGCGATACAGGAAGTCTGATGCTTGGAGGCGTGATTGCAGTTTTAGCCATCATTTTAAGAAAAGAACTTCTGATTCCGGTTTTATGCGGGATCTTCCTTATTGAAAATATATCTGTCATGCTGCAGGTTATCGTTTTCAAATACAGAAAAAGAAAATATGGGCTGGAATATGCTCAAAACAATAGATTTTTTAGAATGTCACCATTACATCACCATTATCAGAAAGGAGGATTCCATGAGAGTAAGATCGTGAACAGAATGATCATCATTGGTGTAATGCTGGCTATTGTATGTCTGATCACATTAAAAATGAGATAACCAATCATTTAAATATTGAAAAATTTAAGTATTTAAAAATTTTTGAATCCTTTAAATCTTTCAATCATTAAATCAAAATAGATATGAAAATAGTTGTTTTAGGAGGTGGAGAGAGCGGATGCGGAGCTGCTTATTTAGCAAAAAAACAAGGTCTGGAGGTTTTTCTTTCAGACAAAGGAGCTATTAAGGATAACTATAAGCAGTTTTTAGCCGATAATGAAATTGAATTTGAAGAAGGAAACCACAACGAAGAAAGAATTTTAAATGCCGACTGGATTGTGAAAAGCCCGGGGATTCCCAAAAAGGCAGAGATCGTTCACAAAATTCACGAAAAAGGAATAAGACTTTCCTCTGAAATTGAATTTGCCTCAGAATTTACCGACGCCAAAATTATTGCCATTACAGGAAGCAACGGAAAAACAACAACAACTTCCCTGATCTACTACATCCTGAAAAATGACGGACTGAATGTAGGACTGGGAGGAAACATAGGATACAGCTTTGCAAAACAGGTGGCCGATGAAAACCATGAATATTATGTTCTGGAAGTAAGCTCTTTCCAATTGGATGACATCCAGAACTTCAGACCTTATATTTCCTTGCTGTTGAATCTTTCTCAGGATCACCTGGACCAGTACAACTACAATTATGAAGAGTATGCTTTAGCTAAATTCAGAATCGCGGAAAACCAGGAAAATGATAATTTCTTTATCTATAACAAAGATGATGAAATGAGTAAAACCATTCTTGAAAAGCTGGAAATAAAAGCAAAAATGATCCCCTTTTCCACAAAAGAAAAACTGGCCGAAGGAGGTTTTATTAATGATGATGAAATCGTGGTGAAAATGAAGGACGAATTCTCAATGAAAATTGACAAGCTTTCCCTTCTTGGAAACCACAATGTAGCCAATAGTCTGGCCGCGTCAATAGCCGGTAAAATATTGGAAATCAATAACGAAAGCATCAGAAACTCATTAATGACTTTCCAGGCAGTAGAACACAGGCTTGAATTCGTAACAGAAGCCAATGGTGTGAAATACATCAACGACAGCAAGGCAACGAATGTAAATGCCACCTATTATGCCTTAGAAAGCATGAAAACTCCAACAGTTTGGATCGTAGGAGGATTGGATAAAGGAAATGATTACTCAGAAATTGAGGACCTCGTTAAAAGAAAAGTAAAAGCAATTGTCTGCTTGGGAATAGACAATACGAAGATCATAGACTTCTTTAAAGACAAAAAAGAATTCATCTATGATACTTCAAGCATGGAAGAAGCTGTGAAAATATCGAAATCACTGGCAAAGAGCGGAGATACCGTTCTGCTTTCCCCATGCTGCGCAAGTTTTGACCTCTTCAAAAGCTATGAAGACAGAGGAAAACAATTTAAAGAGCAGGTATTAAAAAATTAATAGTTAAGAATGAATAGTTAATAATTTTTGAAAATCTTCATTATTAATTTTTCATTTTTCATTCAATAACATGGACGAACAGAATACAGAAAACAGAATTGAATTGCTAAAGGGCGATAAAGTACTTTGGATGGTCATCCTTGTGATCTCCATTTTCTCTATTTTCCCGGTATATTCTGCAAGTTCAAATCTGGAATATATCGTTAATAACGGGACCACAACCGGTCACGTGATCAAGCATATGTTCTTTGTAGTTCTGGGCCTAGTGATCATGAGAGTAGTTGGAATGGTGAAATATGAGTACATTGGAAAGCTCAGCAGTATCCTGCTCGGCTTAATGATTATTCTGCTCGTTGTTACCATGTTTACGGGACAAACCATTGACGGGGCCAGTGCTTCGAGATGGCTGAAAATCCCGGGAACACCCATCTCATTCCAGCCTTCGTCATTTGCGTTTTTAATGCTTATCATTTATCTATGCAGATATCTGACCAAGAAAATAACCCGGGAAAGACTTCCTATAGAGAACATAATGTATATCTTCGGGCCAATCCTTCTGGTATTTGTGCTGGTAGCAAAAGACAACGGTTCTACGGCATTGATGATCCTGATGGTTTCTGTGATTGTCCTCATCATCGGGCAGCTTCACTGGAAATACATTGCAGGCTTCATCTCTTCCTCATTTGTAGCCATTGTCCTGTTTCTGATTATTGCATTAAACACCAACCTCATCGGTGGAAACCGTGTGCATACCTGGATGAGCCGTATCGAAACATTCACATCCAGCAAAGCGAAAACAGCCGATGTAGATGATGAAAGCGTAAAAGCTAAAAACTATCAGGTAATGCAGGCCAAGGCCGCGATTGTCCATGGCGGGATTACCGGAATGGGACCTGGAAAAAGTGCATTGAAGCAAATGCTTCCACAGTCCGCCTCCGACTTTATTTTTGCCGTGATCGTAGAAGAATACGGACTGATCGGAGCCGCTTTCCTGATATGTCTGTATCTTATCATGATGATCCGGATCGTAATGATTGCCAGCAAAATGCCCGCCTTTTTCGGGTCGCTGCTCGTGCTCAGTCTCGGGGTAATGATCTTCATACAGCTTTCTGTCAACATTGCAGTAGCCGTTAATCTGATCCCGGTAACGGGACAGCCATTACCATTGATAAGTTATGGGGGAACTTCCATGCTGGTCACCTATCTCCAGCTTGGAATTATTTTAAATATAAGCTCAAGAATCCAGATATATGATGAAGAAGGAATGGGCAAAAAACAGAGTGTAGCAGAAATTAATGATATCGCTTAATACAAAATAACCGGTATCAATAAGATAATAAAAATGAACAAAAAACTGAAAGTAGTATTATCCGGCGGCGGAACAGGAGGACATATCTTCCCGGCAATCGCCATTGCAGATGAGATCAAAAAGAGATTTCCTGATACAGAATTTTTGTTCATAGGAGCCAACGGAAAAATGGAAATGGAAAAAGTTCCGCAGGCAGGTTATAAAATCGAGGGCATTGATATCGCCGGAATCGACAGAGGAAATATGTTATCAAATTTAGGACTGCCTTTCAAAATTTTGAAAAGCTTATCTAAATCGAAAAAGATCATTAAGAATTTTTCACCCGATTTTGCAGTGGGGACAGGGGGATTTGCAAGCGGACCGGCTTTATATGAGGCCAGCAAGCTGGGAATTCCAATCTTTATTCAGGAGCAGAACGCTCACGCAGGGGTAACCAACAAAATCTTAAGTAAGAAAGCTAAAGCAGTTTTCACAGCTTATCCAAAAGTGGAAGGCTTTCCTTCTGAAAAAATAAAATTCCTGGGTAACCCTATTCGTGAGAATATCATTACAGGAATGACGGAGACCACTCTGGCAAAAGAAAAAATGGGGCTGAGCAAAGATAAGCTTACCATCCTTTCAGTAGGTGGTTCTTTAGGATCCAGAACACTGAACAATGCGTGGAGATCCCATTTAAATGAAGTAATCACAAAAGATTATCAGCTGATCTGGCAGACAGGAAAGCTTGATTATAAAGATATTATAGAGGAAACAAAAGATACCGACAGCAGAAACATCCAGATCCTGGAATTCATCAAAGATATGGAACTGGCCTACTCTGCCGCTGATATCATTGTTTCAAGAGCCGGAGCCATTGCCATTTCAGAGCTGGCAGTAGCTAAAAAGCCGGTTCTTCTGGTACCTTTCCCATTTGCAGCGGAAGACCACCAGACCAAAAATGCTATGAATCTGGTAGATAAAAACGCTGCCAGAATGGTAAAAGATTCTGAAATGCAGGAAAAATTCTGGAATACACTGGAAGAGATCTGCAGCAGTGAGAATGTAAGAGGTGAAATGTCTCGGAATCTGGAATATTTTGCCAAACCTAATGCAGCAAAGGAAATTGTAGACGAGATATTTAAAACTGTAAAAAGTACAATGTAAAATGTATTATACATGAATACATTTTACAAAATACATTAATACAAAAGGAATGAAAATTTTAGAAACATATCAAAATTATTACTTCGTAGGAATCGGAGGTATCGGAATGAGTGCTTTGGCACGCTATTTCAATGCTTCCGGTAAAAAAGTGCTGGGTTACGACAAAACGAATACCAAGCTTACAGACCAGTTGATGAAAGAAGGAATTGATATTGTTTTTGAAGATCTTATTGACGAAAGAATAACTGCGCTTCAACCAGAAAACACTCTGGTAATCTATACTCCCGCCATTAAAATATTGAGAATATTAGATTATTTTAACCAGAAGCAGTTTCAGGTTTTAAAACGTGCTAAAGTTCTGGGCCTGATCACAGAAAATACAGATTGTATTGCTGTAGCAGGAACCCATGGAAAGACAACAACCTCTACTTTGGTTTCACACCTGTGTAAAGAGGCCGATCTTCCGTTTTCATGCTTTTTAGGAGGTATTTCCGAGAATTTCAGATCAAATTTTTTATATAACGGTACGCAATATTCTGTAGTAGAAGCAGATGAATATGACAGAAGCTTTCTGAACTTATCGCCTGACTGGGCCGTAATAACCTCAACCGATGCGGATCACCTGGATATTTATGGGGATAAAAGCCATATTGAAGAAGGTTTCAAACAGTTTGCAGCCCTTGTTCCGAACGACAGACAGCTTTTTGTAAGAAAAGGACTGGATGTTGGCAGAGAGCATAAAACCTATGCTGTTAATGAGGTGGCAGATTATTATTCAGACAATCTGCGAATGGAACACGATAAGATCTATTTTGATTTCCATACCCCTTCTGAAACCATTAAAGATTTCGTGTGGGAAATCCCGGGAATCCATAATGTGGAAAACGCTACAGCAGCACTGGCAATCCTTCACAATTTAGGCGTAGATTTTGAAACGCTGAAAAAGGCTATTGCCAATTTTAAAGGAATTAAAAGAAGATATACAAAGCATATTTATTCAAATGGTAAAATTTACATCGATGATTATGCCCACCACCCAACGGAAATCAATGCGGTAGTAAGCTCAATCAGAACATTTTACCCGGATAAGAAACTCTTGGTCGTTTTTCAGCCGCATCTTTTCAGCAGAACAAGAGATTTCGCTGACGGATTTGCAGAAAGTTTAGAGAAAGCAGATGAACTTATCCTCCTCGATATTTACCCTGCAAGAGAGCTTCAGGAGAATTTTGAAGGAATAACTTCTGGCTGGCTGCTGGAAAAAGTTAATTTAGATAAAAAAGAAAGATCGGACCTATCCGGTGCTTTTGAAAAAATAAAAGAAAAAGATTTTGATATCCTTCTCACCGTAGGCGCAGGAAATATTGATACCCTGTATGATCCTATTTGTGAATGGATAAATTCTTCTGTACAAAGTAAAATGTAAAAAGTATTAATGTACAGAAACCATTTAATAAAGTAACTCATTAAAATACAATAGTACACTGTACTTTTTACATTGTACAAAATATATGAAAAATAAATACAGAATATTAAAAATTGCTGTCACGGTGATCATCCTCGGATTACTGCTGAGTTTCTCATTGAAGAGATTCAGCGGCCAGAAGATTACGGACAATAAGATTTCTGTAAAAATGAACGAAAAAACACCCGTATACTTCATTGATGAAAAAGACATCCGGGAAATTGTAAAAAAAGAAAACCCTTCCGGAAAAGTAGGAGACCTGAATATTCCGACACTTGAAAAGAAGATCAATTCACTTCCGGCCGTAGACAGTGCCAATGTCTATTTAAACTTAAACGGAAAACTGTACCTCGACATCAAGCAGAGAGTTCCTGTTTTCAGATTGAATAAAGAAGGAAGAGACTTTTATGTTGATGAAAAAGGGACCGAATTCCCCATTTCCAAAACCTACTCGCATCCATGCATGCTGGTAACAGGAAATGTAAAACCGGAAGAGTATCAGAAACTGGCCGAACTGGTTGAGAAAATTGATAAAGATGATTTCAGTAAAAAATTCTTTATCGGGATCTCAAAAAGCAAAGAAGATTATAACCTTCTGACCAGTGATGGAAATTATAAAGTGGAAATAGGAGATCTGGATAATATTGAATTTAAAGTAAAAGGTCTGAAAACCTTTGTAGAAAAATATCTGGTTTTCCAGGATCCCCAAAAGTACAGCATGGTTTCTGTAAAATACCAGAACCAGATTGTAACCACCTTAAATCCTTATTTCAAAGAAAACGACAGTATTCTGAAAGCCGGAAATATGGAACTGGCGAAGGCTCCGGCCCTGGCAGCAGTTAAAAAGCCTGACCTTCTGCCTAAACCTGCAGAAACAAAGAAAACAAAAACATCTTCAGTTAAACCGAAGGAAAAAGCAAAGCCAAAAACTACAGTCAAACCAAAGGAAACTAAAAAGCCAGAGAAAAAGCCAGCCGCTACAAAGCCTAAGGCAAAAGTAAAAATAGAGTAAAAAAGTCCTGATGGACAATTTAGCATAAAAACCGGAATAAGCCCCGGTTGAAAACAAGGAAAAAAGTAGAAAAAAAATCAAATCGACATAAAATGGAAAATCAAGAGTATTCAGTAGGTCTGGACATCGGGACAACGAAGATTGTCGCGATTGTCGGAAGGAGGAATGCGCACGGGAAGATAGAAGTTCTCGGGGTTGGAAAGGCCAAAAGTCTTGGAGTTCATAAAGGAATTGTGAATAACATCTCACAAACCATTAATTCAATCAAGGCAGCCGTTTCTGAAGCACAGTCCAGCGCAGGAGTTCCTATCCGTAAAGTGACAGTAGGTATTGCAGGAAAACACATCCGTTCTCTGCAGCATTCCGACTATATCATGCGTGAGCATCCGGATAAATTTATTACAGACGACGACATCGAAGCACTGAAAGATCAGGTAAAAAAGCTTGTTATGCTTCCCGGAGAAGAAATTATCCATGTTCTTCCACAGGAATATAAAGTGGATTCCGAAGGTGAAATTCAGGAGCCGGTAGGAATGCACGGAAAACGCTTAGAAGCTAATTTCCACGTGGTAGTAGGACAAATGGGCAGCATCAGAAACATCGCAAGATGTGTAAGAGAGGCCGGTCTTGAAATGGAAGCCCTTACCCTGGAGCCTCTGGCATCTTCAGAAGCCGTATTAACCAAAGAAGAAAAAGAAGCTGGTGTTGCTATTGTAGACATCGGAGGTGGTACTACAGATATTGCCATCTTCAAGGATAATATCATCCGTCATACCTGCGTAATCCCTTACGGAGGAGGAATTATTACCGAAGATATCAAAGAAGGATGTTCCATTATAGAAAAACATGCAGAACAATTGAAAGTAAAATTCGGTTCTGCTGTTCCGGAATTAGAAAAAGACAGTACATTTGTCACTATTCCTGGTCTTCATGGAAGACCGGATAAGGAAATCTCTCTTAAAACCCTCGCACAGATCATCAACGCCAGAGTGGAAGAGATCCTGGAAATGGTAAATACAGAATTAAAAGCTTACGGGGCATTTGAGCAAAAGAAAAAGCTGATTGCAGGGATTGTCCTTACGGGAGGCGGATCCAACTTAAAGCATCTTCGTCAGCTTGCCAATTATACAACAGGTTTTGACAGCAGAATCGGTTTTGCAAACGAATATATTGCCAATGATAAAAACCAGTACCTGAAAGGCCCGGAATTTGCTACATCAATCGGCTTGCTGATGGAAAGTTTAAAGATCCGGGACAAAAAGCAGGGATCAGAAACAGAAGAGCCTGTTCAGCAAGAAGTTGCTAAAGCAGAAACGGCTCCGGCACAGACGGAAACCGTTCAGCACACTCAGCCGACAGCAATAATTCAGGAGCAATCCATTGTGAGCGAACAGCAGGAAAACAGAAGGGCGAAACTGACTTTCGGGCAGTCCCTTATGGAAAAAGTTAAAAAATTCTTTGAAGAAGTAGAGTAAAATATAAATGATAGAAGATCATTGATAATTGATAAATAAAATGCACAGCTTATTGCCCGCGCCATTTATCACTCATCAGTTATCATTCGTCAATCATCAATTATAAAAAGCATAGTTATGGAAAATATAGGTACACAAGGATTTTCATTTGATTTGCCAAAAGGAAATTCATCCATCATAAAAGTAATCGGTGTAGGCGGCGGCGGAAACAACGCCCTGAAGCACATGTACGAGAAAGGTATTTACGGAGTAGATTTCGTAGTCTGTAATACCGATGCCCAGACTTTAGACAATAACCCTGTTGCCAACAAAGTACAGCTGGGGACTACCATCACAGAAGGTCTTGGCGCCGGAGCAGATCCTGAAGTAGGGGAAAAATCCGCTATTGAAAGCATCGAAGAGATCAAGGCATCCATGGGCCAGAATACCAAAATGGTTTTCATTACAGCCGGAATGGGCGGTGGTACCGGTACCGGAGCTGCCCCGGTTATTGCCAAAGTAGCCAAAGATATGGGAATTCTAACGGTAGGTATTGTTACAGTTCCTTTCAGCTTTGAAGGTAAAAGAAGACTTGAACAGGCCGAAATAGGTCTTGAAAAGCTAAGAAATAATGTTGACTCACTGATTGTGATCAATAATGATAAATTAAGACAGCAATTCGGAAACCTTGGCTTCAAACAGGGATTCTCAAAAGCCGATGAAGTTTTAACCAATGCCGCAAAA
Source organism: Chryseobacterium sp. UF-81 (assembly GCF_058245105.1). Lineage (NCBI taxonomy): Bacteria > Pseudomonadati > Bacteroidota > Flavobacteriia > Flavobacteriales > Weeksellaceae > Chryseobacterium > Chryseobacterium sp. UF-81. The sequence goes on along the minus strand of NZ_JBSIBX010000003.1, from coordinate 106,417 downwards.
GGAATGGCAGAGGTTATTACCGGTTATTTTGATGTAAACATTGACTTTAGAGATGCTAAATCTGTCCTTCAGAACTCCGGTACGGCTTTGATGTCTACAGGTATCGCTTCAGGAGAAAACAAAGCAGAAGAAGCTGTTAAAAAAGCGTTGGATTCTCCGTTGTTGAATGACAACAAGATCACTGGGGCTAAAAATGTCCTTCTTCTGATCAGAAGTGGTGCAGAAGAAGTAACCATGGATGAAATCGGGGTAATTATGGACCATATCCAGAAAGAAGCCGGAAATACCGCTGATATTATCTTTGGGGTAGGTGCTGATGAGGAATTGGGAGATTCTGTAAGCGTTCTTGTTATCGCTACAGGTTTTTCAAATGACAGCAAAAGATTTGCCGGACCTACTGAAAAGATCAGAATTAGCCTTAACGACAGTTTAGAGACTCCGAAAGCCTCTCCTTTTAAAACAAGAGAAGAAAGAGATGCTACTTCTGAAACAACACGTGATTTCGGAGGAAAGCATACGTTCAGACTGGATGACGAAGACAATGACTCTCCTCAGTTCGGTATGACTTCTTCTGAAAAAAAAATGATTATTAAAGAAGAAGAAATTAAGACAGATATAAAATTCTTTGATAAAGAGGAAGATACACAGAATAGCTGGAGAAATGAACGTGAAGCAGAAGAAGAGTCTTACAGCCTGTTCTCTCATGATGACGAAGAAGGAGAAGATCCCAATGATCTGGAAATTGAATCTTTTAAGTTTGATTTTGATGCCAGAAAAGATGAAACTCCATCTACACCTGCAACCCGTGCTTTCTCAGATGAAAAGCCTGTTGAGTTCAGTTTCTTTGTCAACAATCAGCCTTCATCCAATGAACCTAAAACAGATTTCGGTCAGCCAAAAGCAGAGTTTACAGCTCCTGCCAGTGCTGTAACAGAAATTCCAGTTCAGGCAGTTGAAGCTATCTTCCAGACAAGACAGGAAGAACCAAAAGCTGAAACAAAACCAGCTTTTGAAGAAAAAACAGAAATTGAAACGCCAAAACCAGCTGAGTCAGAATTCACCTTTGTGAATAAAGCGGTTGATCAGGAAAGAATTTCAGAGAGAAGAAATAAATTAAAAGAATTCAATTCACGCTATCAAAGTTTTGACAGCACAAGCGAATTCGAATCTGTTCCTGCTTTCAAGAGAAAGAATATCGCCATCGACGGAACCAATGCATCCGACCAGAATATCAACACGTATCTTTCTGATAACAACGGATCCATGCAGGTAAGAGAAAACAGATTTTTAAATAAAGATGTAGATTAACTGCTATAAGCAATAAGCCGTAAGCTATAGGCCACCATTGTGGATGTCTGTTTAAAAGCTTATTGCTTATTGCCTAAAGCTTAAAGCAAAAACCATGAGTTTAGAAAATACTATAAGCGAAGCGATTAAAACAGCTATGAGAGAAAAAGACAGGGTTGCTCTGGACTCTCTGAGAGCTGTAAAAGCTCAAATTTTAAATCTACAGACTGAAGCGAGAGGCGTTGAAGTTTCTGCGGAACAGGAAATTGCTATCCTGCAGAGAATGATCAAGCAGCGTAAGGATTCTTTCGAGCAGTTCGCGGCACAGGGAAGAAATGACCTTGCGGAAGTAGAAGAAGCTCAAATGAAAGTAATTGAGAAGTTTCTTCCTGAACAGCTCAGTCCGGAGGAACTTGAAACAGAAATTAAGAATATTATTGCCCAAACCGGAGCCGAGTCTGCCAAAGACTTAGGAAAGGTGATGGGTGCCGCTTCAAAAGCATTAGCAGGAAAGTCAGACGGGAAAAGTATCTCCGAAATGGCTAAAAAGCTTCTTTCTTAGAGTTACGGGTTTCGGGCTTCTGGGTTTTTATTGTAAAAACTTGTTTCTCGTAACACGCATCTCAAAACAACAAGGATATCCAACCTTTGCATATCGATTTGATTAAAGAATCCCGGAGCGCTGGCGCTCCGGGATTCATTTTTGGATATTCATACTATTAATTCAGTTTATCATCATTCAAAAACTGAATAGATTCTCACATAACTCCTGAAATCAGGTCGTATTAAATAATTTGTGAGCTCGAGGGAAAGCAGTAAATGTTTTTTTCATGGTCAGTTGTTTTCAGAATCATTTCAAATTTAATAAATATTTGTCGTTATTCATAATTTTATTTCATGTTTTTTTCAATATTATTGAAATATTAATATTGTATTAATTTTTTATGACTAAAGCGTTGATAGTTTTTATATATTGACCAGACGCAAAGAATTGTTTAACTTTGTACCGATAAAAACAAAATATATGTATCCAACAGATTTAGTGATGCCTATGAAGGCAGAACTTACAGATAAAGGTTTCGAAGATTTAACATCTCCAGCGCAGGTAGAAGAGGCTTTAAAACAGCCGGGAACTACTCTATTGGTAATTAATTCGGTATGCGGATGTGCAGCAGGTGCAGCAAGACCGGGAGTTGTATATTCTTTGACAGGAGATAAAAAACCGGATCATTTAACGACTGTTTTTGCAGGATTTGATACGGAAGCTGTAGCAGAAGCAAGAAAACACCTCGCTCCATTCCCTCCAAGCTCACCATGTGTAGCTCTTTTCAAGGATGGTGAACTAGTTCACATGCTGGAAAGACATCACATCGAAGGAAACCCTGCAGGCGCAATCGCAGCCAATCTTCAGGCAGCTTTTGATGAGTATTGCTAAGAAATAATAAATCTAAATACTGAACCGTTACATAATTTGTAGCGGTTTTTTTATTTAACACGATAAAAATTCTCTAAAAATCCAAATATTATTATATTTGTTGGAATGGCAACAAAGGCACTTTTCAATACTGTCGTCAATTGGTTTATCCGCCAAAGGATTGATCAGATTCAGAATTTCATGGATCATCCCATTGAAACCCAGAAAGGTATACTCTTTTCGCAGCTGTTTCATGCAGAAGACACTGAATACGGCAAGACATACGGCTTTAATTCAATTTCGAGCTATCAGGACTTTAAAAACAAGGTTCCGATCGTTACTTATGAAGATTTTGAACCTTATATTGAGAAAGCAAGACAGGGCCATAAGGATGTAAGCTGGCCGGGATACATCAAACATTTTGCAAAATCATCGGGAACTACAAATGCAAAGAGCAAATTTATCCCAATTTCTGCAGAAAGCCTGGAATATTGCCATATGAAGGCAGGAAAGGACATGGTTTCTATCTATGCCAACAATCATCCGGAAAACCAGCTGTTCACCAATAAGAACCTGCGTTTAGGAGGAAGCTCTGAGCTACATGCGGACTTTAATACCAAATTCGGCGATCTTTCTGCTATTTTAATTGACAATCTTCCTTTTTGGGTGGAGATCACCACAACGCCCAGTAAAAAGGTTTCCCTGATGTCTGAATGGGAAAGCAAACTTAAAGCGATCACTTCAGAAGTAAAAAATGAAGATGTAGGAAGTATCCTTGGAGTACCCAGCTGGATGATGGTTCTGCTCCAAAGAGTTTTAAAAGAGACGGACAGCAGAAATATTTCTGAACTGTGGCCTAATTTAGAGGTCTTTTTTCACGGTGGAATCAGTTTCAAGCCCTACAAGGATCAGTACAGGCAGATCATCGGGAAAAAGATCAATTACTACGAAATTTACAATGCTTCCGAAGGCTTCTTCGGGATACAGGACAGATCTGACAGCGATGAGATGCTGCTGATGCTGGATTACGGTATTTTTTACGAGTTCATCCCGATGGACCAGTTTCATTTTTCCAATCCGAAAGTTGTAAGCCTGGAAGATGTTGAAGTCGGGAAAAACTATGCCATGGTGATCACTACCAACGGAGGCCTGTGGAGATACCTGATTGGCGATACCGTTGTGTTTACCTCAACCAATCCTTTCAGAATAAAAATTACGGGGAGAACCAAACATTATATCAACGCATTCGGAGAAGAGCTTATGATCACGAATGTAGAATCTGCCCTGTCCAAAGCCTGTGAAGTTACCGGAGCAAGCATCACCGATTTTACAGGAGCTCCTGTTTTCATGAAAGAAAATGAAAGCGGCGCCCATGAATGGATCTTCGAATTCAGCCGGCATCCGGATGATCTGGAACGTTTTACCGATGCTTTTGATCATCATCTAAAAACGATCAATTCCGATTATGAAGCCAAAAGATACAATAACCTGACGCTGAAAAGACCAATTGTTCACAGTGCAAAACCTAATCTTTTCTACCACTGGCTACAGTCTAAAGGAAAACTCGGCGGCCAGAATAAAGTCCCGAGACTAAGCAACGACAGGGAATATATAGATCCTTTGCTGGAGCTTAATAAATAGAAATATAAAGTTATTTTTCTATTTGGGCTTCATTTGAACAATAACTTACTACTACCATCTTTTTAAAGAATATACCGCATAAAAAACGCAGCCAAAATATTTGACTGCGTTTTTCTTTATTTAGTATTTCATTATTTATTCAGGTCTTCCTTCAGCTTTTTTGCTCCTTCTTCTACTTTAGCGGCTCCTTTTGCAGCAGCATCTTTTACATCCTGGCCCACTTCTTTAGCTCCCGCTTTGATATCTTTTCCGGCCTTATTAATGTCTTCTTTAGCTTTTTGGGCAGCATCGTCTATCTTATTTCCGGCTGCATCCACTTTAGTCTTAACATTTTCTTTAGCCTTATCTATTTTAGCGGTATCTATAACAGCAGTAGGTGTTTCTGAAACTGTAGTTGTAGTCGTTGTTACTGATCCGTCCGCACTTTCAACCTGTTCTGTTTTAGTCGTTGATTTTGAGCATGATACAGCAAGTACTGCCACTGCAGCTGCTGCTAAAATTTGTTTTTTCATAATTGTATATTTTTTTAAATGTATTATTCTGTTTTTGTTCCGTTGGCTGGTGGGTTGTCAGCCGTTTTCTTTTTCTTCTCTTCTTCGGTCTTTTTTTTGTCCTCTTCCTGCTTTTTCTTGTTTTCTTTCTCAAGATCTTCTTTCAGCTTCTGTTCCTCTTTCTGAAGTTTTTCGGCCTGTTTTACAGAGTCCTGATATTTCTGTGAGGACATTCTGATCTGGCGGACAATATCTATTGATGTTGCTCCCGGCGAGAATGAATCCACCGCTGCCGTATCATAGTTAATTTTCATATTCTGCTCAGCAGCGAAACCCGGAGTTTCTTTCTTTGAGCAGGCCATTAAAAACAATGATACCATAAAAACTGCAGACAGTAAATTTTTCATGGAACTAATTTAGCAGAAATTCTGCAATTACAGGATAATGATCCGATAATTTTACAGCATGATCCACTTTATAGCTTAAAGGAATGATCGATTTTGATGTAAAGATATAATCGATCCTAAGCGGAACTTTATAGTCATGAAAGCTGGTAGAAGCACCATTTCCTACTGTAACAAAGGCATCCTGCAGGTCTTTTCCCAGGTTATAATATTCATAGGAATTAGGCACCGAATTAAAATCACCCGCCAGAATAACCGGATAAGGTGAAAAATCGATTACTTTTCTGATCTTTCTGATCTGGTCCTCATGAGCTTTAAATGTTGGCGTCATATGAGAGAAGAGATCGGTGATTTTCTCTCCTACCTTTGCAAAACCGTCAAATTTAAGCATTGATTTGTGCAGCCTGAAAGGCTCCAGATAAACCGTGACCACTCTTATGATCTTTCCGTTAATATCTACATCGGCATAGAAAGAGTTTCCTCTTGCTTTATCTTCAATCAGCTGTTCCTGTCTTAGGATTTTATGTTTTGTTTTAAGAATAACCGATGGATATTTTATCATATCACGCTGTATCGCTCTGTTGGTGTCCTTTTCCTGAACAAGAATAATATCTGCGTCCTGATCTGTAATGTACTTTTTCACCTTGTCCCAGCCAAAATCTCCGTATTTTACATTAAATGTAAGAACTTTAATATCTCTGATCGACTTTAAGTTTTCTGTTTTAGGCGAAAAATTTACCCATCGTCTTACCGGATTATAAAAAAGAAGCGCGCCCATTACAAAAGCAATAGCTATTTTCTTTCTTTTAAAAATCCAGACCAGTGTCAGTAAGACATATATTAAAATCAGATACGGAAACCCAAGGGAAAGAAGGTTAAGACTGCCTAAAAAATTAGGCGGAATCCATGCATTACCTAATGTGCAAAGGAGCAGCACGGCAACAGCAATATGTATAAACAGCAGTAATTGACTCAGCTTCATGAAGTAACGGTCTAGGGTACATTTTTTTCATCAAAAACCTTACCAAGGCTGTTACTTTAACTAATTTTATGATTATTAGCGGCTTATTGAAAATGTGGCTACCACCGGATAATGATCTGAAAGCTTTATAGTCCGGTCTACCTGATAGGTAACAGGCAGAATAGATTTCGAAGTAAAAATATAATCTATTCTTATTGGAAATTTATAGTCGTGAAAGCTTGTCGCGCTGCCTTTTCCCGCTTTTACGAAAGCGTCGTCAAGCCCTTCAGATAAGTGATAATATTCGTAAGAATTGGGAACAGAATTAAGGTCTCCCGTCACCATCACGGGATAAGGCGAATTATCAATAGCTTCTTTGATTGCTCCCACCTGGTCCTGATGTTTTTTGAAAACCGGAATAAGTCTTTTAACAATATTTTTCAGCTTTCTTTCATCCTCTTCTTTTACCCCATCCATTTTGATCATCCCTTTTTCAAATTTAAACGGCTCTAAATAAATATTGATAAAACGGTATATTTTACCTCTAATTTCAATATCTGCCTGGGAAGCATAGGCATTATTACTTTCATAATCGCTCTTGATCAATTCTTTGGAGTCTATAATTTTATGTTTTGAAAAGACTTTAAGAATCCCATTATTATTAATTGCATTCATTCCATTAACAGAAACTTTTTTACCGGCCTCCTGCAGCATAACGACATCTGCATTGGCATTGTTCAGATATTTCTCAATATCAGAAGCTCCTATTAATCCTCCTTTGATATTAAAAGTTATGATCTTCAGATCTGCTGTTTCTTTTTTATCAGAAGAAAAATTCACCCATCTTTGTACGGGGCTCAAAAAGATAAGACCGGCCAGCATAAATACAAAAGTTCTTTTTTTCCAGCTGAAAAGCCAGAAAAGCGTAAATACGGCGTAGATAGCAATAAGGACAGGGAAGCCTAAAGAAAGCAGATTGAACCACGGAAATATTTTAGGCGGAACATAAGCATTCATAAAGGTACAAAGCAGCAGGAACAAAACGCCTACATGCAGGATTAATATAATAAGACGGAAGACTTTCACAAATATTCTAATTGAATCTATACAGATGTTTCTTCCAGATCCTTGCAAGAATCCAGCCAACTAATGCTCCTCCGACATGGGCGAGATGGGCAATACCACCACCGTTTCCTGAAACACCCAGATATATGGACACCACAATGACAATCGGCATCAGGTATTTTACCTTGATCGGAACCGGAATAAACATCATCATGATTTTTGAATCAGGATAAAGGGTTGCAAAAGCGGCCACTACTCCGAAGATAGCTCCGGAAGCACCAACCATAGGCGTTGCCACAATCCCTTTTAAACTCTCCAACAATTCTTTCTGTTTAAGAACTGATGCTGCGTCTCCGCTAAATCCTACACTTGCACCTGAAAGATAGGCGTTGACATTGAATCCGAGTTGCTGCAGTTCATTGGTAAGCTGTTGTACTTCAACAAAATTCCATAAATTGAAAAGGAAAAATGCTCCTAAACCACTTAGAAAATAGAGTATTAAATATTTTTTATCCCCTAAGGTCTGTTCCAGGATAGGCCCGAAGCTATACAAGGTCAGCATATTAAACAGGATGTGCATGATGCTTCCATGCATAAACATGTGAGTAATAACTTGCCATGAATGGAAAAACGGTGAAAAAGGATAAAAACCGGCAAGATAGCCGATGACCTGATTTCCAAGAAAATATGTCCCAATGAATACGATAACATTGATAATGATAATATTCCTGGTAATGGGTGGTATATTGTTGAACATTTTTAAAATTTGTTTTTAAAATCATTAAACGGAACTTCATAAAAGCATCTTTTGCCATCCGGCAGAAATTCCGGAAAGCCTAAAGCTGTAAAATCTTTGATCACCTGCTCCGCATCTTTTTTATAGATAAAATCAAACCTTGATTTTGAATGCATTTTATTCCACTGATTAAGATAAAACTGCATAAATTCTTCTTCGGTTTTATATTCCAGGATCTCAAAAAGGTTCTCCAGGAACTTCATCGCCTGGGTTTCTTTCAGTCCTTCCGGAAGTGCATCTATCCTCAGCACGCTTTCATGTGCAATTTTCATGTCAAACCCAAGTTCAGGAAGAAATTTTTTGAAAGAATTGTATTTATTCTTTTCTATTTCATTCATATGATACTCCAGTGAAAACAGAAGCGTGTGGCTGTTTGGGTTAATATTGGCTTTTTTTGATGTTTTATTATTTTCCGAAACTATCAGCCTGTGCATTCTTCCCAGATCCAGCATCAGGGTTACATCACCTTTATTGAACAGCCAGTAGCCATTCGGCAGTCTCATGAGGTCTTCATCAAAATCTTCGTCTTCAAATAAATTGATCTTTGAAGGCTCTGCTGTAATATTCTGATGGTACATTTCCGTCAGGTTCTGGATCTCTTCGGGACGTACATTTCTTTCTTCAATAAACGGATTGTAGTCCTTGTCTACTATAATTTCAGGCATTTTGATCACACCACCTCCACCGTTTCCTTTGCTCGGAAAGGGTTTGTTCATCATCGCATCCATTTCCGGATCTTTATCAAAATCAAGGCTCGGAGAAACATTGTAAATTCCCAGGGATCTTTTAATGGTGGAACGGAGAAGGGCAAAAATAAGGTGCTCGTCTTCAAATTTCACCTCTGTTTTCTGAGGGTGGATATTCACGTCTATTTTTTCCGGATCCATTTCAAGATATAGGAAAAATGTAGGCACATAGCCCGGCAGAAGCAACCCTTCGAAAGCTTCCTGAACTGCTTTATTGAAATACGGACTCCTGAAATATCTTCCGTTCACAAAAAGAAACTGTTCGCCTCTGGATTTTTTAGCACCTTCCGGCTTCGCAACGAATCCGTGAAGCTTACACCAGATAATATCTTCTTTAATGGGAATCAGCTGTGGCTGCAGTTTACGTCCGAAAACATCCACAATGCGCTGCATCTGGCTTCCTTTTCTTAATCTGAAAACAGCCTCATCATCATGAAACAGGGAAAATTCCAGGTTTTCATGAGCCAGGGCAACACGTTGGAATTCATCAATAACATGCCTGAATTCAACATTATTATTTTTAAGGAACTTTCTTCTGGCCGGAACATTGTAAAACAGGTTCTTAACCAGGAAATTAGACCCGTCGGCAGTCTGTATCGGGTCCTGAAACTGAAAAACGCCGCCCTCAATATAGATATTCGTACCGATCTTGGCATCATTCTGCTTTGTTCTCAGCTCAACCTGAGAAACTGCAGCGATAGAAGCCAATGCCTCGCCCCGAAATCCTTTTGTAACGATCTTAAAAATATCTTCTGTTCCTTTGATCTTTGACGTAGCATGCCTTTCAAACGCCATTCTGGCATCGGTCTCAGACATTCCTTTACCGTCATCCACCACCTGGATCAGGTTTTTTCCGGCATCTCTGATAATCAATTCTATCTTGGATGCTCCTGCATCAATAGCATTCTCCAAAAGTTCCTTCACTATGGACGCAGGTCTCTGCACCACTTCTCCTGCCGCGATTTGGTTGGCTACATGATCCGGTAAAAGCTGAATAATATCTGACATAAAACGTATAATCAACTTACAAAAATAGTCAATGGAAACGGGAATTAAAACAATAAAACGGTGAATTAAAATTTAATTATCAACATTTTAATCACATTTCCTTATACTGTATGGCTCCAATCGTTTTAAAAAAGTTGGTGAATGATGGGGTAAATAAGGCTGTTATTTTTTAACGCAAAGTTTTATTTGGAGAACTTATGATTTAGAGAAGAGCAAAGGCTGTAGCTACGCCACTGATTAAGCTATAGGGTAATGTATCCGCTTAATCGAATCAATCTTTGATTGATTCTCTTCTTTGCAGCCTTTAAATGAACGGTTTCAATAATAAAACTTGCGTTGAAAAAATTTAAACTTCTTTTCTCTGAAACTCCTGAATAAAAAAAACACCCCTTTTCGATAATTGAAAAAGGGTGCTTCACAGCTAGTTTACAAAAAATTTGATATGTATTTATTTATTGTTTATTCATCAAAAGCAAGTGTTCTTTTTTCTTTCTTTTTGGGAGTGCCGTGGACTTTGTCGTACAGATAAGCCAGCACAGTAGGCTTTTTATAGATTCTGCTGTACCGGTATTTGGTATTAAAGTGCCTTATATGAATCTTATAGGCATCATAACCAATCACCACTAAAAGACAGATACTGATCACATAAAACACCCTGAATTCAAGATAATAATAGGTAAGCCCCGAGAACACAGCTCCCAAAACATAGGCCGCCATGATGCTCATAAGCAGTTTTGCCCTTCCGATCAGCTCTCCATTCTTTCTGTATCTTTTCTGGGTAAACATGGAAAGCAGGATTCCAAGGTCGGTGGTAGTACCCGTAAGATGGGTCGTTTTCACTGAAAAATTGGATATACTTGCTGTAAGCCCATTCTGAAGCCCGGTGGCAAAAAGCATCAGCGCCACCAGATATTCAGTTTCCTCCAGTGTTTTCTGGTAATAAAACTGTCCATATATCCCCACAAACAGTAAACATATGATTTCCAAAGCGATGGGCATGGAATGGGCAAAATATTTACTCTTTTTATTGAAGTTGATCACTATGAAATTGGACATAAAGCTTCCGAAGAAGAACAGGAAGATCCATGCTCCCACCACAGCCACCTGGGACCAGTTTCCTTTACTGATCTCAGCAGCCAAGATGGCATAATGCCCGGTTACGTTTGATGTGAAAGAGAGAAATATTAACAGAGAGGCGATATTTATAGTCCCTGCAGTGAATGCAGTCAGCGTTCCCAATCTGATATTGTCTCCCAACGTTCGGCTGTTACTATAATTTCTTAACATTTTTTGTTGTTTATATTGTTGTGTTTTCTTTTTCTCAGACTTCTACAAAGACCTCAGCCAATCTTCCTCTTTCCGGAAGCCGCTCAGTGATTTCCACTTTAATTTCCCGAATCTGAAGTGTTCTGCATTTTTTAATGTAAGGTACTATATCAAACTTTCCTTCGCCTTTACTCTTAATAGATGGCGAGTAGTAAGCCTCTTCAATATTCTCTGCCTTTACATAATTATTGAATGTTCTCTGAAAGCTTCCTGTGAAAATATCGCAGATGATCTTATTAACCAGATGCGGATATTTATTCCTGATAATTCCATAGGCATCACAGAATTCCTGCGGCCTGATCTTATTAAAAATGGTGCTTTTTGTGTTGAACAGAAGGTCTCTAATGGAATCCCCGCCATCATATCCTGAAACGAGAAGAATATTATACCGGTTCTGATCTTCCGATGCTTCTTTCTCTTTCAGTACTTTTTTTAATATATTGAGTGACTCCAGAGAATAATCCGTTGCGATTAAGATTGTTTTGGTCATATCTTTTAGATTTAGGTTTGTTGTCATATTTCGATGATACAAAACTAAAGCGGCAAGATTAGAAGCTCTTTGGAATGGAATTAAAATGTGATTAAAGAGATTAAAATGAGATTAGAATATTGTTAACGCCCGTTAACATAAAGAAATCACATTAGAACAGCCAAAGACAGAAAATGGCTGAACATCAGGATTGCAGATGTCATATTTAGACAAAAGACTTTAAGCATAAGACTGAGATTAAGAATGTGAATGGTGAATTTTGCTTCGCAAGTGAATAGTGAATTCATGTGATAAGAAACAAGAATCAGGATACAAGACTTCAGATAGATACTCAATAACCAGCAACCAGCAACACTCTCAAACCCTAAAACACTTCGACCCTCAAACCTACACCTCAGCCTTAGCTTAACTTTCCGGTCTCGTACTGTAGAAATTAGGAAACCGCATCTGTACGGTGGTTCCCTGGTTTTCGTGAGAACTTACTATCAGTTCGCCGTTGTGCATTCTTACAATATTTCTTGCCAGCGGAAGTCCTATTCCGTAGCCTTCATAATTTTTGGTATTGGAAGCCCTGAAGAAAGGATCATAGATTTTATTCATCTCTACCTCCGGAATCCCGATTCCAAAATCTTTTACAATGATATAAACATCTGTGTCCGTGGCGCCCAGGGAAACTTTTATCTGCTGGAAATTAGAATATTTACAGCCGTTATTGATGATATTGGCTACCGCAAGATGCAGCAGCTGTTCGTTGCCCTGCACTTTTAATTTTTTAGGATTATCAGGAAGCATACTGATATCCAGATAGATATTATTTCTTGAATCAATCTTTCTCAGAGTTTCAATTACATCCCAAAGCAGCTGATCGATTCTTACTTTATCAATTTTCTGGATTTTACCATCGAAGCCGGTCTGAGCAATCATCAGCAAGGCTTTGATCTTTTTATCCAGCTTTTCTGCTTCATCAAGGATAATCTCAAGCGTTTCTTTGTATTCATCAGCTGTTCTGCCGATAGAAAGAGCTACATCCGCTTCTCCCATGATCGAGGTAAGGGGTGTTCTCAGCTCGTGGGAGACATTCCCGATCAGGTGGTTTTGGGTTTCAAATGAGGTTTCTATCCGGTTCAGCATTCCGTTGAAAGTATCTATCAGCTCATTAAGTTCCTTATTATCCGGCTGCGGCTCCAGTCTAAGGTGAAGATTTTCTGAGCTGATCTCTTTTACCTTACCGGTAATTTTTAAGATGGGCCTGAATAAAGTTTTGGACAGATAAAAAGAAAAGATCATACTGAAAAACAGGGACAGCACAATACAGGTAATCAGCGTTCTCTTTAAAAACCCCAGGTAATAGATTACATAATGGTTCTTGGCAGAAGCAATGGCAATATAGTCTTTATCATCATACTTAAAGGTCTGCCCGATATAATAGAATTCTTTGTCATTATAATTGGCCTCGCCTTTTCTGACAATACTTTTGAAAAAATAGTCCGGAATGTGAACCTCCTGTGAGATCTTCCTGAAATTGGAATCCGCCGGAACCGCAAAAACATAATCTCTTTCCATGGGAAGCTCCTCATCATTGAGACCGTTGAGAATATAGTTTTCGGGAAGATCAAGATGATCCTTGCTCTTTTCGATCTGAACAATGGTTGTTGTGCGGATCTTCAGCAATTCGTAAAACCTCTGGTGTGAAAAGTTGACAATAGAAAAATAAACCAACCCGCTGAACAGCAGAATGATGGCAGTAAATACCAACATCAGGAGCACCATTGTTTTGGTCTGATTTGTGACAACTTTATTAAACATCCATTAAGGTTTTTTCAGTACATACCCCATTCCTATCACGGTATGGATCAACTTATTATCGTCCTGGTTATCCAGTTTTTTTCTCAGATAATTTACATAAACATCTACGACATTGGTCCCCAGCTCATAATTGACACCCCACACCGCATCCAGAATTTCTGCTCTGGAAATTACTTTTTCAGGGTTATTCAGAAAGTACAGCAGGAGTTTATATTCTGTGGAAGTCAAAGAAATTTCCTCGCCGGCGCGGGTCACTTTCTTGGTATAATCATTAACGATCAGGTCTGAAAACTGGAACACATACTCATTGTCAGGCTCCGGTTCGGCAGTTTCGGGGAGACTTATTCCATTGCTCCTTCTCAACAGTGATTTTACCCGGGCAACCAGTTCAATGAATTTGAAAGGTTTTACGAGATAATCATCGCCGCCACTTTCCAGCCCCAATACAATATTTTCGGAGGTTCCTAATGCCGTTAAAAACAGAATCGGTACATGCTGGTTGGTTTTCCTTATTTCTTTGCAGACATCCAGCCCATTCATTTCCGGCAGCATAATGTCCAGAATTACCAGATCAAAATCGTTGCCCTGTACCAGCTGCACACCCGTGCGTCCGTCAAAGGCTACGGAAACTTCGTACCCGTTTTCCTGCAGTCCCTTCTTTATAAAAGACACTACGCTGGTTTCGTCTTCGATGAGGATAATCTTTTTCATTGAAATAAGGAATTTCACAAAAATAGGGAAAAAGAGCGAATAGCCATGAGTGAAAGCGAAACTGTAAGAAACCTTAGAACAGCAATGCCTCCTTATTGAATTTTAGTCTTTTTAAACATTCAACTCCAGCAGCATCTGTGTATCACAGCGGTTATAAGCTGAATCAGAGATCGGCATGTGTTTAAAGCCAAGCTTTTCATATAATTTTATTGCAGGAACGAGTACAGAGTTTGTTTCAAGAGAAATACTTTCTGCATTTAGCTCCCTGGCTTTATCTACCAAAGCCTGGCCTACCAGATATCCTATTTTCTTTCCCTGGGCTTTGGGGCTCACAGCCATCTTTGAGAGCTCAAATCTAAGAGGCTCATCAGATATTTTCACTAAAGCACAGGTTCCGACAGCTTCATTATTCAGCAGAGCAAAAACAATATACCCTCCTTTATTTATAATATGCTCTTCAGGATTATCCAGCAGCTTATAATCCCCTGCTTCCATGGTGAAAAATGTTTTGATCCATTCTTCGTTTAAAGCCTTGAAGGCTTCTTTATACTGAGGATCATAGGCTATAATTTTTACTTCACTGTTCATTACTATAGTGTTTTAGTTTAAATTCTTTTCTTTACCATTTTTGCCAACTTTTCAAGGTCACTTTCTACCCTGTCCGTCCATTCCAGGGCATAATTCAGGCGCATACAATTCTGGTACTGATTGTATTGGGAAAACATTCTTCCGGGGGCAAAGCTTATTTTCTGGCTCATTGCTTCATCGTAGAGATCTTCCGTACAGATTCTTTTATCCAGTTCCAGCCACAGCATAAATCCTCCTTTCGGTTCCGAAATTTTAGTATTGTCGGGAAAATACTGCATCACTGACTTCTGAATCTGAAGATAATTCCCATACAGCTTATTTCTGAACATCCTCAGATGGTGGTCATAGCGGCCGTGTTCAAGAAAATCGGCAATCACATCCGGATACAGGGACGGACTGCACACGGTCTGCACCAGCTTCTGCCGGATTACCTTTTCTTTAAACTTTCCGGGAGCCACCCATCCCACACGATAACCCGGTGCGAGTGTCTTAGAAACCGATCCTATCCACATCACAAGGCCTGCCTCATCATAAAATTTACAGGGTTTGGGCCTTTCTGATCCGAAATACAGGTTTCCGTATATATCATCTTCGATCAGAGGAACATTATATTCCGTGATCATCCTTACCAGCTCTTTTTTATTCTCATCGGGCATCTGAAAGCCCAGCGGATTATTGAAATTTGTCACAAAACAGCAAGCGGAAAGCGTGGGCAGTACTTTTTTCAGAGCATCCAGATCTACCCCGTAAATAGGATGGGTAGGAATTTCCACCACCTTCAGACCCAGTTGCTGAATGGCCTGAAGCACCCCAAAATAAACCGGGCTTTCCACCGCTACGGAATCTCCCGGCTTCGTCACCGCCATCAGGCAGGTATATACTGCATTCATGGCCCCGGAAGTGATAACCAGATCATCTTCTGATATTTTCCCTTCCAGCACCAGGGCCCATTTGGCAGCTTCACGACGGAGGTATTCATTTCCCTGTACCGGCTCATAATCTGTACCGCTGTCATTCTTTCTCTTGATCACATTAATCATGCATTTCTTAAGCTTCGCCAGGGGAAGGAAACTTTTCCCGGGAATTCCTAAAGCAAACTGAGTAACATCTGTCCCGTCAATGGTTCCGAACACCTTATCGATAAGAACCTCAGCCGTATTCTCTCTCTCCGCCACTTTCATAGGCGCGACAGATGGCAGCGCCAGCTTTCTCTGGGAACTCTGGCTCACAAAATAGCCATATTTAGGCCGTGATTCTACCAAGGACTGGCTTTCCAGCTCCATATAAGCCTGTTTTACGGTATTCAGGCTGACATTATATAGTTTTTGTGCACTTCTTAATGAAGGCAGCCTGTCTCCCAGCTGCAGCGTATCACTTTTGATCTGCTCGGTGACAGATTTTGCTATTTTAAGATAGAGAACGTCTTTTGACATAAAGCCCCGGTTTTAAGTAAATGTACAACTTTATTGAAGTTTTTAACCCATATTCAGCCAGCTAATCATTCGGCTGACACTGCTTTTCAGCTGTTCTGCGTTCCGGAAATTTGCTGAATTATTTTTATTAAAATAACGTTCTGCCTGAAGATGAAAATCTTTTTTTTCGAAGTCTGCAAGATCACCTTTCCCATAGATCTTAAATGTGACCTCTCCTTTTCCGTTAATGATCAGGCTTGCAAAGCCCAGAATCTCATTCCTTTTTTTAGCCAAAAGAAAGGGTATTCCAAAATCACGGTTCAATCTGGGCAGATTCTGTGACTGCAGAAAAATATTTTTCAGAGACTGCATATCTGAGATATAGACGTCGGCATACTGAACCTGTTGGTTTCGAATAATAGTTTCCATAATACTCTGTTTTAGTATAACAAAATTATGGAGTATTCCATTAAGGATACAGATACAGAAGTTAGTATTATCCTGGGTACAGATTGGATAAATCTATCTAAAATTGCAGGAGATACAGGCAAAGGCAAATTTAAGCAGACAGCACATGGATACTTTAATCCGGAACCAATGTATGGTTATAAATAAAAAACTCTCTGTAAATAATACAGAGAGTTTTTTCGCAAAGTGCGGATGAAGGGACTCGAACCCCCACGCCTCACGGCACCAGATCCTAAGTCTGGCGTGGCTACCAATTACACCACATCCGCCGGTTATAATTCTTTATGTAAAGAACCTATTCCTTTTATGGCTACAAATATAAAACATTTTGCCTTAAAATAAGAACTAAAAAAATATAATACTTACAAACAATGATAAATAAACGATTTCTTACAAACCTTTAAACATAAAAAAACTCTCCGTTGAGATCAACAGAGAGTTTAGTACCCCGGGCGGGACTTGAACCCGCACGTTCTTACGAACACAGGATTTTAAGTCCTGCGTGTCTACCAGTTCCACCACCAGGGCAGGTGTGGAGCGAAAAACGGGATTCGAACCCGCGACCCCAACCTTGGCAAGGTTGTGCTCTACCAGCTGAGCTATTTTCGCATAGTGCGGATGAAGGGACTCGAACCCCCACGCCTCACGGCACCAGATCCTAAGTCTGGCGTGGCTACCAATTACACCACATCCGCTGGTTTGTTTTGCTTATTTTAAAGAGCTTGTTTCGTTTTTGTGAGTGCAAATATAGGACTTTTTCCATTGTCTCCAAACTTTTCAGAAAAAAAAATTAAAATTCTCACATTTTTTTTCAGGTCCTCCAATTATTACATTTCATTTTCTTACTTTTACAACGTTAATAATTACAATATGGAATTACAAGGAACGGTAAAGAAACTTTTTGATGCTCAGACATTTGCAAGCGGCTTTCAAAAGAGAGAGATGGTTATTTTAACCCAGGAACAGTATCCACAGCCGATAAACATAGAATTTTTGTCTGATAAGATCAGTTTATTAGATAACCTTAAGGAAGGTGAAAATGTAAAAGTGGGAATCAACATCAGAGGAAGAGAATGGGTTTCTCCTCAGGGTGAAACCAAGTATTTCAATTCTATTACAGGATGGAGAATAGAAAAGGTTATGGATAACGGATCCGAGCCTACACAAGCTTCTCCTTCTCAATCTGCATCCCCTGTTTCCAATGAAAACCCTTTCGCTGGTGACGATGATGATGATTTACCTTTTTAATTAAAAAATAAGATCAAATATAAATCCTGCTTTCTCAAGTAGGATTTTTTTCCAAAAAAATGGTCCGATTAGACGAAAACGAGATTTCATTCCCCGATCCTGAACTTTATGACGGTCACGACGGGCCGGTTGCCTTTGGAGGAGACCTGTCTACAGAAAGGGTTTGGTTCGCCTACCAGTTGGGGATCTTTCCGTGGTACAACCCCGGAGAGGAAATATTATGGTGGTGCCCGGATCCAAGATTTGTTCTGTTTCCTGACGAACTGAAAGTTTCCAAATCGATGCGGAAAATACTGAACAGGGAGGTTTTCACATTTTCTGAGAACAAAAATTTCAGGGAAGTGATCCGAAACTGCCAGCAAACCAACAGAAAGGGACAGACGGGAACATGGCTTTCGGATGAGTTAATGGAATCTTTTATTCAGCTTCATGAGTATGGTTTTGCCAAAAGTATTGAGGTATGGCAGAATAATGAATTGGTCGGCGGCTTTTACGGCCTTCAGATTGGGAATGTATTCTGTGGTGAAAGTATGTTTGCGAAAGTAAGCAATGCTTCTAAGGCAGGTTTTATACATTTTGTGGAGAACAATAAAGATAATATTGATCTCATTGACTGCCAGTCCCATACCGAGCACCTGGAAAGCTTAGGTGCAAAAATGATTTCTAAAAAAGAATTTTTAAACATCTTACACAAAAACAATGAACGCAGATAAAGAAAAGTGGATCCTTCTTATTGTATTAACTGTTATCTGGGGCTCGTCTTTTATTTTGATCAAAAAGTCTCTTGAGCATTTCAGTCCCTATCAGGTGGGAGCACTCAGGGTTCTGATTGCCGGAATTATTTTAATGCCGGTCGCAATTTCAAAATATAAACTGTTTCCCAAAAAGCATTTGAAATGGCTTATTCTGGCTGCATTTACAGGAAATTTCATTCCTATGTTCCTCTTTCCGATTGCGGAAACTGAAGTGAGCAGCAGCATTGCGGGGATCATCAATTCTATGATGCCTATCTTCGTGATCATTGTGGGAGCGCTGGTCTGGAAATTTGAAACCACCAAAAGACAGATTGTAGGAACATTAATCAGTTTTGCCGGAGTATGTCTCCTCGCATTCGGAGGGGACGGAGAAGGCGGAAAGTTTAAACTGATCCCGATATTGCTTTTACTGTTGGCTACATTATGCTATGCATTAAGCACCACAACAGTGAAATCTAAGCTTATGGATGTTTCTTCCACAATTTTATCAGCATTCGTTTTCTCATTTGTGTTATTTTTCCCGTCTCTGATTGCTTTAACATTCACAGGATTCTTTTCAACATTCAGCTTTAATCAGGATAATATGCTGGGGCTGATGTTTGTAGGTTTATTATCCATCTTTGGAACCGGACTGGCTATGACCTTAAATTACAGGCTGCTGAAGGTATCTACGCCTTTATTTGCTTCCACTGTAACTCTGCTGATGCCTATCGTTGCTATTATCTGGGGCTTTTTAGACGGTGAAAAGCTGAGCTTCTTACAGTTTGTGGGGGCAGGAGTTATTATTGGAGGACTGATATTTTTAAGGGCTAAAACAGCGGTTATAAAAAAATAGATATTTTACTGATATCAACTAAAAATCCTGCATTGCTGCAGGATTTTTTATTTATGATTGTTACTTTAAACCATTAAGAATTCTTCTTCTTCACTTTGGCTTTGACTTTCTTTACCTCATCTTTGATGAAAGGATATTTTTTCTGCATATCCTGAGCAAGTGATGCATCAATTTTTAAAGCTTTCTGAAGAGATTCTGCTCCTTTTTCCGGGTTTCTCAGGTTGAAATAACAGTTGCTGAGCTGATAGTAAAGCTCTGCCCTGTCATGTACCCTTAAGGCATTATTCAGAATAGTTACCGCCTCTTCATATTCTCCAAGAAGCATCAAAACTTCTGAATAAGCGTACCAGTTATAAAACCTCGAAGGCTCTGCATCTACCAATTTTTTCAGGCAGGCCAGGCTTTCTTCAAATTTTCCGGAATCAATGAACAGAAACGCCAGTCTCTTTTGATAATCAAGATTACTGTCATTCAACTGGGTAGCTTCTTTTGCAAAATGCAGGGCTTCTTTCATCCCGCCCATTTCTTCATAGAGATAAGACTGTTCCATCATTGCAAGATAAAACTGCGGATCTTCTCTCAAGGATTTCTGGAATGCATTTAAAGCCATTATGGACTGTTTCTGTGCTTTATAGCATAATCCTATCTTATAAAACGTAAATGCTTTGGTATATTCAAGTTCAAGCATTTCCTCATAGACTTCTACGGCCTTCTGGTATTGCTCCAGGGCTTCATAACAGGCTGCTTTGTTAGCATAGACTCCTACAGAGCTTGAATTGATGGCCAAAAGATAATCGTATCCTTTTATCGCCTCTTCATAATTCTTTCTGTTGAAGTAAAACTGTCCGTATTCAAACCATGCTGTTTCGGAATAGGCAAATTCATCTAAATATTCATTAAGAAAGGCAATAGCCTCCTCGCTCTTATTCAGGTCGCTGAAGCAGATCATACAGTTTTCGAGAGAATACTCATCCATAGGATCTTCTTTCAGAGCTTTTCTGTAGTGTTTAAGGGCGTTAAAGGGATCTCCCAGGTTAACATATTCGTCCGCAATAAAGTTATGAAGGAAGTTTTCTTCTTCCTGCAGTTCTAAGGCTTTTTTGCAGATGTCAATGGCTTTTCTGGGGTTTCCCAGGTTCGAATAATACTTTGCATAGCAGACCATAAAGTCTGTATTCTCCATAGATGAGCCTTTCAGCTCGTCAATGAGTTCTTTCGCCGTATTATAATCTTCCCATTCCAAAAGGATTTCAAGTCTTTTGATCTTGATATCCAATGAATTGGGATGGAGCTTAAGGCCATAGTTAACAGCATTGTCTGCGTAGTTAAAATCTCCCAGCTCCAAATAATAAACAATAATGTCTTCCAACTCTTCGGTATCGAAGTAGAATTCATCATTATTTTCCATCATTTCCTCGAACTTTTTTACAAGTTCATTTCCAAAATACTCTTCCAATAGTGTTGTCTCTGTCGGCCCGATGTCTGAATATGCTTACAAACCTCGGCAAACTTTTTAATTAATAATAACCTCTGAAACTGAAATTCAAATGTTTATGCAAAGTTGCAACTTTTTTTTGAATTAATTTTTCATAAATTTCTATATTAAAGATAGTAAAAAAAGAAAACAGATAAAAGGATTGTGGATAAAAAACGGAAATTGTGGTTAAATAGTCATAACGGTTCATTTTCACCGCGAATCTCAAAATTCAGGACCTGTTTATTTATCTGCTTTCGTTTCTTTCTTCCGGACTATTTAAAAAGAACTCCGGCAAAAAAAGAACGGAGCATTTCTGTTCCGTTCCTGTTTTTATTTTAAATTAAGCTTCTAATTTTAGCGATGATATCATCTCCAAGCTTATCTGCTTCTTCCTGTGTATAAGCCTCTGTATAGATTCTGATAATCGGTTCGGTATTTGATTTTCTAAGGTGTACCCAATTGTTTTCAAAGTCTATCTTAACTCCATCAATGGTAGAAACCTCTTCATTCTGGTATTCTTTTTCCATTTTAGCCAGAATATCATCTACATTGATCTCCGGTGTCAGCTCTATTTTCTTTTTGCCCATGAAGTATTCCGGATATCCGGCTCTTAATTCCGAAACTGCTTTGTTTTCTTTGGCCAGATGAGTTAAAAATAAAGCAGCCCCAACTAAAGAATCTCTTCCATAATGAAGATCTGGATAGATAATTCCTCCGTTTCCTTCTCCACCAATCACGGCATTTTTCTCTTTCATCAGGTTTACTACGTTCACTTCTCCTACAGCACTTGCAAAGTATTCTGAATCGTGGCTTCTGGCAACATCTCTCAAAGCACGGCTTGAAGAAAGGTTTGATACGGCAACTCCTTTTTTATGTTTCAACAGATAATCTGCTACGGCAGCCAGGGTATATTCTTCCCCAAACATTTCTCCTTTTTCGTCAATTAAAGCTAATCTGTCCACATCCGGATCTACAACGATTCCCAAATCTGCATTTTCTTTTTTTACAAGCTCACAGATATCTCCCAGATGCTCTTTCAAAGGTTCAGGATTGTGTGGAAACTGCCCGTTCGGTTCGCAGTATAATTTAATGGTCTCGCAGCCTAATTTATCCAACAGCATTGGAATTGCAATTCCTCCTGTAGAATTTACGGCATCGAGAACGATTTTGAATTTTTTAGCTTTAATGGCTTCAACATCTACCATCGGAAGATCCAAAATCTGCTGAATATGGATATCAAAAGCGTCATTTCTTGTTTCATATTTTCCAAGATCATCTACTTCCGCGTAGTTGAAGTCTTCACTTTCAGCAAGAGCCAATACTTTTGCGCCGTCATCTCCGCTGATGAATTCTCCTTTAGCGTTCAACAGCTTAAGAGCGTTCCACTGCTTGGGGTTGTGGGAAGCGGTCAGGATAATTCCCCCGTCTGCATTAAGCTCAGGAACCATTATTTCTACCGTTGGTGTTGTAGAAAGTCCCAGATCCACTACATTTATTCCCAATCCCTGCAGGGTTGCTGTTACCAGTGAGGAAACCATTTCCCCGGAGATTCTGGCGTCTCTTCCTATAACAAGAGTTAAATTCTTTTTATGTTGTGTATTCTGAAGCCATGTTCCAAATGCTGATGCAAATTTCACGACATCCAGAGGGGTTAAGTTATCATTTACTTTTCCGCCGATCGTTCCTCTGATCCCGGAAATAGATTTTATTAACGACATTCTTTTTTATTTTTTTAATTGGTTTCAGAAACAAAGATACTTAAAAGACCTAATAAGTTATAGGATGGGAATTTTTTTCTGAATCTTGTCATAATTTCTTTTGATCACCTTCGGTGGTGGAAACCGATACCCTATGTAAAGCAAACCGTACAGGTTATTGTTTTGTACATTCTGGTTATTATTTTCATTGTAAGCATATGCGTTTACATTAAATTTTCCTCCGAACAGAAACCGGTCTGTATTATATCCTATATGAAGTCCGGCAGCAAACTTCAGAGTGAGATACTGTGTATTTTGTTTATTGAATTTGGATCCGTCATCATGAATATCCCAGCTGTTGGAAAACATTCCGCCCAGTCCCAGTGAGATATTGGGCGCAATATTCACTCTTTTTCCGGCACCCAGTACCCAATTGTAAAAGTAGCCCATACTGGCTCCAAAGCTGTACTGGGTCTCTTTACTTTTCTGTCCGTTTAAAATATCTCTGAATACAGAAAGGTCATAATCTACAAAAGGAACCCAGCTCCCACGGCTTTCTTTCTGCCATTCACCCTGTGTATAAATGCTTTTCAGTGAGAAATTATCCTTAAGTACATAGGCTGTTGACCCTCCAAAACTCTGAATTCTCAGATCCGGAAACTGAAGATACGGGTCTTTCCCTTCTTTCCATTCCGGGAAAAAGTCGCTCATATTTTCCATGTAAAACCCTTTTACATTTTTATAATAAACAGTCTGGATAAACTTTTTAGGGAAAAACCTGAACCTCAGGTCTGCATAAGAATTGTTTCCTTTGAGAGCATCATCATTATTACCCGGAAGGAAACCTGGTGTAAATGAAACAGTTGCACTTATAATCCTATAATCTATAGAAAATGAGGCTCTTGTTTTGTTGTTGATTGAAAAGATGGTTTCTAAAGGATTATCCTCAGAACCCTCTGAAAAAACATATTTTTCAATATTGGTGTCCAGATTTACACGGACCATTATCTGGTCTGCATAGGACTTGATTTTAGTGGTATCAATCTGGGCATTTGCCCAAACGGTTATAAGAGAGAACAGGAAGACTGCTGATTTCAGGCTCAAATCGAAAAGGTTTTTAGTTTAGAGCATGAAATTATAACATTTTTTTCAATTATAAGCTTAAAAACAGCATCAGGAGCAACCGCAGTCTTTGTCGCAGCCGGTCCTTTTGGAACTGAATTTTTTCGGTGCAAAGTTTTTTCTGAGTACCTTGAATAAGGAGTAGCAGGCGAACGCAACGATCAGTATGATAATTATGTACTGAAAAATTAATGAGGTATCCATTATTTTAAAATCTGATATGCTATCAACGACACAAAATATGCCAAACCGGTCATCATCACAACCTGAAAGCCGGTCCATTTCCAGCTTTTGGTTTCTCTGTAGACTACTGCAAGTGTGGAAACACACTGCATTGCAAATGCATAAAATAAAAGCACGGAAATTCCTGTTGCGAAGCTGAACACTTTCTCCCCGTTAGGCTTTACGTCTCTTCTCATTTTATCTATTACTTTCACTTCAGGGGCATCATCATCCAGGCTGTAGAGCGTAGACATTGTTCCCACGAAAACTTCTCTGGCTACAAAGCTTGTGAGAATTCCCACCCCCATTTTCCAGTCATACCCAAGGGGCTCAATAAGAGGTTCAATTCCTTTACCCATTTTGGCCAGATAAGAATGGTCGAGTTCTACGTTTGTCGCTACAAACTGATTAGGAGCCTGTTTGGGTCCAAAGTAGCTTAAAAACCATACAATGATGCTTACAATAAAAATAATCTTTCCCGCTCCTGTAACGAAGTCCCAAACCTTACCCAGCACCATCTTAAGATCGTATCCGAAAAGAGGCTTTTTATAGGTGGGTAAATCCATTACAAGGTAGGTCTTGTCTTTATTTTTGATAAATCTTTTCAAAACTGCTGCTGAAAACAATGCAACCAGGAAGCCCAGCAGGTACATTCCCATCAATACCAGTGCTTTATATTTAATTCCAAGGAATGATCCGTCGGAAATAATCAGCCCGATTATGATGCTGTATACCGGAAGTCTTGCGGAACACGTCATAAAAGGGGTAACCAGTATGGTTAACAGTCTTTCTTTTACATTTTCAATATTTCTTGTAGAAATCACAGCAGGAATAGCACAGGCCGTTCCTGATACTAAAGGAACAATACTTTTCCCATTCAGTCCGAAAGGTCGCAGCAGCCTGTCCATCAGGAATACCACTCTCGCCATATATCCTGAATCTTCCAGTAAGTACAGGAAATACAATAAAATGCCAATTTGCGGGGCAAATACTACAATTCCTCCAATTCCGGGAATAATCCCACTTGAAATCAGTGAATTGACAGGCCCTTCCGGCAGGTGTTCTCCTGTAAAAGCAGCCAGCCATGAGAAGGAAGCATCGATCCAGTTCATGGGATATTCTGCAAGAAAGAAAACACTTTGAAAAATAATCAGAAGGATAAAAAGAAAAACAACATAGCCCCAGAATTTGTGAACCAGCACTTTATCCAGTTTTTCTGTTAAAAGCTCTTTGAACTGGGCTTTTTTAGAGATTACATCTGCTAATATTTTATCTACATTCTGATATCTTCTCACGGTCTCCTGAACCTGTAGCCGTTTTGGAACCAGGCTTTTGGAGTCAGGCTGGTTAAGAAGGTCTTTTATTGATTCTATTCTTCCGAGATCGGAACCTAATGAAATACTCATCCAGGCTTTATATTCGTTGTCAAGCCCTTTGTGGGCCGCAATTTTCTGAATAAAATCTTTATGTTCGTTTGGCGTTTCGAAGGTGATATTTTCTGCTTTTTTAAATCCATCCTGCAAAACAGATTCTTTAATCTTATCTATTCCAATCTGCTCTTTGGCATTGGTCTGAATAATTTTAATCCCCAGAGCATCAGAAAATTTCCGGATATCAATGCTAATCCCTCTTCTTTCTGCCTGATCAATCTGGTTGACCACCAGGATCATAGGAATACCAAGATCCTGTATCTGCTGGAAAAGAAGCAATCCTCTTTTTAAGCTTAATGCTTCAAGAATATAGATAACACCTTCATAGTTTTCCTGCTCATCAATAAGAAATTTGGAAAAAATAGCCTCGTCTTCCGAACTTGGATAAACGCTGTACGAGCCCGGCAGGTCGATCACCTCAACCTCCTCATTTTTATAGGTGTAGTTTCCGGAATGGCTCGCAACGGTAACTCCTGCATAGTTTCCGGTCTTCTGTTTTTTATTGCACAGTGCATTGAAAACCGTAGACTTTCCTACATTAGGATTCCCGACTAAAAGGACCTTTTTTTTCTTATTTTCCTGCATTAATTCAATTCTTCAACAATGATATACTCTCCCTCCTCTTCACGAAGAGCGATGCGGCTTTTTTCTTCCCCAAATTCCACGTACATGGGACCATTGAAAGGCGCCTGGTACAATATCCTGAAAATGGTTTCCGGTAAGAGTCCCATTTCTATAATCTTGTTTGGCATCTTCAGGTAATCGTTATCATACCCTAGAATCTTCCCCATCTTGTTTTTAGGAAAGCCACTTAATTTATGTAAGTCAATCTCTTTCAAAGCCGGATTTTTTGTAAGGGCAAATATACGCTATTTAAATTTAATCTAAATAACGAAAAGTATGAAAGAAATCAACCCAAACACATTGCTGTATCTGGGTTGATTTTAAAAATATAATTTAGTTGATATGAATGCTTATTTTTTCTTTTTATCCTGCTGTGCTGATGATATTTCTATCGGATTATCATTGGCGTTATAAAAGTCTTTGTACTGCTTCTCCTGTTTTTTCACCATATCGCCCACTGTACCATCCATTCCCGGAACTGTTTTAGAAAGCATTTCCTGAGTCATCATCGGTCTTATGGATGCAAAAGGGTCTTTTTTGAAATCATTGAATGTTTTTTCAAACTTGTCTCTCGGCAATTCATTTACTTTTCCTCCTTTCGCCTGCATCAGGTTTTCGATGTAAGAGTATTCTGTATAATCCTTTACTTTTTTATTTCCCTGTAAAACCCAGGAATAATTTTTCTGATCATCTTCGATTTTAACGATCAACCCTGGAAGTCCGAAGAATTTGTAAGGCCCATCCTGAAAAGGCAAGTCTGTACTGAACCATGCTGTCCATTTTCTTCCTCCGAATTCAGTCGTCGCTCTTTGAGTGTTATATTCTCCAATTTTCTGCTTATCGTTAAGGATATTCCAGTTAAATTTTAGGTCTTCGCTATATCCTATATTGCTTGGTGTAAACCCGTTTGCTATCTTATCCACATACTGCACTTTCATGCCTGGATATGATTTGTATATTCTGGCTGAAATTTTAGGGGTTTTAATGGTTTTCGATAAATCTTTCATCGTTCCTGCCTTCTGCATGGCCTCAATTTCAATTTTAATGATAGAATCCTGCGAAATCACTGTATAATCCTGATAAATGGATCTGTTTTTATCTGTAATATCCAGGATCGTAATTACTTTATCCATCTTGGCAGAATCCTTCTTCGGTTTAAAAGTCAGTTCATAGAAGAAACGGTTTGCTGTCTCTTTTGATTCTTTGGCATCCTGTGCCGATGCTATGGCAAAAAGAGCAATAAAGAATACAGAAAATAGATTTTTCATTATAATAACGTTTACTAATTAGTTATCAGTTCATGAAATATGTTACAGCTTTTTTTAAGAATTTTATTTTAATTGCAACATGTCGCTGATTATCAAAGGTATATAAAACAGCTATACTATTACAGTTTACCAGACTTTCTAAAGGTATAACTGGTAAATCTGATCCGCTATGAGATAAAATTATGATTTCCTTAAAACATTTTCTACTCCAAAAGCCTTATCTTTAAGTACTTAAAAACAAAATAGTATGGACACTTTATCACAATTTAAAGATGAGCTTGAAGCAGAGTACCAGACGACCCGAAAATTTTTCGAAGTTTATCCTGAAGGAAAAAACGACTTTGCACCTCATGAAAAAAGTATGAAAATGATGCCTCTTGCCACTCATATTTCTGAAATTTTCGGATGGCCGGACGTGATGCTGAAAACTTCGGATCTGGATTTTGCAAAAGGAGATTTTCAGCCCAAGCATCTTTCTACAAAAGAAGATCTTCTGCAGACTCTGGACGAAAACTTCAAATCTGCGGAGAAGGCACTTGAAAATGCTAAAGAAGAAGACCTGAACGAAACATGGGCTTTAAAAAATAATGGCCATGAAATAGCAAAATGGACCAAATATGGCTCTATCCGCCATTCTTTAAACCAAATCACGCATCACAGGGCGCAACTCGGGGTGTATTACAGGCTGAATGATATTCCGCTTCCGGGAAGCTATGGTCCATCCGCAGATCATCAGAGCTTCTAGCAATGTGGACGAATATATCTCAAAAACAAAAAAGCCAATCTCGCTGAGATTGGCTTTTTTGTTTTATTTGAAATTGAATTTTACGGTAAACATAACCTGGCTTGGGCGGAGCTGATATCTTGTAAATGTAATGTTTGTGGTATTGATATCATATGTCTCGAATACTTTTTTGTTGGCTATATTCATCCATTTAAGTTCAAAATCAATTTTCTTTTTTGCCCAGGTAAACTGATATGAAACGTCATAAAATCCGTTGTGGTATTTTTGATCGGCTGC
Source organism: Chryseobacterium sp. UF-81 (assembly GCF_058245105.1). Classification (NCBI taxonomy): domain Bacteria; kingdom Pseudomonadati; phylum Bacteroidota; class Flavobacteriia; order Flavobacteriales; family Weeksellaceae; genus Chryseobacterium; species Chryseobacterium sp. UF-81. The sequence continues at coordinate 78,104 of NZ_JBSIBX010000003.1, read as the reverse complement.
ATTGGTATTTACCTGATCCCAGTTGAATCCGATAGTATGATCTTCTACCGGATAGAAGAATGCCCCAAGGTTATGTGTGAACCCGGTTCTGGTAGCATTGGAGTTTATCTTTCCTGTACTGGTTTGTTTTGTTCTGGAAATACTTGCATTATAATCTATGCTCATCCAGCTGAAATAAGTATTATTGAATTTGATTCCGTATGCCTGGCTGTTGTTGTTGTTTGTAAAAGAATTATTATTCAGGAATGCATCAGATTTTGCTGTATTGTTGCTGTAGCTGAGAGAGGCATTTGTTTTGAACTTTGGAAAGTATTTTCCCACTTCTACACTGTAGCCATTATTTAATACATGATTATCCTGTTCTATATACTGCATTACGGTGTAACCTGCTCCATTAATTAACGGGTTTGAAATCAGGTTTCTTTTAGCATCTGAAAATCTGTAATTGATGTTGAAGAATAAATTATTCAAAGGGTTTCTGTACTCCAATCTGGTTCCTGCAGATTTATTATTATTCTGCGGGATAGGATTATTGATGTCCATTGCACTGATTCCGCCTGGGGAGGTCATTAAGAATCCTGAATAAGCCGTATTTATTTCTCCAAAATTGTTATTAATATTGGCATTTACCGAAGCTTTCCAAAAGGAGGCAAAAGTATACTGTGCAAAAACACTAGGCTCAAAAGTCACTTTATTGACATCTTTAGCAACATTTCTTAATGGATCTTTGGCTTTAATGTTATTAGAATTTACAGGAAAATTGGCATACAACATCCACGAATCATTTTTATAGTTTACTCCCAGGCTTCCGTAAGGTGTTGCCGTAGTATATGTAAGATCATTACTATAGGCCGTAGGAAGTGCTCCTGATGTTATAATATTTGATAAATCTGAAACTAAATCTGTTGTTTTAAAATTAAATCCAATTTCCGGAGTAAACGTCCATCCCTTTTTAGAAAACCCGATATTGGCAGAATGATTTGCTTCAATTGTTTTAAGTCTCAGGTTTTGTTTCGCAAAATTCTTAGGTTCAGGCGTGAATCCGGGAATATCCAGATAAGAGGCAGGGGAAACTTTCAGTGTCTGATTATCGGTCTGATAGCTTACAAAAGATAAAAGATTCACCATTTTTTCTTTCCATGGAATAATTGTGCTCAGGGAATTCTGGAAAGATGTTGTTGGAGACTCTATTGCTTCATCGCCGTGTCTTTTCACACCGTTTGCTACATCCGTTCGGTCAACCATTCCTCGGTCTGCATTCCAATACTGAGAAAAACTTGTGGTGTTTTTAAAGAATCCTTTTTTGGCATTTTTTGTAAATATTAATTCTCCTTTTGCCTTATCGGTGTAAAAATTATTAAAAATATTTACAATATTGGAGCTCCCCCCAAAGTAATCTGTCTGGCTATAAGATTCTCTTTCAACTGCATTATTGGTATAGTTGGCATTGGCTTTAAGCTCCCACTCTTTCTTTTTGTCTATATTGGTAAGATAATTTGCCGACAGGTAATGCACGTTGTTCATCAAATATCTTTTTACCGGAAGGTTGGGTGTGCTTGCATTCTCTACATTCAGCCAGTCATTTTGAGAGGCATTAATTCTTCTTCCTTCGAACCTGCTTCCAAAAGCTAAGATATTCCCTTCATTCTCCACCTGCTCACCCATATTGTTGGTTTTGTAATTCACCACCCACTGGCTTTTCTGTCCAAAAAACATTGGTGTTAACTTAACATTCCATAGCCACGGATCTCCAAAGCCTGTCCCCACTTCTCCTCTTCCGGTCATGGTAACAGAGTTTTTTAACTTGATATTGATCGCGGCCTGATCGGAAGGCACTTTATCCTGAAGAATTTTTACCGGCTGGTGGTTTTCAAGAACTTCCACTTTCTGTACTGCATCTTTGGGAAGCGAGTTGTTGATCGTTCCATATCCGCCTTCCATCAGATCTTTTCCGTTAACATAGAATTTGTTGATGGCATTTCCCTGGTAAAGAATCGTTCCATCTTTATTGACTTCAATCCCGGGAATTTTTCTCATTACATCCGCAAGTGTTCTGTCGCTTTTACTGTCAAAAGCCTTAAGATCATAGGCAATGGTATCTCCTCTTGCCGTAATCATCTTTGTTTTCAGCTGGACTTCTTTTATTTCTGTGGCTTCAGACTGCATTTTGAAAGTAAGAGTCTGGTCGCTGTTGCTGATCTGTTTTGTCAGGGGTTTTTGGTTGAACGCTTTTACTTTCAGATCCACATTGGGTTCTGCAGATGTAAATGTCACTTTGTATTCTCCTTTGGAATTGGTGATTCCATATGCCAGAATAGCATCTTTGCCCGGTTCTTCTATGGTAACACTGGCACTGGGAATCGCAGATCCGTCTTCATCGGTAATTTTCCCCGACACTGTTTTCTGTGCAAAGGCGAGCACGGTGAAAAAAAGCATCAGAAATAAAGAAATCTTTCCTCTCATAATTTATTATTTGCTTAATTAGTTTGTCGCTTGTGTTTTTTGTTACACTTTTATAAAGATGTATTTTAATGATAAAGGTTAAATGTTTAACACTATAAATTTAGTGATATTTTTATAAAGCCGATCTTTTTTATAAGTTATTTAAGACAACAGTATGTAAATTTCATTTTGATAATTTGTTTGGCTTACCAATTCTTTAAAAACTGAACGCAAAATCTGAACTTGATTTTAATCTTATCTTTTATCCGGTTATAAATAATAATGCCTAATATTGAGAAAAGTCCAAGAGAAAGCCTGCTTTTAAATTTTTTATTTAGTCTAAATAGTCAAAAATGATTTGAATCATAGATTAAAAAAAACTTAAACACTGATTCATATATATTTATTTAATAATTTTGTAACATAAAATTTATAGAATGGGAATTATTTTAAAGCCTATAGATGTTGTAGATGATATTACTCAGGAAGAGTTTACGGAAAAATATCTAAAGCCCAGAAGGCCCGTTGTCATTAAAAATATGGCAAGAAATTGGCCTGCTTACCAGAAGTGGACCATGGATTATGTAAAGGAAGCAGTAGGTGATGTGGAGGTTCCTCTTTATGATTCTAAAAAAGCCGATCCTGCCGCTCCCATCAATACGCCCACCACAAAAATGAAGTTCGCGGATTATATAGACCTCATCCAAAAGGAACCTACTGATCTCAGAATTTTCTTTTTTGATCCTATAAAACATGCTAAAAAATTACTGGAAGACTATATCTCTCCAAAAGACCTGATGGGCGGTTTCCTTGATAAATATCCGTCTATGTTTTTTGGCGGGAAGGGTTCTGTAACGTTTCTTCATTTTGATATTGATATGGCGCACATTTTCCATACCCACTTCAACGGAAGAAAACATGTGAAGCTGTTTGAATATAAGTGGAAAGAAAGACTGTACCGACTTCCTTATGCAACATATGCGCTGGAAGATTATGATATCGATAATCCTGATTTTGAAAAATATCCCGCACTGGATGGTGTAGAGGGCATTGAGTGTTTTCTTGAGCATGGCGATACGCTTTTCATGCCTACCGGATGGTGGCACTGGATGAAATACCTGGACGGAAGTTTTTCTATCTCATTGAGAGCCTGGGACAAATCCTGGGCGGTAAAGGCTCATTCTTTATGGAACCTTACCGTACAGCGTAAATTTGATGATGTAATGAAGTCCAATTTCAAAAAGAAATACATGGACTGGAAGGAAAAGGTAGCTGTTAAACGGGCAGAAATTGCTTTAAAAAGGGGCTTACCAAGATAAAACAAAAGACGTTTCCAATTGAAACGTCTTTTTTATTGTTGTGCACTTACAAGTAGCTCTTCCATATTTCTTGTCACTTCATTACAGGAAAAACAGGCTTCTTTTCCATCCTGAGAGAACCATCTGCACCGGGACCGGATCGGGCAGAAGAGAGGTTCTGTTTCTTTATGGAAATCCAAATTCTGAACTTTCCGGGAAAGTGAGCATTTAGATTCTTCTTTATTCCATTGTGCGCAGCCTTTTTCGACACATTTACCTGTAAAACGGAATCTCTGCTCAAGACTGTTTTTATCTTTATTCTGCCGGAGAAAATCTTCTGTGACGGTAAGCGGTGTGATAAACTGTACCTTCCCGTCCTTGTTGACCACCCCGAAAAGCTGTGCCCCAACTTTTCCTATATAGCTGGGACACATCTTTTTTGAGGTATTGAAATCAGCCTCCATAGCTTTTGATTTGAGACTGGATGTCTTTCACCTGGCTCTGAATATCAATTCCCGGCTTGAAAATAATGATCCCCCAGGGAAACCAGTCTTTTATCTTCATCGGTCTTAAGAGCCCCCTGAAATCTCTGTGAGCACCAAAAGCCTGGGTATTATCAATCTTTGAAAGCTCAGAAAGAACTACATTCTGAATTCCTCTGTCAATGTTTTTCAACTGTTCATCCGAAAGGTCTACTCCTTCCAGTGAAACGAAAAAATGCTTTTTAGTTGCCATAACTATAGTTTTTATTGGTTTTATAAAGCAAATTTCGTCCGAATAGGTGCTAAAATTATCAGGAAAAACACCCTTTATGCGAGCGTGAAAAACCTGTAAATTCAACATTGACAATCAACATTTTAAATCAAATTATACCAATCTATAAGATTCTGTAAACAGGATATTGTCTGAATGTTTTTTCTTCGAAATAAGGAGAATTTCTGTAAATCCAATCGAGTTGGGCTGTTCCGTCATCAGCAAATTTTTTATCGGATGATTTTTTAGCTTCAAAAGCATCTTTCAGCTTTTTATCTGTCTTTAACAGTTCTGAAGCGGTGTCTTCAAAAATATAGGCGGAATAATATTCTTTCTGTGCCAGGATTCCATCAAAAAAATTCCAGTTAAAAAATGAGTCTAATGCCTCAGGTTCAAGGGTTTCAATGATATATTTTACACCAGGCTGATCTGTTGGAATTAAATAGTCACCTGCCGAAAAAACCAAATTTCTTTTTGCAGTTTCCACACTGGTATCATAATGAAGATAATGTCCTTCGTAAGGATTTTTCACTGTTTTAAAGTCTTTGATTTTATAAGACTCAACCATTGCCGTACTGTCTTTTTTAAGAGCAGTCATAAGGATCTTATTCCTTTTCAGTTCTTCGATCACACGGTATTGGGATTGCGGAACCACATAATATTTCGGGATCCTGATATACCCGGTAGGAACTGCTGTGGTAAAAAGCTTGATCTTCTTGGTAAAAGGCTTGTTTCTGTCATAATACAGCCTTGGCTTTCCGGAAATATCACTCGCCTTGTATTTTCCTTCATATCCTTTGAAATCCATTGTAGAAAATTGGGTTGAATCTATCTTCCAGCGTATTCCGTACTGTGCTCCTGCTTTGTACTGTTTCAAATTTTCAAGACGAAGCTGTTTTATTCGTTTATACTCTTTGTCTAAATTCTGAAGATTCACGAGCATATATTTATATGTCGCATCCACTCTTTCATCATAAGGCTTCAGCATATGGGTTTCAGGAACGGTTCCCAACGAGTTAAACAGCGATGTGTAGCCTGTAGAGTATCTCGGTGAATCTTCGAAAGCGGCAAATCCTACATCGGGAATGTCCCCGTGAATATTGACATAAGGAGTACTTTCGTACCCTAGTTTTTTCATGTCCTGCAGGTTTTTAGCCTGATAATCATTATAGAAATAATTTCCCAGCGTATTTCCCAGGCGCTCCTTAAAGGTTGAAATATAGGTAAAAGTATACTGATAGTCAGCCCCGTTGCTCACATGATTATCAATAAAAACATCAGGCTGCAGCCACTGGTAAATTTCCTGGAAGCTTCTGGCGTTTTTTGAATCTGCTTTGATGAAATCTCTGTTCAGGTCATAGTTCCTGGCATTTCCCCTGAACCCGTATTGTTCCGGCCCGTTCTGATTGGCTCTGGAGTGGGAACCTCTGTTCAGCATTCCACTGACGTTATAGGCAGAAATAGCAGCAATGATAAAGTTCTGCGGAGCTTTTATTTTCCCGGTCGCAAGATCGCGCATAAGCATCATGGTAGCATCAATTCCGTCCGGCTCACCCGGATGAATCCCGTTGTTGATAAAAAGAATGGCTTTATCTTTTCTCAGTTTTTCCACATCTTTCTCAGAAAAAGGATTGTAAATCACTACATAAATAGGTTTTCCATTATCATCCTCTCCTTTTTTAAGATATTGGATGGTATTGAAGCCTTTAGCCAGATTCTGATAATAGCTGTTCATTTCATCATAGGTAACCGTTTGGTTTTTATTTCCCTTTTCAAAAGGAGTCTGAAATGAATTTTGGGCAAAAAGCAAAGATGTGCTTAGGAAAATCAGGAGGTATTTCAGTTTCATTGAAGCAGTTTTTGATCTTCAAAATTACTTAATGATTTTGTTTAAGCTTTTATTTTTTATCATAAAAGGCACAATTTTTTAGAATTAACTGTAAGATTAAAGGTTTTCCAAATTATTGTGCCTTCCGGAGTGTTTTTTTCTCTTGCTGATTTTGCAGACTATGCGGATTTTTTAGTTATGGGATATTGATGATGTCCGTATTCCTCCCCTTTTCATCAGGATATAAAGAAGGAAGCGGATCGCTCTGCCAGAATTCTTTGGTGTCAATATCCATGATTGACAGGAGGCCCGTGAAAGCTGCTCCGGTATCGAGATTCCAAACGTTGGCCTTATTGACGGGGTGATTGATTCCTATATCTAATGTTGGGGTGTGCCCTATAAATATCTCATTGTACAAAAGCAGTCTTTTCGGATAGAGTTCTGAATTTCTAGTTAATTTTTTATCCATTGCGACTGCCGTTTCCCAAAGGGTTCTGTCCCAGCGGTAATTGCTGGAATAGACTTCCTTTTCAGGTCCGTGCATAGAGGAATAGCCCGCATGAATAAACAGCCGGTTTTGATCACCTACATGATAGTTTTTCATCCTCTGAAAGAATTCAAGGTGTAAAGCCAGGTCTTCCAATGAGTAATCATTATAACTTTCAACGGTGCTTTTTCCACCATTGAAAAGCCATACATCCGGTCTTTCTCCGAGGGACAGCCAATCCTCGCACCAGGCATCGTGATTTCCTTTGATAAAGATACATTTCTGCTTTTGGGAAAGCTCCATCAGAAACCGGATAATCTGAGAAGATTCGCCCCAGCCGTCTACATAATCGCCCAGAAAAATAAGCTGGTCTTCTGCAGTAACTTCTGCTCTTTCAAAAACCTGTTTCAGTGCTTTAAAACCTCCGTGGATGTCACCAATAACTAATGTTCTGCTCATTTTACTTTGAAATATATTTAGCATCAACAAAGTCTGTCAGCCATACTCCGTTTGCCGAAAGATAGAAAGGGATGCCCTCGTCATGCATTTTCTTTGTTCTGATGGTCAGAATAACCGGTTTTCCATGGCGCATTCCTACTTTCGTGGCCGTTTCTTTATCTAAGCTTAAATGAACATGCTGACGGCTTCTTTTTTCAATTCCTTTTGCCAGAATGGAAGAAATATTGGCTTCTGCTGTTCCGTGATACAGAAAATCGGGTGGCTGTACCGGTTTCAGTGCCAGATCTATATCAATTGAATGTCCCTGGCTGGCTCGGATCCTGGTTTTATCTTCATTAAAAGCAAAGCGTTTTTTATTATTGGTTTCTACCACTTCTTCCAGCTCTTCAAAGCTGAAATACATTCTGCCTTTTGCAGATTTTGTAATCAGCTCATCCACTTCTGCCCACCCGTTTTCATCCAGTTTCAGCTGAATGGTTTCGGGTTGATGTCTCAGAATAAGGCTTAGAAATTTGCTTATTCTTTTATTTTCTATTTCGTTCATGATAAGTGTCTTAATTCATCAATTTTTTCTGAAACTTTTCACATAAAGCTTCAATATCATCTTTTCTGACAAGCCCGGAAACCCACTCTTCCGGAATATTTTCAAACCCATAGTAAATGCCTGCAAGTCCTCCAGTGATAGCTCCGGTTGTATCGGTATCTTCTCCTAAATTTACAGCTTTCAAGACGGCTTCAGCAGAGGTTCCTGAGTTTAAAAAACACCAGAGGGAAGCTTCTAAGCTGTGAAGGACGTAACCGCTGCTTTTAATTTCTTCTTCGGGATAAGCTGAAATATCATTTTTTAAAACTCTATTAAATAACTCTATCTCTTTTAGGTTAAAGCCATGATTTTCTGAATATTCCAAGGCTAACTCCTGCATATACCTATAGGCTTCTTTTCTATTTTTCCCCTTGATCAGTTCTATAGCAAAAATAATGTAAATAAAGCAGGCAAAAACAGAACGGAAATGTCCATGCGTAATTGCCGAAACCTCTTTTACTGTTTGATATACTTTCTCAATATTTTCTTCATCTTTAAGATAATAAGCTAAGGGAAGAGTTCTCATCAAAGAACCGTTCCCATTATCTTCTTCAAAAATATTTCCTGAAAATCTTGCACTTTCTCCTTTGATCAACCGTGCAATGGAATGTCTTGTAGTCCCTCCAATGTCAAAAAGCCGCCCGTGAGCCGTCCAGTGCCCATACTTGTTCCATTTTACAAAACTCTGCCCGATGTTCTCCAGATTATAGCCTTTTGTAAGTTCATCAGCAATACACAGCGTTAATGAACTGTCATCACTCCAGGTGCCTTTTGGCTGGTTCCAGGACATATATTCCAGATAGCCCGTAACAGGAGATCTTTTTAAATCTTCTCTTTTCTTAAACTCAACAGGAACTCCAAGCGCATCCCCGATGCACACACCAAAAATTCCGCCTTTTACTCTATTTTCCATCAGGCAAGGTTTACGAGTTTATCAAAAAGCAACTCCATTCCTCTTGTTGCCGATTCTTTCATCACTACGGCTCTTTGTCCGTATCCGAATCCTGTTTCGTTAGGATTGATCACCACCAGCAGACAGTCGTCTTTGATCTCATGGATCAGTCCTGCTGCCGGATATACCTGCAGAGATGTCCCGATAACCACTAAAATATCCGCTTCCTTGACCTTTTCCTGCGCCGTTTTGTATAAAGGAACATCTTCCCCAAACCAGACGATGAATGGTCTTAGCTGAGCCCCATCTTCTGCTTTATCACCCATCCGGATATCGCCTTTCTGCTCATAGATCAGATTTTTATTATTACATGAGCAAGATTTGAACAGTTCTCCATGAATGTGAAGAATATTTGTAGATCCGGCTCTTTCGTGAAGATCGTCTATGTTTTGGGTAATGATCTGAACCTCAAAATATTTTTCCAGCTCAGCCAACAATTGATGGGCTTTATTGGGCTGTACTTCATGAAGCTGTCTTCTTCTCTGATTGTAAAATTCAAGAACCAATTCCCTGTCTTTTCGCCATCCTTCCGGACTTGCCACATCTGTTATATTATGATTTTCCCAGAGACCATCTCCGTCCCTGAATGTTTTTATTCCGCTTTCAGCACTGATTCCTGCGCCGCTTAATATGGTTAGTTTTTTCATTGGTTTAATCTAATAATTTTTTGTAAATCATTTCATTTTCGTCATCAAAGCAGACAAAAATTACTTTCTCGATATTCTCTGACTGGAAATTTCTTACTGTTTCTACAGCAACTTTTCCGGCCAGTTCTTTTGGAAATTTATAAATCCCCGTACTTATGTTAGGAAAAGCGATGGTTTTAATACCCAGGCCTTCTGCCAGTTGTAAGGAATTTTTATAGCAATTTGAAAGAAGTTTTGACATTCTTTCAACATCTCCGTTCCAGACAGGCCCTACAGTATGAATGACATATTTTGCCGGAAGATTGCCTGCTGAAGTAACCACAGCTTCTCCTGTATTGCATTTTCCCTGACGGTTTCTGATCTGGATGCACTCTTCCAGGATCTCCTTACCACCCGCACGATGAATAGCTCCATCCACTCCACCACCTCCAAGCAGTGATGAATTAGCAGCATTAACAATTGCGTCTGCTTCGATCTTTGTGATGTCTCCTTTTATCAGTTCAATGTTCATCGCAAATTAGTTCAGATTTAATCTTAACTTTTTATTTAAACTTTCATCGCTGAACAGCAGTGGTCTTTCCTCAGGAATGATCAGATTATCCAAATCATCATGTAAAACAAACTGATATTGTTCTTTCACAAAATCTGAAATGTTTTCGATTAAAAGAATATCTTCATGAGCAAAAGAACGGGTAAATTGATTTCTTAAACCAATTTGTATTGCTCTTCTCTCTAACTTGTTCCCAAAAGGATCGTGATCCGGATCCCATTGTAAACGAACAGAAGATTCTTTCACCTGGTCTTGCCATTCTTTCTGAGAAATTCCCAAATGATCATTGTAAGAAGAATAGACCGCATTTTCTAAATATCTTTTGAAAGCAGACATTTTTAAATGAATTGCCAAAACACATTCTTGTCCCTCTTTTGTGCCCCAGCCATTTCGATACATCATCCAAAGAAAATTAGGTTTTATCCATGTCATTCTTTCCAGACTAAATTCTCCACCAAAATATTGATTTTCAAAAGCAAAAACTCCAATTTTCTTTCGGTAAGACTGATAGACAATGATTTTATCGTCATCGTATTGGGCCATGAGGTGATGTCCTTTTTGAGGCCAATATTGTAGTTGTTCTTTATATTTTTTTAGTTTTAGTTTCATTATATTTCTTCAAATGGCTTTATTTTTTCTTTTTCTTGATAAGCTTTAACCATTTATTTTTTGTTGTTCAAAATCATAAACATATACCGATACATCATGTATGAGCAATGTTTTTTCAATAATCGGTTCAATCTCATCCCATTTTCCTCCTGCCAAACCGCATCCGATTCTGGGCATATGCACTTCTGCATTAAGTTTCAAGGCCTCATGAACTAGTTTTTCCAGACATTCTTCTACAGCATCATATCGTATTGGCGGAACCCCGTTTGAATGAGTCATAATTTTATGCTGCCCGATCATGTTACAAAACCAGATATCAGGTTCAACCCTAACGACCTGCATTTCACCAAGATTAAAATTTTTCCCACTTTTAAACCACTCTCTATACGCTTTCTCCGGCTGCTTCCATTTTTTTGAAACTGCGACAACAAATCCTTTCCCCCAACCTCCAACATCATTACAGATATGAGTGATGATTTTATTTCCTTCTGTCTGAGGGTTGGTGGCATCTCCTTTTAAATAATTTATCTTTTTCATCAGTTTAAAATCTATCTGGCTGGTTTCTGTCACTAAATATAAAACCATTATTCCGTTTAAAAAATTTGTTTAAAGTCTTTTGCAAAGGGAGAATAGGACCCGTAAACTTTATCAAATTTTGTTTTTAAATTTTCTATTTTAAATTGCTCTTCGGACTGATCAAGACACGTTATAATCAAGTTTTTTTTGGTTGTTGTGGTATAAGTTCCGTCCAAAAGAAGTGCATAATTCAACAGATCATAGTCTAAATCTCCAAATCGAAGCTCTTTCTGATAATCATTGAAGACACACGTTTCCTCTTCGTTATTTTTAAGCACCAGTTCTTTTTCATTACTCATCCAGCCGTTTCCGTGACGGGTGGAATACATCCTGGTCACGTAATACATTTCAATATCCTCAATTTTCAACAGCCTGCAGATCTCAGAAGCATTTTTTGAAGTGGTATGGGCATACGTTACATTGGGAAATACCCCGTGATCCATGTCCAGAAGGATTCCCTGGCTGCCTTCAAAAATTAAATTTTCAAACGAATCCAGATAGGTATAATCATCTATTTTCCAATCTATTTGATCTACCGCATTCAGAAAATCCTGAATTGCCTCTTCCTGCTGATCGTTTTCCATAAAGCCATAATAATAAGCTATTCCTTTTAATTTTTCGATCAGCATCCCTCTTGGGGCTATTAAATCGGCAGCAAATAGTTTGTAAGGACTTTCGTGTCTTTTCATGGTCGCTCCAATCCCTTTTCCGCAGGTTCCGTGCTCCAGGTTTTTCGTATTGTTCCTGTTGTGCCAGACGTCAAATGGGGTGGTTACTTTGGCCAGTGGATGAATATGCAATTCAATGCTTCCTCCTTTTTCCATTAACTCCTTTCTCTCATTCAGTAAAAATACCGGATGAATGGTACAATGCTCTGTAAAATAAGAGGGCAATCCCCGAAGTGCTCCACTTGCAAAACTGGAATGAATATGCTTTTTATCCCCAATCATTACTGTATGTGCTGCCTGCTGGCCTCCTGAAAACCTTACGACAACAGACTCCGGGTTTTGCTGTGCCAGAAAATCCGTAGTGATTCCCTTTCCTTCATCACCAAAACCCAAGCCTATTACTATTTGTGCCTTTTTCATGACTTAAAACATTTGAATATGATCCAACCCTCCTCTGTCTGTTGATCCGAAGGTTTTATTTTTAAATGTATTGCAGATAACTCCTTTTATTACATCCGGGATTTCTCTGTGATCAGCTATCGATAAACAGTTTTGCCCTAACAATTCCTTCCAGCCTTTATCCGCTCTCATGGCCTGATCGGAATGCACAACATTGATGTGATACACTTCGTATCGCTTTCTCGCTTCTTCCAAGAGTTCAAAATGTGTATAGGTATGCTGGCCGGCTCCCATTATTTCTCTGATTGCTGATGCCGGAAGTGTTTTTAAGCAAGGTTCATCGCCTACGGTAAACAAAATTCCTTTCTGGTTTCTCTTCTCAAACGCGTCCGTTCTGGTATGGAAAGCAGCAAAATACCACGCCATAAGATAACTTTCTCCTGCATTTCCGCCGCCTCCGGATTCAATATAAGTCCGGGTAAGCCACATATCCAGTTCTTCATCTCCTGACTCAAACTGCCCGACCTGTAAAGGATAAGCATCACATTCATGATCTCCGATTCCTAAGAATAAAAGTGCAGGATCCGGAACACCGCCCTGAATAATTCCGCCCATTAATTTAGGCAAGCCTTCCTTAATCAGTTCGTGGGGAATATGTCCCATACTTCCTGTTACATCCAGTCCTAAGATGATAGGAACAGAATTGGGGTGTACGGAAGAATCTCTCGATTCTCTGAAAGAAATACCTTTAGGATTCATAGATTCATGTGCCCTTCTTTTTGCATTTTGAGTGAAAATTTCACTTGCGGATTTAGATCCGTAACCAGCTTTTCTTGCTCTGTCGAAACGAGCGTCCATATCATATCTTGTACTTCCCATGACTAAAATGTTTTACCAAATAAATATTCGAATCTCTTTATTGCAATTTCTAACTGAATATTTAAATTTCTGATTGTTAATGAATATTCTATATCTTTCTGAACAAATGCCTCGGGCTGAAAGTCTGCAAATGTGAGGCTGTTCCTGTCTAAAGGACTGATATCAATGAGGCCTTCCTGTTCTCTCTCCAGTCTCTTTATTTTCAGTTCTATATCCTCAACCCTGCGCCTGTAGATCAATTCGGAATCTGCTCCGATGATGCGGGCACGGTCTTCTCTTATCTGATCATTATTTCTCTGTAATGACTCGATGAATCTTGGTTTTAGTTGGTCTTCCATCTTTTACTTATTTTGTGTTATTTTCACACTAATTAGAACAGACATAGTAATTCATATCCTATTACAGATTATTACTTATTGAAATACATTACATCGGTTCTCAAAACATATTTCTGTCCGCTGATCAGAGTTTTCCCCTCATGCCTTAGTGGATGGTAAAAAACCAATGCTGATCCTTTCTTTGGGGCTACTGTGAATAAATTTTCAAATTCTGTTTCTCCTCCTTCGAAGTCATCATTCAGATAAACCATGAAAGTGTAGAAACTTTTTTCATGTTCATTGCGGATATAGCTTCCGTCTCTGTGCATTTTGAATCGTTGCCCAGGTGAATATTTATAAACCCTGAACATTTCATTAAAACCCTGAAGTTTATAGTTCTCATGTTTTTGGGGAAGAAGTTCTGCCGCCTTTCTGAAAAGATTTTCTGCCAAAACATTGTCAAAAATCATCAGCCTGTCATTATTTCTGATTCCTTTGCTCATCATCTGCCGTCCATTCATATTGATCTTAGCTTCTTCAAATTCTTCTCCTTCTGCCATTGCCATATATTCATCACAGGCCTCGGAAGTCAGAAAATCTTCGATCAGAAATATCTGTGGGTGGAGTTCTGTTTTTTCCATGATATTATTTTATGTTTGGCTATTGTGTTATTCTTACACAAATGTAAAACAATATAAATTTATGAACAAAATTTATTTGCGTTATTTTAACACTAAATATTTAAACTGCTGATTATCAAATAAAAAAAATAAATATTTCAAATCCAATTTGAAACACGAATGACACTAATGTTTTCACAAGTAGCACAAATACACATTAAACTAAAATACTAGTTTAATTTATTTAAAAGAGGAAATAGGAGATTTCTGATATAAATTTATACGAGGATCTGTATTGAATGGAAAGTTATTTGATCTCGAAATAGAATCCTTCTTTTTCAAGCTCTTCATACTTCTCCTGGTTGAAAGTAAAAAGTTTTCCTGGTCTTCCGCTGCCTTCTTTTTTAACATGGTCTGTTTCATTAAGCAGACCATAACTCATGATCTTTTTGCGAAAATTTCTGCGGTCTATGTCACGTCCAACAATAGTTTTGTAAAGATTTTCAAGGTCAGAAAATGGAAACTCTTCATTCAGAAGATTGAAGCCGATAGGCTGGTACTGAAGCTTGGTACGGAGTCTGTTTAACGCAATATCAATAATGGATTTATGGTCGAAAGCAAGTGCCGGAAGTTTATTTACACTGAACCACCGGGCATCTTCTGCATCAGAGTCTGCAAACAGTTCATGATAGGATGGGTTCACAAGGCCTAAATAAGCCACAGAAACTACTCTATTCCGGGGATCCCGGCCAACGTTACCAAAGGTATAGAGTTGTTCCAGAAAATCAGGTTTTATACCTGCTTCTTCGTGAAGTTCTCTTTTTACTGCATCATCCAGGTTTTCATCATCCAGAACAAGACCACCCGGGAGTGCCCACCCTCCTTTGAAAGGATCAATCTTTCTTTTAATTAAGAGAATCTGAAGATCCTGCTTATCAAAGTAACCGAAAATAACAGCATCGACAGCTACTTTAATATCCTGAATTTTTTTTGGAGATCCCATAATTTAGTTTGCGTTATGAATACACAAAGGTAAGGTTTATAAACGACATCAAAAAAAAGAATTGCAGAATAATAAAATTAGCTAACTTTATTCACAATAACCTACTTAAAATTAAATGATTATGAAAAATCTATTGTTATTATTTTCAATGGTCTTTCTTTTGACTGCTTGTGAAAAAGGAAAGCCTGTAAATGAAAAAGGCCCAGCCAAAACAGATTCTGCAGAATGGAAGCCCGTGGATTCTGCTGCTGCAACGAAAGCCTGGATGGAATATGCCACTCCTGGTGAAATGCACAAAATATTAGCATTATATGACGGAAACTGGACCGGAGCGACAACAAGCTGGATGGAGAATGGTGCAAAACCCATAACCAGCCAGTCTGAATGCACCAATAAAATGATCTTCGGTGGCAGATATCAGCACAGCACCTACAAAGGAAGCTTTATGGGAATGCCGTTTGAAGGGATGAGTATAATGGGCTACGATAACACTAAGAAAAAGGTTGTAAGCACCTGGATTGATAACATGGGAACGGGAATCATGCATGCGGAAGGAGACTGGAACCCTTCTAAAAAGTCTATTGAACTGAAAGGTAAAATGACAGATCCGGCAAGACCTGGAAAAGACTGTGATTTCAGGGAGGTTTACACTTTCACTGATGCCAACAATCATACTATGGAAATGTACGGCCCTGATTCTAAAACAGGGAAGGAGTATAAAACCATGGAAATAAAATTCACCAAAAAGAAATAAAAACCGGAGAAACCACTTCTATAAAACAGTGATTTTCCTTATAGATTTCATGACAGATAGGCTCAACTTTGGTATAGAAAATAAAAATTATACCATCATGAAAACATTATTAAGAGCCTTTATCGTGGTCATTATCATCATAGGAGGAGTTTTGATCATTGTTGTGGGGAAAAAGCCTTTCCCGGAACCTGAATGTCTCGTATGCGGGATCAATCTTATCAGAACATTAGGCATCGCCGAAGTGATTCTCGGACTCGGAGCTTTGGTAATACAAGCCAATCTCACGGAGAAACAGCGAACTTTCTAAAATAAAAGACCGGTAAAAATTACCGGTCTTTTTATATTAATCATTTAATTTCAATACTGCCATGAATGCTGACTGAGGGACTTCTACCCTTCCGATTTGCTTCATTTTCTTTTTACCTTCTTTCTGCTTTTCAAGAAGTTTACGCTTTCTGGAGATATCTCCTCCGTAACATTTTGCGGTAACGTCTTTTCTCAGTGCTTTGATGGTTTCTCTGGCAATAACTTTCGCCCCCAATGCTGCCTGAACCGCAATATCAAACTGCTGCCTAGGGATCAGCTCACGAAGCTTTTCACACATCTTTTTACCAATATAATAGGCATTACTGTCGTGGATCAGTGAAGAAAGAGCATCTACCATGTCACCATTGATCAGAATATCCATTTTTACCAGTTTAGAGGAACGCATTCCTATCGGAGAGTAGTCGAATGAGGCATACCCTTTAGAAATAGATTTCAGGCGGTCGTAAAAGTCGAAAACAACTTCTGCCAAAGGCATATTGAATGTTAATTCTACCCTGTCTGCCGTTAAATAACTCTGGTTAACAATCTCCCCTCTTTTTTCAATACAAAGCGTCATTACAGCACCCACGAAATCGGATTTTGTAATAATAGAAGCTTTTATATAGGGTTCTTCAACTCTATCCAAAAGATTGGGATCAATCATTTCTGATGGGTTGTTGATTAGAATTGCTGTTTCAGGATCTTTTTTAGAAAACCCATGATATGAAACGTTGGGAACTGTAGTAATTACGTTCATATCAAATTCTCTTTCAAGACGTTCCTGTACGATTTCCATGTGAAGCATGCCCAGGAATCCGCAACGGAAACCAAAACCAAGTGCTGCCGAACTTTCCGGTTCGAAAACCAGAGAAGCATCATTCAGTCTTAATTTTTCCAGTGAGAATCTTAATTCCTCAAAATCTTCAGATTCAATAGGATAAATCCCTGCAAAAACCATTGGTTTTACTTCTTCAAAACCATCGATGGCAGCAGCGGCAGGATTCACAAAAGAGGTAATGGTATCTCCTACTTTTACTTCTCTTGCATCTTTAATTCCAGAAATAATATACCCTACGTCTCCACATTCAATCGTTTTTTTCGGAACCTGCTTTAGCTTTAAAGTTCCTACTTCATCAGCACCATATTCTTTTCCGGTAGCAAAAAATTTGATTTTCTCGTTTTTAGAAATACTTCCGTTGACTACTTTGAAATAAGCTTCAATCCCTCTGAACGGGTTGTAAACAGAGTCAAAGATCAATGCCTGTAACGGAGCATTGGGATCTCCAACCGGGGCAGGAATTCTATTGACAATCTGCTCAAGCAAATCATGAACTCCCTCTCCTGTCTTTCCCGAAACTCTAAGGACATCTTCATATTTACAGCCTAAAAGTCCCATAATTTCGTCGGTAACTTCTTCAGGGTTTGCTGATGGAAGATCTATTTTGTTCAGAATTGGAATAATCTCCAAATCATTTTCTAATGCCAGATAAAGATTACTGATGGTCTGCGCCTGGATACTCTGTGCCGCATCTACAATAAGAAGTGCACCTTCACAGGCAGCGATAGAACGGGAAACTTCGTAAGAAAAGTCTACGTGTCCCGGGGTATCAATAAGGTTTAAGATATATTTTTCTCCTTTATATTCATAATCCATCTGGATGGCGTGAGACTTAATGGTAATCCCACGTTCTTTCTCCAAATCCATATCATCCAGGGTCTGAGACTGCAGCTCTCTCTGAGTAACTGTATTAGTATACTCCAAAAGACGGTCTGCCAAAGTACTTTTACCGTGGTCAATATGAGCGATTATGCAAAAATTTCGTATGTTTTTCATTTAAGAACGTTGTAATTTGCAAAGATAAAAAAAAGCGAGACAATTCCTCATTCTTATTTTGTGGTGTGAAATTAATTTAAAATATGCTTAAAATGATTCAGTTTTCAGGAACTTTTCCTGTTCTCTGCACTGTTCCTTTTCGGGTTTTTGGCGGCTTTGCCGCCGCCAAAAACCCGAAAAGGAACTCAGACAAATGCTGCGATCAGGGCTGGCGTTGCAGAATTACTTTTCCAATCCTACAGAATAAAAAATAAAGTAAAAGAGAAACAAATTGTTCCTCTTTTTATCTGCCTTATTTCGGTTTAACGAAATTTTCAGGTAAAATATATTCCCCTGTAAGCTTATCAATTCCTATTCTGTAATACGAAGCATTCTGTTTGCGGATTCTTGCAGCTGCAACGTCTATTATAGCTACAATCAAACCTCCAATAGCACCTCCTGCACCTGCCCCTACAATAATCGGTGTACTGCTATACTGCGGAAAAATTTCTTCCTGAGATGCCATTATAAAAATTCCGTCATTATCTTTTTCAATTTCAATAATACTTACCGGCGTTTTCTTGTAAGCAATTCCGTTATCAATTATTGCATAAACATCTTTGCCAAGATTATCGTAACCATCAACTCTTTTCACTCCTTTAATTACACCATCTTTATTCTTCCTTACTGCAAATTCTTTAGCTGGTTTTTGTTCGGCAAATGATTTATAATCTTTATAAACACCGTCTGTAAAAGTTTCAGAACTATAAACTGACAACTTTTCGGGTATTATTTTTTCATAATTTACAAGATCGGTTTCAAAAACAGGAACACTGAGCCCGGTTTCAGCGTATGAATCTTTGATAATATCGGCTAATTCTGATGATATTTTAGCCGCTATAGCTCTCGTAATATATGCATGATCTTTCTGTTGATAATCTTTTGAAATTGTACGTTTTTTTAAAAAATAATATTTATCATTTCTTTTTAAAAAAGTGGACATTTTCATTTCCAGATGTCCCATAGCTGATCTTTCAGTAGGTATATCATTAACCTTTAAATTTTCCAGCACAAGAAAATATTGAATATTTCCCTGTATCTTATTATCTTCTAAAAACCAATCAGAAAATAATTTTTCCAAATCATCTTTTTCAAATTTTACCTCGAAAGGATCTTTTCTGTGAGAAACTATTCCTATGTTTTTATCTTCCCTCCTGTCTAGCAAAGTAAGAGATTTGGCAAAATGATTTTTATCTTTTATGCTATTTCTGAGCTCTATAAATTGGTCTTTTTGAGCAAAAACAAAACTAGAAAATAATAGAAATAATAATTTTTTTTTCATTTGTTTTTTTTAAGTTCGTTCGTAAAAATATAAATTAGTTTAACAATTAAACGACTCCACAAAAAATTTGTAAGAGCAGCTATGTTATTCCTCTGAGAAATCGTATTCTCCTGTCTGTGGATCGATATAAATTGCAAACGCTCCACTTTTCCTCTCCTTATTTTGCCTAAACCCCCGCTCAAAAACCCCTACAAGACCAACAGCAAGGCCTCCATACATCCCTCCTTGTCCTGCACTAACGCTTAAAAAAACAGCAGAATTTTGAGCCGGAAGAATATAACCCCTGTTGCTTACCAGATAGAATCCTCTGTCATTTTTATTAAGCTCTAAAAACCCCGAATACGTTTTTTTATAAGCTTTCCCATTTTCTACATAAATGAACATTTCATTGGCCGAGATTTTATTTTTCTTCCCGTTTTCTTCTTTTATCGCTCTTAAGACTGCTCCTTTTTCATTTTTTTCAAAAACATAATTTCCCGGTTCAGGAATCTGATTCATAAATGAAGTATGATTTAAGTAAATTCCATCTTTCAGCTTTTCATTTTTATACGCTTCGGAATTGGCTTTTACAAAAGACTCATAATCCGTAAGAGCATCTATTGTTACAGAATTTTCTTTGGGTTTCAGCGTATATGTTTTCTTCATAAACATCGCAAAAATAACCGGAATATTTTTCACCATTATATCCGAAATATTCTTACTTCTGAAACTATAAACCGTATCTTTTTTATATAAAAATTTATAATGATCTCCTTCTTTCAGAAAAGTCTGGGCAGAAAACTCTAGATCTCCTTCCGTTTCCTTTCCTACTGTTTCTCCCAGATAAGTTTTAAGCTTTTTAAGAACTAAAACCATTTCATTTTTCCCGCCTTTATGGTTACTTTCTGTGTACCATTGACTTAAGAAATTATTTATTGGAGTGGGAAAAACAATTTCTTTCATTTCTTTACCGTCTCCGAAAGGCAGCTCTCCTATTTTTTGATCTTCTCTTTGATCAATTACTTCAAGAGACTTATAAATATTCCCTTTTGGATTCGAAAGATTTCCTCTTTCTTTAATGACCTCCTGAGATTGCGCAAAAGAAACTGTTGAAACAAAAATTAAAGCGATCTGTAGTATTTTTTTCATTTAGCAGAAAGATTTTATCAAAAATATGAATTTACTTTAAAAACTAAACGGCTCTCACAAACAATTGTCTGTAAGAGCCGTCCAACATTAAAAAAATAAACTATTATGGGTATTGTTTGGGCTTTGCCATACTATTACTGCGTCCGCTGTGAGGTTTTCTTTCATTCATTTTATCTCTCATCATTCCCTCAGACTGGAACAGTTTCAATACTTTTTGGCAAGGAATCACCTGCTGCATCTTGTCAGCATATTTCTTTCTGCTATCAAGCAGTTTCTGTCCTACTTCGAAACTCTGCTGAAGCTTTGCTTTGGCTTCATCATCAGATAATGTTTCAGGGTTGAAATCAGGGTTAAACTGGCTTTTTATCTGCTTCTGATTATCTAAATACTCATTATATAGCTGAGTAAATTCTGTTTTATCACTGGCATCAATTTCGAGATTTTCCACCACCATATTGTTCCTGAACTTCTTGAGAAGTTCTTTTCTCTCTTCAGGAGAAAGATTGTTTATTACCTCCTTTCTTTTTTTAGGGTCCATTTTTTTCCAGTCATAATCTGAATTTTGGGCATTCAGGCCAAAACCATAAATAATAAAAAGTATAAATAATATCTTTTTCATCTTTCTTTTAATTATATAAATCTAAATAAACGTCCTGAGTTGAGTTGCTTGCCAGTTCTGATATTTCAGAATTGGAAAACGAATCCAGATATTCATTCATTTTAATCTCTTCTTTTTTTGTGGCAGCTTTTACCGGCTGCGGAGCTGTTCCGTTTTCTATATCCTTTTTAGGAATGTATGAAACTGTTTTAGTTACCTGATTGCTAATTGTTTGATTATTATTTTCAACAGAAGTTAAATCAGCTTCCAGAGTTTCATAGGCACGTTCGCTTTCTGACTTAGGCTGCTGACTGTTAACGGCTAATGTTTTTGAACTCAACACCTCCGTCGACGGATCATTGTCAGAATTAAAAACATACGTTGCCCCGAATATCAAAGCCAATGATGCCGCAGCAGCATACATCCAGTTCAGCTTGAAAACCGGTGCCTTTTTATTCGCTTTCACTTCGTTCATTACATTATTCTGGATATTTTCAAATAAATGATCCGGAACTTTGTAAATATTCTTACGTTCTAGTTTTTCTATATCGAACTCTTTCATCTCTGTTTAATCAAAAAATTATCTCTCGTAATTTTCTTTAATATACTCTTCTATTTTCTGTTTGGCATAATGATAATTGGTCTTTAAAGTCCCCACAGACATATCCACAATTTTTGATATCTCTTCATAGGGCAAATCATCATAATACCGCATCATAAATACCAGTTTCTGCTTTTCGGGCAGGCTTTGTATGGCGTTCTGGAGCAGCAGCTGTATTTCTTCTGCATCTCCTTCCGTATTGTCGGCCACCAGATTCTGCATATAATACTCCGGATCTTCATCCGTTTTTTGCATTTTCTTCAACTTGTTGACCTGTTGCAATGCTTCGTTTGTAGCAATCCTGTAAAGCCAGGTATACAGCTGGCTGTCATTTTTGAACTGGTGAAAATTCTGATAGGCTTTAATAAAAGTCTCCTGCAACGTATCCTGAGCAAGATCTCCATCCACAATAATTCTTCTGATGTGCCAGTACAACCTGCTTTGATAAGCATCCATCAAGGCACGGACTCCTTTTTCCTGGGTCCGTGGATTCTGCATCAACGAAATAATTTCCGCGTCCTTAATCTTCATAAGATGCTTTCACTGTTTTGGATTACAAAAATAGCCGAAAGTTAAATTACTAATCCAATTTTCGGTCCAAATATTTAAAATAATATCAGATCGTTACACCGTGAACCTTACAGACTGGTAAGAGCCCATATTCTTTCACAAACTTCCGGAGCCCTGCATCCGTCTTCCTTTAAAATCTTATCTTTGTTAGATGCAAACTGTAATATTAGGTTCCGGAAATGTAGCTTATCATATAGCAAAGGCTTTTAGCCTGAAAAATATACCATTAAAGCAGATTTTTGGAAGAAACGGCGAAGAACTGAAAAAGATTTCTGAGGAACTGAATGTTTCTTATTCTACTGAGCACCTTCAAGATGCAGATCTTTACATCATCTGTGTAAGCGACAATTCTGTGGAAACCGTTTCCCGGCTAATCACAAAAAAAGACTGTCTGGTTGCCCATACTTCGGGATCTCTTCCCAAGGAAATCCTGAAAGGAACGTACAGGAAATCAAATTTTTATCCTTTGCAGACGTTTTCAAAATCTAAAGAACTTGATTATGAAAAAATTCCGTTCTTTATTGAAGCTGAAAATGAGCTGGATAAACAGCTTCTTTTTAAAATTGCTTCCAAAATATCAGATAATGTGATGGAAAGCAGCCACGAGAAAAGAAAATATATCCATCTTACCGCGGTTTTTGCCTGCAATTTTGTCAATCATCTTTTTGCGAGAGCAAAGGAAATTTCGGATTCGCAGGGAATTCCATTTAATTATTTTCTGCCTTTGATTGATGAGACGGTACAGAAAATTCATGAGATCGAACCTAAAGCTGCACAAACAGGACCGGCAGTAAGAAACGATGTGAGGGTGCTGGAATTGCATGAACAGCTATTAAAAGATGAAAGTCTTGAGATTTATAAAACAATGAATCATTCTATTCAAAAAATGTATGAGCTATAAAGAGAAATTAAAAGATATTAGGGCGTTTGTATTTGATGTAGACGGAGTCTTTACAGATGGAAGTGTTTATCTGCTTCCGGGCGGAAATATGTGCAGGGTAATGAATGTCCTGGACGGCTATGCAGTAGTTAAGGCATTAAAAAACAATTATTTAATCGGAGTAATTACTGGCGGAAATGATGAAATGGTAAAACACAGGATCAATTATCTTGGAATAGAGGATTATTATCCAAAATCACACAATAAGATGGTTGATTTTGAAGATTTTAAGAAGAAATACAATCTTAAAAACGAAGAGATCCTGACCATGGGAGATGATCTTCCCGATATCCACATCATGGAAAATTCTGCTATTTCAGCATGTCCTGAAAATGCCGTTCCCGAAGTAAAGGGAATATCTGATTATATTTCTGCCAAAAAAGGAGGAAGCGGGGCAGTACGCGATGTGATAGAGCAGGTGATGAAGGTCCAGGGAAACTGGCATGATGATAATACGCAATCTGTATAAAACTTATGAAATTACTTTTAGCATCCCAGTCACCAAGAAGAAAAGAACTGCTTTCAAACCTGGGCTTCGATTTTGAGGTTGTAAAAATAGACTGTGAAGAAATTCTTCCCGGGAATATCAAAATAGAAGAGGCGGCAGCTTATCTGTCGGAATTAAAGGCAGAAGCATTCAGAGCATTAACCGATGATGAAGTACTCTTAACCGCCGATACTGTCGTTGCAATAGATAATAAGATCCTTGGAAAACCGAAAGACGGGAATGAAGCAAAGCATATGCTGCAGTTACTTTCAGGAAAAACTCATCAGGTTTATACAGGAATCACTATAAAATCCGTTAATAAAACATGGACTGAAACTGATGTTGCGGATGTAGAATTTGATGAAATTACCAATGATGAAATAGAATATTACGTTCAAAATTATAAACCTTTCGACAAAGCAGGCAGCTATGGTATCCAGGAATGGCTGGGCATGGCAAAGATCAGCAAAATGAGCGGAAGCTTTTATACGATCATGGGACTTCCTACCCATTTGGTTTATAAAATTTTGAAAGAAATATAAAATATTATTCATTACAAAATTTTGTTATTTTTACAAAATCATCAGCTGCTTATAATAAAAAGCAGATAAGAGAGTTATATTGAATAATGAAAAAGAATATTTTATTCCTTTTAATCATGTGTATCGTTGCTTCCTGTGCGACCAAGACCAAAAAGCCGGAACAGCGATCAAAATTCTTGAAAGGATTCAACACATATTATAATACCCTTTTTAATGCAAAAGATGCGTTAAACAGTGAATTCACGAGCAGAGATAAAGGACATAAGGACAATTTTTATGCGCCTTATATTCCTATTCTTACAATTGAAGATCAACCTTTGGGAAGTGATCTGGGCCAATCTGCCGCCTTCGCTGAAAATTCCATGAAAATGGCTGAAGTAAACAGGTCTTCTTCTGAAAGGGGAGCACCTGGATTGCCTCCCAGAATACCTGGCGCTCAGGGATCTGCAAATCCGGAAATGCCTGACGAGCTTCAGAACAAAGGAGCTACAACTTTAGAAATTGCCGAAGCAAAGGCTCAGAAAGCAATCAACAAATATTCTGTTATCAGAAATGGTGAAGAAAAAAATAAGAAGATCTTTGATGCTTATATGATCCTTGTACAATCCAGGATTTACCAGAATAAAGCCGTTCAGGCCCTGGATGCCCTGAACTATGTTTTCACCCATATGAAGGATGACAAGAGACTTCCTTTGGCTAGAATTTATCAGGGAGTAGCATATGCACAGATCAAAGATTATCATAAAGCCAATGAAACTTTCGCCCAACTACAAGGGGAGGACATCAATAAAAGTTATGCCAAGCTGCTGAGCATCTATCATTCCGAAGCCCTTCTGGATGCAGGAAAGCTGGAGGAAGCCGGAGCTGAGCTGGATCGAGCTTTTGAGCTGAATTCCGACAGAAAACTGAAAAGCAGGATAGCTTATCTGAGGGGACAGGTTTTTGAAAATCTTGGACAAAATGATAAAGCCCGTGAAAGCTTCACCCAGGCTTACAAATATGCCAATGATTTTGAATTTGAGGTGAAATCCCAAATTGCAATTGCCAAAACATTCAATGGTAAAGGAGATTATAACGGAGCTAAAAATTATCTGGAAGGCATCAGTAAGAAAGGAACTTACGGTTCCAGAAAGAATGAATTTTACTATGCTTTGGGTTTAATGGCCAATAAGGCAGGAAAGAAAGATGAAGCTCAGGAATTCTTTAAAAAGTCTCTGTTTGAAAAAGTCTCAGATCCTCAGGTAAGAGGTCTTACATACTACGAAATAGGGAAGAGCTACCTGGAAAAAAACGACTACATTGGCGCCGGAACTTATTATGATTCTGCTCTTACGGTGATGACCTATGAACCTTCCAAGATTCTTATAAAAGATCAGTCTGAATATATCAAGAAGATCTCCAAAAACTATTATCTGATTAAGAAAAATGACAGTATTCTTTCTTTGGCAAAGATGAATGATGCCCAGAAAACTGATTTTTTCTCGAAGTATATCGCCAAATTGAAAGCTAAGGAAGAAAAAGAAGAACAGGAGAGGATACGTGCAGAAAGAAGTAAAGGTTTTGATTCGGGGGATTATAATGCTAATTCAATTTTTGCCAATAATGCCAATTCTTTTGAAGATTTCGGGGTTACCACCAAAGGCTTTTATTTCAGCAATACAGGAACAATAAGCAAAGGGTCATCTTCATTTAAGCAGATCTGGGGAGACCGGGCGTTAGCTGATAACTGGCGTTATTCTAAAAAGATGGCGACTATTGAAGATATGAAAAATGAAGCTCTTGGCGTGACTTCGGCACCGAATCCAAGACGTTTTGAGCCGACTTATTATATTGAACAGATACCTACAGACCAGGAAAAACTGGGTCAGTTAAAAAAAGACAGAGACACAGCTTCCTTAGGTTTAGGAGTGATGTACCAGAATTATTTCACAAATACGCCTTTGGCAACAAAGACATTATACGACCTTGTTGATGTAAAACCTGAGGAAAAAGTAATGCTTCAGGCTCTTTATGAAATCTTTGCAATGAATTACCAAAAGAATCCCCAGGCCTCTGAAAGAGCAAAACAGATCCTTTTGACCGATTATCCTTATACTTCGTATGCTGAATTTGCAAGAAACCCTAAGAACAATTCATTTGTGAAATCATCAGAAGATGTTGAAAATGAATACAAAAAGGCTTACGCTCTCTATGAAGCTGAAAAGTTTGCGGAAAGCCGCGATATTATAGATCAGACGATACAGAAGTATCCCAAGGATGCCCTTGTTCCGAAATTTCACCTGCTGAATGCTTTCAATACAGGAAAAACGAGCGGAAAAGAAGTCATGATCCTTCAGCTTGAGCAGATCGCACTGAACTATTCTAAAACTCCGGAAGGCATAAAGGCGAAAGAAATGCTTAATTATCTGAAAAGTGAACTTTCTTTCCAGGCAACAGATAATAAAGGAAACTCTCTTCCACAGCAGCCACAAATGCCGGTACAGCCTGTACAGAATATGAATAACAATATTCCTCAGAATCCTACAGGAAATGATAAAAACGCCCAGCTTCAGCAGTTTATACAAGATGCTGATACCGATCCTAAAAAACCTAAACAGAAATTGAAGAAGGATAAGGATACAGAAAAAAGCCCTGATGCGGTTCCGGCAAAGCCTAAATAAAATAAAAAAGCGAAGAGTAGATCTTCGCTTTTTTTATGGTCATATAGAATCTGACGATTTCTTTTTCTTTACTCCATGGAAGTCTTTGAGATAGAAAGGTTCAAAGTAGGCAATGTCTTCAACCTCGTTCTGAGCAATCTTTTCTATGGTCCTTTTGATCAGGTATTGTGCAGAAGGGTAGACGTCATCCCTAAACTCTGCATCCGGGAGATTTATGATCTCTTTTGTTTTCTTTGCCCCGTCGCCCACAAAAAGCACTTTTTTGTCTTTAAATTCCTCGAAAGAAGTTTCATCTAAAATTTTGGCTTCGGTTGGCGAAAGTTCTGTTCCTATTTTACCGTCATAAACGGCTGTATAAACCTCCATTCTCCTTGCATCGATCAATGGCACTATATACTCGTAGTTTTTGTCTAAAAAAGGCTCTATCATACTTTCTAAAGAATTCACCGCAATTAACGGAACCTTTAGCCCATAGCAGAAACCTTTTGCAGAAGATGCCCCTATTCTCAATCCGGTATAAGAACCAGGTCCTTTACCCAATGAAACAGCCTCGATATCTTTCATGGTGAGGCCTGCCCCTTCCAGTGCCCATTCTACAAAGGTATGAAGGCTTTCAGACTGTTTATAGTTTTCGGAAACTTCTTCACAAAGGCACAGGAGCTTTTCATCGTCTGAAATAGCTACAGAACAGTTTTTGGAAGAGGTTTCAAGGTATAATACTTTCATTTCCTTATTTTAAGCTAATTAAAAATTGCAGAAAGCGAAGTTGCTTTAAACTTATGCAAATTTATGGCTTTATTTCGATACTCTGCCGGCTCCAGAGTTTCCACACAGCATTCTTTTTTACCCAGATCTCCAGCAAAGCCAGTCTCATTTCGAAATCCTGATTTTTATATGTTCCTAAAACATTTATTTTTCTCCTGATACTTGCTATATTTTTATACCTTTTGATCTCGGAGAGTTCTGTTTGCCGGATGTCTTTATAATTCACTTTTTTTGATGAAAAATCTTTTTTGAAATCTTCAAAGTTCTGTACCCAGCCGTTGGAATGGCCGAAAGACACATCCGGAAGCAAAAGATCAATTACTCTTTCATCATTATTCTGCAAATAGGTATCCAGCAGTTTAATATTCTCAAACAGATTGTTATCTTTTTGAAGGTTGCCTGCATTTTGACCATTCCAGAAAGTCAGTGAAAACAGCAGTATAAAAACTGATATTTTTTTCACCTTACTTTCTGTAAATCGTTCTCGGCTCACTCTGCGCACTAGGGTAGATGGTCATATCTGAAACCATCACATGTTTTGGTGCATTGACGCAGTAAGCAATAGCATCAGCAATGTCTTCAGCTTTCAATGCTTCATAACCGGTATACACGGTAGCCGCTCTTTCACTGTCTCCTTTGAATCTGACAAGAGAGAAGTCGGTCTCTACCGCACCTGGCTGAATATTGGTCACTTTGATCCCAAATTCTGTAAGTTCCAGGCGCATTCCTTCAGAAATTACATCAACTGCCTTTTTAGTTGCACAGTAAACGGTTCCGTTGGCGTAAGTCTGCCTTGCAGCGACTGAACTAATGTTTACAATATGCCCGGAATTACGGTCTTTCATAGAAGGAATAATCATTTTGGAAACGTATAACAGCCCTTTTACATTCCCATCGATCATAGAATCCCAATCATCTGTCTTTCCGGCAGAAAGAGGATCCAAACCGTGTGCATTTCCTGCGTTATTGATAAGAACATCAATTGTTTTCCATTCTTCAGGCAGGGAACTGATTGCTTTTTCCACCTCTTCAAGATTCCTTACATCAAAATTTAAACTAAATATTTCAGTAAATCGAGAAAGTTCGGTCTTCAAGGATTCCAAAACTTCATTTCTTCTTCCACAGATAATGATTCTGTTTCCCTGTCTGGCCAAAAGCTCTGCCGTAGATTTTCCTATTCCGGAAGTGGCTCCGGTGATGAGTATTGTTTTCATTGTATTGTAAAATGTATAATTATACAAAGCATCTTAATACTTTATACTTTTTAGTTTGCATCCAATGCTTCAAAAGCATCCGTTATATGTTCAATTGTGAGTTTCTTTTTTTCATCGGCAAGAACAGAGATAATATCAAATCTCACTTCATTGTTCCTGCTAAATTCTTCAAGGTAATGGTTAGCGGCCGTAACGATAGACTTAATTTTTGTTTTCGTAACCGCTTCCTGAGGCAGCATAAAAGCATCTGTAGAACGTGCTTTTACCTCAACAATAATGATCAGACTTTCTTTTTCAGCAATGATATCGATCTCTGCTTTCTGAAAACGAAAATTTTTCGTAACAATCCTATAGCCGTTCTTCTGGAGATATTCAGCGGCAAGATCTTCTGCTATTTTACCGAAATCATTATGAGTCGCCATCTTTTTTGAGTTTGAGAGTTTGAGAATAGGAAAGCGTGGACCCCTTTGATATCAATTAAAACTTAACTTTACCATATCTCCGACCTTGATATTAGCTTTTCCTCCTATAATCAGAGGTCTGTTATCTTTAATGTGCCCATTCGGAAATCCGAAAACGGCCGGGAATTTATATTTTGAAATTCTGTCAGAGATTAGTTTATAGGCAAATTCATCGAAGCTTTCCTCATAGCTTTTATTCTCTTTTTCATCTCCCATATTGGTCATTCCACCAACGATCAATCCTTTTATTTTATTAAAAACTCCGGCTAATTCCAGAGTCATGATCATTCTGTCCAGAGCATAAAAGTTTTCACCGATATCTTCAATGAATAAAATTTTATCTTTGAAATCAAAAGAATATTTTGTTCCCAAAAGAGCGTAGATCAGGGCTAAATTACCTCCGACCAAATCTCCTGCACTATTTCCTCTTTTATTAAATTCATGAGATTTTAATGTATATTCAGGACGTTTTCCTTTTAAAATATCAAAAATCAGATCATAACTTTCATCTGTAACTCCAAAGCTGGAGGTTTTCATGGTTTGTCCGTGAACAGAAGCAAAACCTTTTTTCAATAAATAGCTTTGAATAACGGTATTATCAGAATAACCAATGTACCATTTCGGGTTTTCTGTAAAGTTTTTCAGCTTTAAGTGCTGAATCAGATGCTGACATCCGTAGCCTCCCCGTGAGGCCCAGATTGCTGAAATATTTTTATCATTTAAAGCCCAGTTGATATCTTTAATTCTTTCCTGTTCTGTCCCTGCATAATTATATCCATTTGAATATTTAGTATAAAGGTGCTCGCCTAAAACAGGCTCAAAACCTTTGCTTTTAATCATTTCTATTCCTTTTTCAAGCTGGGAAGCATCTACAGCTCCGGCAGGGGAAATAACCGCTATTTTAGAACCTTTTTTAAGGGGTTTTGGAAATATTATTTTTTTCATTCTGTTTTTTGGTACTTGATTTCTTTTTTCTCAGCTTCTTCCAAACGCCTGTCGAACTGGTTGAATTTCTTAAAGCTCTGCAGAAAGATGAAGAAACTGAAAACAATAAGAATCCCGCCAACGATTCTTCTGATCTGGTTGGCAAGCTTCTGGGTAAGTTTATCGTGAAATTGTTTTGCTAAGAATATTTTCGCCAGGTCGATACACAAATAGGTACCGATGACAATGCTCACATAGAGTATAAAACTGCTTGTATCAGGGTACTGGTTTCTTACGGAGATAACCGTAACCAGCCAGAAAAGAATAACCCCTACATTTAGAAGATTAAAGAAAAAACCATTGAAAAACGTTTTAAAATAGTTTTGTCCAATGATCTTTTCTTCACCGGGCATATGCATTTTGGTCCTGGTGACCATCATAACGATCCCGTATACAAAAATAAGTATAGAAGTAATCCTGTAAAATCCGGGATGCTTATCTATTAAAGTAACAATATCTGCACTTGCATAATATGCAGCAACAATGCATAATAAATCTGCCGTAATGACTCCAAGGTCCAGTGCCAGAGCATGTCTTGGCCCTCTGGTGAAGCTGGTCTCAATTAAAAGGAAAAAAATAGGTCCTATAAAAACCAGGCTCAGCATAAATCCTAAGACAATAGCAGATAGTACAAGTTCAAACATTCAATAGTATTTTAAATGAAAAAAATTTCATCCCATTAATACAAAGTTAGACTTTATGATTTAATTAATCAACAATCTTAAAGTCTAACTGTTTTTGAATAAGGTTCGCTTTTACTACTTTGATCCGAACCTGATCTCCTAACTGATATTTTTTGCCGGTTCTGCTCCCATACACCGCATGGGTCTTCGCATCATAAGAATATGAGTCATCTACCAGATCCCTTAATTTGATTAATCCTTCAGCCCCGTTTTCAGGAATTTCAACCCAAAATCCGAATTCTGCCACCCCTGAAATAACCCCTGTAAATATTTCTCCAAGATGTTTTTCCATAAATTTCACCTGCATAAACTTGATGGAGTCCCTTTCTGCATCAGCAGCCAGTCTTTCCATAGAACTGCAGTGCTTTGCCTTGTCTTCCAGCTCCTGCTTGCTTGGAGACTTTCCTCCATCGAGATAATGCTGTAAAAGACGGTGGGCGAGAAGGTCAGGGTAACGTCGGATAGGAGAGGTAAAGTGACTGTAATATTCGAATCCTAAACCATAATGGCCGATAGGCTCTGTAGAATATACCGCTTTGCTCATACTTCTCATGGCCAGTGTTTCGATCATATTTTCTTCTCCTTTCCCTTTAACATCAGCAAGAAGCTTGTTCAGGGATTCTGCAACTTTTTTGGTGTTGTCAAGGTTCATTTTGTATCCGAAAGTAGAAACAAAATCTCTTAATGCTTCCAGTTTCGCAGGATTCGGATCATCGTGGACCCTGTAAATAAAGGTATTGTTTGTAACACCGCCCTTACTGTTCAATGATACAAATTCAGATACTTTTTTATTGGCTAAAAGCATGAATTCTTCGATCAGGTGATTGGAATCTTTACTTATTTTAAAGTATATTCCGATCGGCGAGTTGTTTTCATCCAGATTGAATCTTACTTCACTTCTGTCAAATGTAATAGCCCCGTTTCTTACACGTTCGTCACGCATAATTTTGGCTAACCTGTCAAGGGTATTTATTTCCTCTGCAAGGTCTCCCTGGCCTGTTTCTATACGCTCCTGAGCTTCTTCGTAAGTAAATCTTCTGTCTGAATGAATCACAGTTCTTCCGAACCATTGTTTCTGGATCTCAGCTTTATCATTCATCTGGAAAACTGCAGAGAAAGTATATTTATCTTCATTAGGGCGAAGTGAGCATACATCGTTACTCAAAACTTCCGGAAGCATAGGAACCACACGGTCTACAAGGTATACCGAAGTCGCTCTGTTATAGGCTTCATCATCCAGAATAGTTCCCGGAACCACATAATGTGAAACGTCTGCGATGTGTACACCGATTTCCCAGTTTCCGTTTTCCAATTTTCTGATCGAAAGCGCGTCATCAAAATCTTTTGCATCCTTAGGGTCAATGGTAAAGGTACAGATATCACGCATATCCCAACGCTTTGCAGCTTCTTCATCGGTGATCCTTCTGTCAATTTTATCTGCATCGAGCTCAACTTCCTGTGGAAATTCATAAGGAAGACCATATTCTGCAAGAATAGAGTGGATCTCTGTTTCATGCTCACCGGGAGCTCCCAATACCTGGATGATTTCTCCTTCAGGATTCTTATCACCGGGCTTCCATTCTGTCATTTTTACCACGACTTTATCACCGTTTTCAGCACCTCCGAATTTAGATCTTGGGATAAAGATATCCGTGTGAATGGATTTTTTATCACAAACCACAAATCCAAAGTCTTTATGGGCAACCACCTGAAATGTTCCTACAAATTCAGTTCTTGCTCTTTCCAGAACTTCCAGTACGGAACCTTCCAGTTTTTTTCCTTTGAAATGATAGGTCACAATCAGGACTTTATCACCCTGTAATGCATCTTTCACATTTTTGGAATGGATAAAAATATCATCTTCCACACCTTCTACATTAACATAGGCATTTCCGGATTGGTTAAAATCAATGACTCCTGTTAAAGTTCCTGCAATCTTCAGATTCACGATATATTTTCCTTTTTCCACTTCCTTGATCTTTTCAGAACCCTGAAGTTTGTGAAGGGCCTGAATTACCAGTTCTCTCTGGCGGGGATTTTTATACTCTATTCCGTCTGCAATCTGCTTATAATTATAGATTTTAGACGAATTGGCATTCATGAAACGCAGGATCAGTCTTCCGATCTCTATGAGTTTCTGTTCGTTTTTATGGCTTATATATTTACCTTTTCTTGGCATTTTTAATGTTATTTAATTGTTATTATTGTAATAATCTGTTTTTGAAATATCTGTAACTGCAGAGTTTTTAAATTCAAAATAATAGGACTTCTGTTTTATTATTTTTACCTCCGACTAATAGACATTTGAATAAAATCACTTTCAGGATTATTACCTCTTTATGGATACTGTCTTTATATTTTACTATTAATTCAACAGCATCAATTTTCTTTCCAATTTATTTACAATGGAAACTTAGTCTGTTAAAATTACTATAAATATGGAGAAGAGAGAGAAAACCTTTAAATAAATATCTTTTAAATATTTCAGGTTATGTATGGAAATAATAGACTGGTAAATTTCTATTAGCTGCTGCAAAGATACAAAATTAAAAATAAATAAGGCCTGCAATTTGATTTACAGGCCTTTATATATTTAGCAAACAGCAATTTTATCAACTCTGTTTTGGTGTCTTCCACCTTCAAAATCTGTGGAAAGAAATTTCTCTGCAATTTCTATAGCCACTTCCTTAGATATAAATCTTGCCGGCATTGAGATCATATTGGCATCATTATGCTGTCTCGCCAGGACCGCAATCTCCGGCATCCAGCAAAGCGCACATCTGATCTTCTGATGTTTGTTCGCTGTGATCTGAACTCCGTTTCCGCTTCCGCAGATCAATATTCCCAATTCGTTTTCACCATTTTCCACAGATGTTGCGGCAGGGTGAACAAAGTCCGGATAATCCACACTGTCTGTGGAAAACGTGCCAAAATCCTGAACATCAAATTGTTCCGAAAGATAGTTCTTAACAATCTCCTTGTATTCATAGCCTGCATGGTCTGCAGCAATAGCTATTTTTCTTTTCATAATACCTGTATTAAGTCTTTTTAGATTTTATTTCATGACAAAGGTAAGAATAATAACAAAGTCTGTTAGTTAATCCATGGTAATTTGTGAAAAGGTATGTGAATAACTGTGGAAAACTTTTTCCAACTTTCTGTTTTTAAAGATGAATTTATTTCGTAATGGGAAATGTATTTGAAAATTTTAACCACAACTTTCAAAATGTTTTCTCCACTTAATCCAAAGTTTTTCCATAATAAAATAACTAATAATGGATTTGTGGCAAACTTACTCACATCTGTTAATAAGTCTGTGAAAAGACAGATTTACAAGATATTACAATGTGAATTAAATATGAATTGAATAAAAATTATTTGTTACCAATTATTTCGATAAAACTTATCCCCGAAACTAACAATACTCAACAACAACTACATTATTCTTTTCTTTTAAAGAGAAAAAATTGTTGATTAGTGGGTGATTGGGTTGGGGGAAAGTTTTCAGAAACTTTTGTTTTATTGGTTCTTTTGAAAATGTTTAAAAGCTTACATTTGTGAAACGAAAATTCAAAGATACTTATGAAAACAATCAATGATTTCAATTTTAAAGACAAGAAAGCTCTGGTAAGAGTAGACTTCAATGTTCCGCAGGATGATCAGCTAAAAGTAACAGATAATACAAGAATCGCCGCTGTAAAACCTACAGTAGAAAAAATTCTTAATGATGGAGGTTCTGTAATTTTAATGACCCATCTTGGGAGACCTAAAGGCGAAGTAAAAGATGAATTCTCTCTTAAGCATATCGTAGATGAAGTTTCCGCTGTTCTAGGAAAGGAAGTTAAGTTTGTGGATGAATGTATCGGGGAAAAGGCTGAAAAGGCTGCTTCTGAGCTTCAGCCTGGTAAGATCTTATTGTTGGAAAATCTTCGTTTTCATAGTGAAGAAGAGAAAGGTGATGCAGGATTCGCTGAAAAGCTTTCAAAACTTGGGGATGCTTTTGTAAATGATGCATTCGGGACAGCTCACAGAGCACACGCTTCTACAGCAGTTATTGCTCAATATTTTGAATCAACTAAATTTTTCGGTTTATTGATGGCTAAAGAACTTCTGGCTATTGATAAAGTATTAAGAAAAGGAGAGAAGCCTGTAACTGCAATACTTGGAGGATCTAAGGTTTCAACTAAAATTACCATTATAGAAAATATACTTCCTGCAATAGATAATCTGATCATTGGTGGAGGTATGGCGTTTACTTTTATTAAAGCTTTAGGCGGAAAAATTGGGAACTCACTGGTAGAAGAAGATAAGCTTCCTTTAGCTCTTGAGATTCTAGGAAAAGCTAAAGAAAATAAGGTTAAAGTATATCTTCCTTCTGATGTTATTATTGCGGAAGCTTTTAATAATGATGCGGAAAGAAAAGAAGCAGATATCTATGCTATTCCTGAAGGATGGATGGGACTTGATGCAGGTCATAAATCAAGAGACCAGTTCAATGACGTATTGCTGAATTCAAGAACAATTCTTTGGAACGGACCGATCGGAGTTTTTGAAATGTCAAATTTTGCGGGCGGAACAGTTGCTCTGGGAGACAGTATTGCTGAAGCAACAAAATTAGGAGCTTTCTCTTTAGTAGGAGGGGGAGACAGTGTTGCGTTTGTAAAGCAGTTCGGTTACGATGATAAAGTGAGCTATGTTTCTACAGGTGGAGGAGCGATGCTTGAAAGTCTGGAAGGGCTTGAGCTTCCAGGTATTGCTGCAATTAATAATTGATAGATTAATAATTTATATATATAAGAAAAACCAGCTATCAGCTGGTTTTCTTATTATAATCTTTGTTTATTTTTATTGTACATAGGCTACATAACATTCATTGATGGCTCCTTTAGTTGTTTTTGCAAAAAATGAGTAATCAATCCAAAAATATCCGTTACTTCCCCAGGAAGAACCCCAAGAATTTTGCACTTTAAAAGCTTGTTTTGCATCATCATATCCTATCACACAAATTGCATGTCCTCCATAAGTTTTTCCTGAATGTGATTTCCAAATCCATCCTGTAGAACCCATATTATAGAAACTCTGATCTACAGTTACTGCTATAATTATTGGAAGTTTCATACTTAATAACGTTTTTATATTCGTTAAATCACTTTTATTTACAGTAGCCCAACTAGTAAGTGTATGTGTGCTTGCTGCCTGTTTCTGCGTAGTATTAGGCTGTGTAGAACATTCAACATCTGTATAAGGCATTTCTGCCCAGCTGCATACCCCTTGATTTTTTATTAAATCTAATCCGGAACTAACATAAGATCCTCCTGAACAGCTGCCTATTTTTATCTGATTATATACATATTCCGGGCTTCTTGGTTCGGTAACACCTTTAAAGTTATATTCTAATGCACTTGTTGCTGCATATGCTGTTGCCCAGGCAACACAAGATCCTTCTGAGCCCTGGTCTCCAATTGCTGAGCCTGTTATGGTAAAGCTTGATGGTAAAGTAGCCAGTGCAGAAGTAGCGGTTTTCCCTAGATATTTTATAGTTAAGGCATTGACATCAACTTTTTGAAATGATTCATATGTTTCCTGATCAACAAATTTTGCACCTAAGGAATACATTTGAGTAGATTCGGGATTATTAGCCAGATCAGTTTCTTCTGAAGAATTGCTACATGAAGAAATTGAAAGCATTCCTAATGCTACAATAAAAAATTTTAGATTTTTCATAATATGATATTTTAAATAATTCATATAAATTTAATATTAATTCGTTAATATTTATTAATAAATGATGTTTTTATTTGATAAAATGTATATTTTACTTAAATTAATAACATTAATATTAATGAATGATTGTTTATAATTTAATATGTTTAAATTATTTTTTAAAATATCAGATAACTAGAATATTTTTAATATTAATTAATTTTATAACAGAAACTGTATTTTATCTGTTACCCATTAAGTATTATACCCATAAAAATAAGATTTCAGTAACTCAGTAAAAATTTTATCTTCAGAATATAGATACAAAAAAGATATTGTTATAACCAACTCTATGAAATTTAATTTATAGAAATAGGGGAATTAAAATTATAATTAATTTGGATTGTTTTCAGATCAAGAATTTGAATTCAAGAAATTGGTTTATTAAAACAAGTAATCTTTAAATGAATAAAAAAAATAAAACTCTGGAAATTTTCCAGAGTTTTTGGTTTTTTATCTTGAAATTGGTGAAAATTGACCTTCAGAAATAGCTCAAAAATCGATTTTCTA
This sequence comes from Chryseobacterium sp. UF-81, assembly GCF_058245105.1. Classification (NCBI taxonomy): domain Bacteria; kingdom Pseudomonadati; phylum Bacteroidota; class Flavobacteriia; order Flavobacteriales; family Weeksellaceae; genus Chryseobacterium; species Chryseobacterium sp. UF-81. Next base: position 40,913 of record NZ_JBSIBX010000003.1, on the reverse strand, counting down.
TTTTTTTTCGATAATGTATATCAAACTTGAAAATTCGTTGGAAAAAAGTGCCTTTACATTGGAAATCGTTCCGTAGACCACTGCTTTTAACCAAAAAAGAGGTGATTTTTTATATTTTTCGCTTAGCATGGAGATGTAAAATGAGTCAAGTACTAAAGGTTTGATTTTTCTCATTTTCCAGTTCGGTTTTCTGGAAATTAAATTTTCCATACCACTTTTTGAAAAATGATAAATATGTCTCGGTACATCATAAGCTGCCCAATATTCTTTGTAATGTTTTGCATCATAAGAAGTAGGGTTGGGAACGGCTATAATGAGAAGTCCTTTATCTTTTAATTTTCTGTGAAAAATTTCAAGCATCTCATCCTGGTTTTCTACATGTTCGAAAACATGCCATAAAGTTATGGCATCCAGGCTGCGATCCTGAATAATCTTGATATCATCAATTACAGTGGCTTTGGATATTTTATGGAGGGCTGCTTTTCTGGCATCGGCATCAGGCTCAAAGCCAAAGGTTTCAAAATCATTTTCTATATATTTTATAAATTCTCCGGCACCGCAACCATAATCAAGAACCTTTGATCCTTTTTTTATTCTGTCTGTGAGAATATTCTTTTTGTATTGCAGATTAAAAGACTGTAAGAATTTATAAAGCTTTTCTTTAAAACTTCCTGAATCCTGATGATGGGAAATATAATCTTCGCTTTCATAATATTTGGAAATATTGGATGGAATAGGGGAGGTTTTGAAAACCCCTTTCGTTTCTGTTTCTTTTATTTCAAATATTTCCTGTGAAAGAAAATGATCCTTTATTCTCATGAAATGATATCTTGATATTTTAAAAATAAGGGAATTTATATAATATATTTTAAATCCATAAACACCCTTATTTTTGCTTTTAATTTATAAATGTTTCACGTGAAACATTTTTGTTTTAACGTCCTAAATAGACCAGTAAAACGTTTATATCGGCTGGAGAAACACCACTTATTCTACCTGCCTGTGCAATAGTCTTCGGTCTTACATTAGACATTTTCTGTTTTGCTTCTGAAGAAAGACTGGAAAGGCTCTTATAATCAAAATCTTCCGGAATTTTTATATTTTCCAGACGGTTAAGTTTAGCTACATTTTCTTTTTCCTTTTCAATATAGCCTTTGTATTTGATATTAATCTCCGCCTGTTCTCTTACTTCATCATCATATTTTGAAGAAAATTCTTTAATAGCATCAATACTATCAAGTTTTTCTAGTGTAATATTCGGTCTTGTAAGGAATTGTGCCGCTCTGTAAGCCTGATCTACTGGATTACTTTCAATGGTTTCCAATATAGGGTTAATAATGCCCGGCTTTAAAGAAGTTTCTCTTAAAAACTCTTCAAGCTCCTGACTCTTAGTGACTTTCGTTTGCATTTTCCTTAATCTGTCTTCTTTGGCAAGACCTAAATGATAAGCTTTTTCTGTAAGCCTGATATCTGCATTATCCTGTCTTAATAAAAGTCTGTATTCTGCACGGGAAGTAAACATTCTGTATGGTTCTTCCGTACCTTTTGTAATCAGATCATCAACCAGAACTCCAATATAGGCTTCATCTCTGTTCAGAATAAAATCTTCTTTTCCGTGTACTTTATTATGTGCATTGATACCGGCAATTAAACCTTGTCCTGCAGCTTCTTCATATCCTGTAGTACCGTTGATCTGGCCTGCAAAATATAAATTGTCGATCAGTTTTGTCTCTAAAGTATGCTTTAATTGGGTAGGAGGGAAGTAATCATACTCAATGGCATAACCGGGACGGAATACTTTTACATTTTCAAAACCAGGAATGTGCTTCATAGCTTTGATTTGTACGTCCTCCGGAAGAGAAGAGCTGAATCCGTTTACATAGATCTCCACAGTTTTCCATCCTTCCGGTTCTACAAAAAGCTGATGTCTTGTTCTTTCTGCAAAACGGTTGATTTTGTCTTCAATACTTGGACAGTATCTTGGTCCTAAACTTTGGATCGTACCATTAAACATTGGGCTTCTGTCGAAACCTTCACGAAGAATATCATGTACCGTTTCATTGGTATAAACGATATGGCAGCTTAACTGTTTTGTTAATTTAGGAGTATCTGTATAGCTGAATTTTTGAGGGTTTTCATCTCCTTTCTGCTCTTCCATTTTAGAATAATCCAGGCTTCTTCCGTCTACTCGGGGAGGAGTTCCTGTTTTCATTCTTCCTGCTTCAAAACCTAAGCTTACCAATTGTTCTGTAATTCCGAATGCTCTTGGTTCGCCCATTCTTCCGCCTCCCAATTGTTTATCACCAACGTGGATTAATCCATTAAGAAATGTTCCGTTGGTCAGAACAACTGATTTGCTTTTTATTTGGATTCCTAAGGAAGTAACCACTCCGGTTACTTTATTATTTTCTACAATAAGCTGTTTCACCATATCCTGAAAGAAATCAAGATTGGGTGTATTTTCTAATGCCAGTCTCCACTCTTCTGCAAAAAGCATTCTGTCATTCTGAGTTCTTGGCGACCACATCGCGGGTCCTTTGGAAAGGTTCAGCATTTTGAACTGGATGGCGGATTTATCTGCTACGATTCCGGAGTATCCTCCCATCGCGTCAATCTCTCTTACGATCTGTCCTTTTGCGATTCCTCCCATTGCAGGGTTGCAGCTCATCTGTCCGATGGTCTGCATATTCATTGTAACAAGCAGAGTCTTTGAACCAAGGTTCGCGGCCGCAGCTGCAGCTTCACAACCTGCATGTCCGGCACCTACTACGATTACGTCATATGTTTCTGAAATCATTTTTATATTGCTTATTTAAAGCCTTTAATTTTAATATTTTCTATGAATGTTTCACGTGAAACATTTTTAGAGAATGTGCTCCAGATGAGCTTTTATTGTGGCTATAATTGAACACTTTACGGATTATTCTTTAAGTGATTCTTCAATTTGTCAAGGATTTAATTCCTTAAACTTAGCCAGGTATAAATCTTCCATTCTCCGCATCTCTTTCTCTTCCGCTTCTGTCTTATCTTTGTATCCTGCGAGGTGAAGGATTCCATGGGCCAGGACCCTTTTTAATTCTTCTTCGTAATCTCTTGACAGGGTAGAAGCATTGTCTGAAATTCGCTGCAAAGATACGAAAATCTCTCCGCTTATTGTTTTCCCTTTTACATAATCGAAAGTGATGATGTCGGTATAATAATCATGCTGCAGATAATCCTGATTGATCTTAAGCAGATATTCGTCATCGCAGAAAATATAATTGATTTCGCCTAGTTTTTTTCCTTCTGAAAGAATAATATCTTCCAGCCATTTTTGATAATCTGTACTCACAGATTCCTGTAAATTTTCGTAAAAGAATTGTATCATTGTATTAAAACCAGTGTCCTAAAATAACACTGAATATGCCTTTTTGATTGTTTTTAAGTGAATGGCTAAAGTTGACCTTGATCTGTCCAAACGGAGATTTATATCCGGCAGTAAGTCCTACTGAACTATAATTTACTTTAACTGCATCTTCAAAATTGATATCATCCGAAAGATTGGCAAAACTAAAATTTCCGCTTAAAAAATAGTTTTTATTGAATTTGAACTGAAGATCATTGGAAACAAGAATTACATTATTGGTATTAAGCTGAGCAAAATAGAATCCTCCAAAACTTTTGAAATTGATCATATTCTGTTCAAAAATTCCGCCGAGTCTGTATTGGTAAAATTCCGGAAGATTGTCACCGATGGTAATGCCGCCATACAAATTAAGTCGGTAGGAAAATTGCTTTGAAATTGGAACATTAATCCTGATATCTGCTTTAACCTGTATAATTCTTTTTTCAACCTCGGACTTTAAAAGATCGATCACCTTACCTTCTGCATTGATGTAGATGCCTCTGGAAGGGAAGTCTTTGTCATTCTGGGTATCACTTTTTAGGAAAACATACGGGTTTAAAAAACGCATATACCTCTCATGCTCGCCATTTATTTCAGCTCCGAAATAATCATGGCTGATCCCGCCTCCGATGGCAAATTTATCTTTCCATACAGACTGTATAAAGGCTTCATTCCTGAACCATTCCCATTTATCCACAACATTGTTATCTATATTTTTAAGGTCAAAGCTCATACCGGAAGAGTAAATACCGAATCCAGGAATATATCCGTTATCAATAAAATAATTCAGATAATATCTCGGTTTATCGCCTACGACAACATCAAGTGAAAGGTTTGAATTTTTAAATAAAAGTCGCTTCCCTGAATAATTCAGAAGAAGACCGGTCTTGAATACTTCATCATAATGAAGCCCAACCTTTAAAAAATGACGAGCTTCATCTTCCGTGACGTAAAGCTTAAGATAGTTGGCATCATTTTCCGGAATAATATCATAGTTGATGAAACGGTAATTATTGGTAGCAACCAGTTTATCGATCTTTTTGTTGATAGAGCCGTAAGTCTGCATAGAAGGGAGTCGTAGTCCCATTTTACCCAAGACGTAGTTTTTACCGTAAATACGGCCCCCATCCAGGGAAATGCTGTCAATCTTATACACATTGGAATATATGGGATTTACACGCTCTCTAAGGCGGTCAAATTCCCGTTTGGGAAGCTGATCCAGTACAGCAGTGTATTTCATACCTTCCGCATAGCCGCTGTCAAGAATTTTTTTCTTCTCATCATAACTGGTGGCAGACATTCCCTTAAGATTCGGTTTAATATTAATATCGGTGTATTTATATTGTTTTCGGGTGTCTCTTTTTATTCCGAAGTCAATAACCTGATTCAGGATTGATATAATATTGTTTAAATCCTCTCTTTTCGACAAATCCTGATTAAGGTCCACACCGATCACGATATCGATCCCTTTGTCCTTTAACGGCTTTGAAGGATAATTTACCGTCATGGCTCCGTCTATATAAATGCTGTCGCCAATTTTTACAGGATCCATCAAAGAAGGAAAGGCAGAACTGGCCATTATTGATTGTACCAGATCTCCTTTTTCGAAAATTTCCATATTACCGCTTTCCAGATTGGTAGCAACACACATAAAAGGAATAGGTAGTTTGGAGAAATCATCAATATTGGAAACATTTTTGAAAAGTTCCTTAAGCAGGTATACGTTTCTCTGTCCTGAACTGATGGAGGAGGGAAGGGATATCTTACCGTTTTTTAAAGGAATGGACAAAAGGTACTTATCGACGGATTTATTAAAGAAAGAAGTTTCCTGCCTGGATTTCGGATCCATGATCAGAGAATAGAAATCCGTGTCCATTACGATCTTTTCTATTTCTTTTCCGGAATATCCGGAAGCGTACAGGCCGCCCACAATAGCTCCCATACTGGTTCCGGAAATGTAATCGATTTTTACTCCCAGTGAATCCAATACTTTCAGTACTCCGACGTGTGAAAAACCTTTGGCACCGCCACCGGCAAGAGAAAGGCCGATTCTTGGATTTTTTGGAATAACCAGATCCTTTTTCACTTGAGAATGGATCATCAGGAGTTGGAATACGAAGAAAAGGAACAGGAGTTTTCTCATAACTAGTCTTTTATATATATCCGTTTCACCCGGGGCGAAATGGAAGTTAACACTTCATAGGTTATTGTTTTGCAGTAGCCTGCAAACTCTTTTAAACTTGGTTTTGCATTAAAAACGGTGACTGTATCACCTTCTTTTACATTAGGAATCTGATCTACGTTGATCATCATCATGTCCATACAGATATTTCCGACAATCGGGGCCAATGTTTTACTAACGCCCACATTTCCAACCTGGTTTCCGATCAGTCTTGGAATTCCGTCTGCATATCCTAGAGGAATAGTAGCGATCTTTACTGCATGATCAGCTTTATACTTTCTGCTGTAGCCGACAGATTCGCCGGTATCAACCGTTGAGATCTGTGAAATTACGGTTTTAAAGCTGACGACAGACTGAAGCTGTTTTTGTATTTCACTACAAGGTGATTCACCAATCATTCCGATCCCGATTCTCACCATATCATACTGATGTTCCGTATAACTTGTTATTCCGGAAGAATTCAGGATGTGTCGGAGAGGAGCGTAGCCCAGTTTCTCAATCAGATAGCTTGAATTCTTTTCGAAAATCTCGAACTGTTTGTATGTAAATTCCCTTTCTTCTGGCATATCAGAAGAAGAAAGGTGACTGAATAAGCTCTGAACTTTTACATTTTTATGACTTAAAGTTTCGCTTAGCTCATCCAGTTCAAAATCTTTAAAACCAAGACGGTGCATTCCCGTCTCAAGCTTGATGTGTATAGGATATTTTTTATCATAACCTGATTTCTGTACGGCTTCATAGAATAATTCCAAAACCCTGAAACTGTAGATTTCAGGTTCAAGGTTATATTCAATAATAGCTTCGTAGCTGTGCTGTTCAGGATTCATTATTATGATAGGTGTGGTAATGCCTTTTTTACGCAGTTCTATTCCTTCATCGGCATACGCAACACCCAGGTAATCAATGTGATGGTGCTGTAAAAATTCAGAAATTTCGTAGCTGCCCAATCCATAAGCATTTGCCTTTACCATAGCCATCATTTTCGTTCCCGGTTTCAGCAGGGATTTGTGATAGTTGATATTGTGAAGAATGGCATTCAGATTGATCTCAAGAACAGTATCATGCTTTCTGAGTTCAAGAATATCTTTCAGTTTTTCGATCTCAAATTTTCTTGCTCCTTTAAGCAGGATGATCTGGTTTTCAATTTCTGTAAGATGTTTACTGTCAATTAATTCCTTAGTGCTGACGAAAGTAGAAGTTTTAGATTTAAATAAATCACTGAATTTTGATATTTCATCGCCTATAAGGAACACAGAATCAAAATTCTGGTCATTCACAAGCTCGGAAACTTCTTCGTAAAGTTCTTTAGAATTGGAATTAACGCCTACAATATCGGTTAAAACCAAAGATTTCTTAGGTTTCTTATATTCATTCAGAAACTGAAGGGCAGTTTTAAGGGAATCTAAGTCCAGATTAAAAGAATCGTTGATAACGATATTGTTTTTAATACCTTCAATAGCTTCCAGACGCATTTCTACAGCTTTTAAAGAATTGACCTTTTCGATGATCTTTTGATTATCGATATTCAGCTCTTTTAAAACAGTAATCAAAGCCAGAGCGTTCGTCAGAGTAGCTTCATCCCTCTGATGGACAGGGAAGGAGATTTCTTCATCAAAATAAACAACCGTAATTTTTTCATCCTTAGAAAGATTTTCTTTTATGAAAACCTGGTTGCCCTTCTTAAGTCCGTAAGAAATTAATTTTTTACCTGAATATAGTTCATGTATCTTTTTGTCAACCAGTGTATTGTCACCATTGTAAATAATGATTTCAGAATCTTTAAAAAGCGTGATCTTTTCATTGATCAGTTCTTCTTCAGATTCAAAATTGGCTGCATGGGCATTCCCGATATGGGTAAGAAGTCCTATCTGCGGATGGAATATATTTTCCAGCTTTTCCATCTCATGCGGCTTTGAAATTCCTACTTCAAAAATTCCAAGCTGGTAAGAACTGTTGATCTGGAGCAGGGAAAGCGGAAGGCCGATCTGCGAATTGAAACTCTTAGGGCTTTTTACAGTCGGAAATTCATTCCACAGACACTGGTAAAGCCATTCCTTTAAAATGGTTTTACCATTACTTCCTGTAATTCCGATAGATTTAAGATGAGAATTTTCGAAATGATATTTTGCCAGCTTCTGAAGGAATTCCACCGAATTTTCAACAATAATCCATGTTACATTTTTAAACTGCGGAAGCTGATGTTCAGAAATAATCACACCAATACCACGGTCAATGGCAGATTCAATAAATTTTTCACCGGAATTCTTGTGCGTATTGATTGCTATAAATGCCGTATTTTTCGTTGAATAAATAATTCTGCTGTCAAACGCTATATTTCTGATCACTACATCTTTATCTCCAATGATCTGTGCATTGGTGATGTCTGCAATTTGTTTTACTGTATAGTTCATTGGTACCCTTTCTTCTTTATTTTGAATTCATTAATGGTGAAAATCGGAGAAAAAACTGAAAATGTTATTTTTAAACCTATTTACCTTTACAAGTTAATTTATTTTTTTTGACAATCGCAATGGTGTAAAATTATTTTTCAAGGTATGGTCGTTTTTAAAGTATGGAAGATCAAAAATTTCAGCTGTCATGGCATCATTTTTAACTTCATCGGAGAAAAAATCCTATGCTTTAAGGATTGATATTGATTACTTTACGTCTTTGCGATAACTGATCTGGTGTGGTTTTACTATTTTTTTCTCAAAAGTACTTCATCAATAAAAACACGGCGGCTTACTGCTTCATAGCTTTCTGTTTCGCCAAGCTCTACCAGATCATTTCCCTGGGAAATTCTCATAGAGTAATTGGCCAGATTACCGGTTCTCTTGCAAATAGCATGCACTTTTGTTACATATTCTGCTGTAGCCATCAGATTAGGCATCGGTCCGAAAGGACGTCCGAGAAAATCCATATCAAGTCCTGCCACAACCACTCTTACACCGCTGTTGGCAAGCTGGTTGGCAATATCAACAATGCTTTCGTCAAAAAACTGAGCTTCATCTATTCCTACCACATCACAGTTAGAAGCCAACAGAAGAATTTCATTGGGATTATCTACTGCTGTACTGCGGATTTTATTCTGGTTATGAGAAACAACATCCTCTTCAGAATATCGTGTATCCAGTCTCGGTTTAAAAATTTCCACGTGCTGGCCCGCCATTTCTGCTCTTCGCAATCTTCGGATCAGCTCTTCGGTTTTCCCCGAAAACATAGAGCCACAAATAACTTCCATCCAACCACTTTGTTTGGAATGATTAATTGTATTTTCTAAAAACATTTGTTAAATTAGCCGTATATTTTTAAGATCAAAAGTAAGCAATTTTAATAAGATTCTTATTATGCAGAACATCCAAGATTTAAAGGAAAAAATTTTTTTTGAATCCAAGAATATCATTGATATTCTGGAGAAAATAAATAACGTAGATGAATTACTTTCCAAGCAGGATCTTGTGGATGAGCTTGCGAACAGGATCTCTTTTTTAAGGCTTCTGGAAAAAAATATCGAATACTTTATAACAGATAATTCACAGCAAAATTCAGAAAATCAATATGTTTCATCAAATCAGGATGATGTCCATGAATCTCATCGTGAGGTGACGGAAGAAGAAGCGATCTTCAATAATGAGTTTAATGAAATTGATGAAAATGAAGGAGATGAATACGGAGTTGCATCAGGGGATGAAGAGGAAAAATTCAACCATCAGCTTGATGAGATCGTAGAAAATGAATTCCACGAAAATATTGTAAATTTTGCAGAAGAAAACTTTGCACAGGACCACGTTGTTAGTGTTAATGAAAAAGTTTCTCACCATGATCTTACAGAGGAGGAGGCTGTTTTTAACAATCAGCTAAACGAAATTGATGAAAATGAGTCTTTCAACGTCAGCGAAAAAGTCTTTAGTTTTGTGGATGAAGAAAGAATCCTTGCTGATGCTGAACCGGATAATGATGAAGGTCTCAATGAAGATTTATTCACCAGTGATCTTACGGAAGAAGAGGTTGTTTTCAATAATCAGTTGAATGAGATTGAAGAAGATGAAGAGAATGTTTCACATGAAACGGATGCTTCAAATGATCCTGAAAACGAAGGATCAGATAATCATCCTGAAGCTAAAATCAAAGAACAAACAGAAATAATCCCAAGCATCTTTGATACGGAAATGCTGGACGAAGAAATGCTGATCGAGGAAAGCGAAGAACAGTTCAGTGTGTCCAATGTAACTGTTGAGCAGGGCGAAATGCTGACAGAAACTTCTAATGTCGAAAGCATTCTCAGCGAAATAAAAAATGATTTTCCTTCAGAACAAAAAGAAGAAACCATCCTTGCAGAGGTATACGACAGAAGGAAAATTGTTGAAATAGAAAAGCCTCTTCACGAAACAGAAAAAACAAAACCATCCTCTGATGAAAGCTTCGAAGATTTGGATGCCTATCAGCAGGAGAAAAAAATAAAATTGGCCAATATCAAAGGATTGAAGGCTGTGCAGACTCTTTTTGATGATGACCCGTTGGAAAGAGAAGTACCGAAAGCAAAGCCCGCTTCTGAAACAAAAGAAGATCAGGGAAGCATTCTGAAAACAAATATTCCAACCCATTTTATGGAGGCTGATAAGGTGAAACCTGAATTCAGACTCGATCTGAATGACAGAATTGCCTTTTCAAAAATGCTTTTTGGTGGAAGCCAGACGGATCTGAATGATACAGTGGCCCAACTTAACAGTTTCAGAAATCTGGAAGAAGCAAAAGAATATCTCAGTGATCTTTATTACGAAAGAAAGTGGAGTAAAGTAGATGAATATGCCCAGAGACTCTGGATATTGGTAGAAAATAAATTCTTATAATTTTGAGCGGAATCTTATATTTTGTTCCCACACCCGTCGGGAACTTAGAAGATATGACCTTCAGGGCTGTAAAAGTCCTTAAGGAAGTTGACTATATTTTATGTGAAGACACAAGGACGTCAGGAATACTTTTAAAGCATTACGAGATCTCCAAACCTTTAAAATCTTATCACCTTCATAACGAGCATCAGGCCACTGAAAAGGTAATTGCTGATCTTAAAAGCGGGCAGAATATTGCCATTATTACCGATGCAGGAACGCCCGGAATTTCAGATCCGGGTTACCTTTTGGCAAAAGCAGGCTCAGATAATAATATCGAAATGATATGTCTTCCCGGAGCCACAGCATTAATTCCTGCCCTTGTAGTATCTGGGCTTCCGAATAATGAATTTCTGTTTGCAGGATTTTTACCCCAGAAAAAAGGAAGGCAGACGAAGCTGAAACAGCTTGCAGAAGAGAAAAAAACCATCGTTTTATACGAAAGCCCGCATAAGATCAATACCACCCTGGAGCAGATCAAAGAATTTTTTGGAGAGGAAACAAAAGCCAGTCTGAGCAGGGAAATTTCCAAAAAGTTTGAAGAGACCAAACGCGGGACCATCAACGAATTAATTGAATTTTCTAAAAGTAAAACTTTAAAAGGAGAGATCGTTCTTATTGTCAATAATTCTATTTAATTTCATTGAAAAATTTAGTTTTCGCACTGTGTTCGTCAGTGTGTATGGCCCAGACCAATCAGTATACCAAGGTTCTTTTATCAAAAAAGATAGGGAAGGAAGCCTATTCCTATTCCGGAGGATACGGAACCGTTTATGATCCCAAAACAAAGACCAGAAGTATTGTAGATTCATTAGGAAATATAACTTTTGAATCGAAATACAGCATTTCACATATATTTAAAAACAGGTTTATTCTGACCACTGAAGAGCCTAATAATAAGACAAAATCAGCCGTCATTGACGAAAAAGGGAACCAGTTGCTCCCTCTGGATGACCAGAGTTTTAATACTCCCTGGATCAGCAAAAAACGCATTATTTCTTCAAAAGAAGGGAAAGAAGCCACATTTGATTATAACGGAAAACAGATTATTCCTTATTTCGACCGGATCCGGCTCGTAACGGAAGACCGTTTTTTTGTATTGAAAGATAAAAGTTGGTTTTTATACGATCTGGAGGGTAGGCAGATCAGCAACCGGGAATTTAAAGAAGATTATCAGTTTGAAAATGATAAAGCATTGATCATCAATGAAGATAATCAGAGTGAAATTATTGGAAAAGACGGACAAACGCTGCACAAATTTTCGGCATACATCTACAGTTTTACTTCATATCCTTTTCTGATCACAAAAAACCGGGCTACAGGAAAATACGGCTTAGTTGATATCGAAGAAAATATCCTCGCTGATGAGATCTTTGATGATGCTTCGCCGGAATATTTTGGAACAAAAGAATATGTTTATCTCAGAAAAAAGGGAAAAACAACTGTTTTTGATAAGAAAGACAAAAAGCTTTATCCCAGCAACTTTAAATATTTAACGCCGTTGTTCAATGATCTCTTTAGTGTCTACAGTGATCAAACAAAGAAATTGGGAATTGTGAACCTTAGGGGAGATATTATTGCTCCTCAGGAATATGATTTTATACAGGGCTTCAGCATTTCAGGGAAAGATTTCATTTATCTTAAAAAAGGAAATGAAGACAAATTTCTGGATAAAGACCTGAAAAGCATTTTGGAGGAAAATACCCGGATCATAGCTTTTTATCCCGATCAGCTCATCATTAAAAAACAGGACAATTATTATAGGTTTTCTGTGCTTGATAAGTCTGTTTCTGTTCTGAAAGACATCGTTTTCATTAAAGAGCAGGAACCTGATTTTTTCAATATTTTTAATCTGTACTCAAAACCGGTAGTCTGCAGGAACAGCAATAATTTGTACGGAATACTGGATGAAAAAGGAAAGGAAATTGTTCCTTTTATCTACGATGACATCATTGTATTTGAAAATTCTGAAAATGAAATTGTCGTAAAAAAGCAGGATAAATATGGGGTGGTAAATTTTCAGAACGAACCTTTGAAAGATATTATTTATGATAAATATTACTGGCAGAAGGAAGTTCTGAAACTGGATAAAGATAAAAAAACGGATATTCTTTATTTTACAAGATTTAAAAACAGCGGCAGCCGTCTTTAGAATATGATAAAAAACAGCGAAAAAATTTCACTAATTTGATGATTTGAAATGCATTGAATAACAATTTATAATATCTTTGCGGACTGCTTAATTAGTATAAAATTAAATATGCTAAATTGCCGTTTTTTAGAGACGGAAGTATTTACCAAGAATATAATTATCAAGAGATATGATGAAACTATTAGAAGGAAAGGTAGCACTAATTACCGGAGCTACAAGAGGAATCGGGAAGAAAATTGCTGAAATGTATGCTGAACAGGGTGCAAAAGTAGCATTTACCTATGCCGGTTCTGTAGACAAGGCTCAAGCATTAGAGGCGGCTTTAAGTTCTGTAACCCAGATCAAAGGATATCAGTCTGACGCATCAGATTACGATGCAGCTCAAAAATTAATCGATGATGTAATGGAAGAGTTCGGAAAGATCGATATTCTGATCAACAATGCCGGAATTACCAGAGACAACCTGTTGTTGAGAATGTCTAAAGAAGACTGGGATCAGGTAATGAGAATCAATCTGGATTCTGTATTTAACCTTACAAAAGCGGTTATTAAGCCAATGATGAAAGCTAAATCAGGATCTATTATCAATATGACTTCTGTAGTTGGGATCAGTGGGAACCCAGGACAGTCCAATTATGCAGCTTCCAAAGCCGGAGTAATAGGATTTACAAAATCTATCGCACTGGAACTGGGATCAAGAAATATAAGATGTAACGCGGTTGCTCCAGGATTTACTGAAACTGAAATGACAGCAGATCTGGATGAAAAAACCCTTCAGGCATGGAGAGACAGGATTCCGATGAAAAGGGCAGGGCAGACCAAAGATGTTGCCAATGCCTGTGTATTCTTAGGATGCGAAATGTCTTCCTATATCACAGGACAAACCCTGAACGTAGACGGCGGAATGCTGACTTAATAATAAAAACAAAACAAAACCGGTTGTACAACACTTGTACAGCCGGTTTTTATTTTTTGCCAGATCGGAAAAGAAAAATCTGCGAGAATCTAATTTAGTCTTTAAATATCTGGTTCTCCTGTTCCTGAACCCTGATAAAAGTGGTTCTCTTAGACAGTTCCTTGAGCTTGGAAGCTCCTACATAAGTACATGTAGACCGTACACCTCCCAAAATATCCTTCACCGTTTCCGAAACAGGACCCTTATAAGCTGCTTTCACGGTTTTCCCCTCTGAAGCACGGTATTCCGCTACTCCTCCGGAATGTTTATCCATGGCCGTTTTGGAACTCATCCCGTAAAACAGTCTGTATTTTTTTCCGTTCTCTTCAATAATCTCGCCGCCACTTTCATCATGACCGGCAAACATACCTCCCAGCATCACGAAATCAGCCCCTCCGCCAAACGCTTTAGCCACATCTCCCGGAACTTTACAGCCTCCATCCGCAATAATGTGTCCTCCAAGACCGTGAGCAGCATCAGAGCACTCAATAATAGCGGAAAGTTGGGGATAGCCAACGCCGGTCTTCACTCTTGTAGTACATACAGAACCTGGTCCGATACCTACTTTGATGATATCTGCTCCCACTAGAAGAAGCTCTTCCACCATTTCTCCTGTCACCACATTTCCTGCCATGATAATTTTATCAGGAAAATTGGCCCTTGCCTTCTTCACAAATCCCACGAAATGTTCAGAATAACCATTGGCTACATCGATGCACAGAAACTCGATTTTTGGGTGCTTTTCGAGGATCAGTCTTAGTTTTTCTTCATCAGCTTTACCGGTACCGGTGCTTAGGGCAATATATTGATAAATGCTTTCAGGCTGGCTGTCCAGAAACCGGCTCCATTCTTCAGGAGTATAATGCTTATGAACGGCTGTAATGATCTTGTCTTTGGCCAGCTCTACCGCCATTTCAAAAGTTCCTACCGTATCCATATTCGCAGCGATCAGGGGAACTCCTCTCCATTTCTTTTTAGTGTGTCTGAAGGTAAATTCTCTCTCCAGGTCTACTTCTGAGCGGGATTTTAAAGTAGAACGTTTGGGCCTGAACATAACGTCTTTAAAACCTAGCTTTATATCATTTTCTATTCGCATTTTGGTGAATTTATTTGCTGTTTAAAAATTAAAATTAGTAATTTACCTTAAATATACTACTTTTGACAGGATGGATTTCCCTGTTACTTTTCAGATTTTCGGTAAAACAGTTCTTGCCCATCCTGTGTTTGAAACATTGGGTATTTTTCTTGGGATGCGTTTTTATTTTTATTTAAAAAGAAAATCAACCGAAAAACTGTCTTTCAACACTTCTGCAGCGGTTCTTATCGGAGCAACGGCAGGAGCCCTAATCGGTTCAAAGCTCATCGGAAATCTTGAAAATCCTTATGTTTTATTTGAAAACTTTAGCTTTAAAAGATTTTGGACCAATAATACCATTGTTGGCGGTTTAGCTTTTGGATTGATTGGAGTTGAATGTGCCAAAAAGATAGTCGGCCACAAAGAAAGTACCGGAGATCTGATTGTTTACCCTTTAATTTTAGCCATAATTATCGGCAGAATAGGCTGTTTTCTAACGGGAATCCACGAAGAAACTTATGGTTTACCCACTACATCAATATTCGGAATGCATCTTGGTGATGAATACTTAAGGCATCCTGTTGCATTGTATGAAATTGGCTTTTTGATTGTTCTGTGGACCTGTTTAAAGATCGTTGAGAAAAAAAGAAAATATGCTTCAGGCTTTATTTTTCAGCTGTTTATGCTCAGTTATTTTACATTCAGATTCTTTTTAGATTTTATTAAGCCCAGAATCGACGTCATCGGAAATTTAGGAACAATTCAGCTGGTCTGCCTTTCAGTAATTATTTATTACATTTATAAGATTAAAAACACCAATACAATTGAATTATGAAAATACTGACACTTCTCGAAGTTGGTAATCTCGGCGGCCTGGTCGCTATGATTATAGGAATAATCGTAATTGTTTCTCTGGTTATTTCATTGGTTATTACCGTAATTGTAAAGTTTATTTATGAAGGTAAAGACGGAAGGAAATTTTCTAAAGCCCAATTTTGGCAGACGATGCTCATTTCGTTATTGATTTGTGGACTGATCAGTGGTTTTGTTTGTGGAGGAATGTAAAAAATTGAAATTATGCCGGTAAGAAACTATACGTACTACGATTATACAATCAGTCTTTGCCCTGAATGCCTGAAAAGGGTAGGTGCAAAAATAATTATTGAAGATGAAGCGGTATTTATGACCAAGAGATGCCCGGATCACGGCTTTTTCAAGACGATGATTGCTTCTGACGTTCAGTACTATAAAAATATCAGAAATTATAATAAAGCCTCGGAAATGCCTGTTCATTTCGGAACCGATGTGGAATATGGCTGTCCGTACGATTGCGGTTTATGTGTAGATCATGAGCAGCACAGCTGTCTTTCTATTGTGGAAGTTACGGACCGGTGTAATCTGACGTGTCCGACCTGTTATGCCATGTCGTCACCACATTATGGAAGTCACAGGACCTTAGAGCAGATTGAAGCCATGTTTGATACCATCGTTAAAAACGAGGGAGAGCCGGATGTCGTGCAGATCAGTGGCGGCGAACCGACGATTCATCCCGAATTTTTTAAAATTATGGATATTGCCAAATCGAAACCGATTAAACATTTGATGCTCAACACCAACGGAATCCGTATTGCGAATGATCTAGGTTTTGCAGAAAAACTGGCGACTTACGCTCCGGAATTTGAAATTTATCTTCAGTTTGATTCTTTTAAACCTGAAGTTCTGGAAGATTTCAGAGGAAAGGATTTGACGAATGTCCGCATGAAAGCCCTGGAAAAATTAAATGAATTAAATCTTTCCACGACTTTGGTTATTGTTCTTCAGAAAGGCAAAAATATCGATGAGATCGGAAAATTGATTGATTTTGCCTTAAAACAGAAATGTGTCCGCGGGATCACCTTTCAGCCCGTTGAAGTGGCCGGAAGAAACAGGGAAGACTCTGCACATGAAAAAATTACCTTAACGGAAGTAAGGCAGGAAATTTTAAATCAGTTTCCGCTTCTGAATAGCGATGATATTATTCCCGTTCCGTGTAATCCTGATGCTTTGGCGATGGGTTATATTCTTAAGCTTGAAGGGGAAACCATTCCTCTTACACGATATATCAATCCTGCTGATTTGCTGAATAATGAAACGAAAAACACCATCGTTTATGAACAGGATGCAGGGCTGCAGATGCAGCTTCTGGATATTTTCAGCACCGGAATTTCTGTAGATAAGGTTCAGCCTAAAGTAAACCAGTTATTGTGTTGTCTTCCGGAAGTTTCGGCCCCGAATTTAGACTATGACAATCTCTTCAGAATTATCATTATGAATTTTATGGATGCCCACGATTTTGACGTGCGCGCCATCAAAAAATCCTGTGTTCACATCGTCAATAAAGATTTGAAAATGATCCCTTTTGAGACGATGAACTTATTTTACAGGGATGATAAAATTAACTACCTCGAGGAATTGAGAAAAGAGGATAAAATTTTATTTTAAAAATATTTCCCACAGATTTCACAGATCTGCTCAGATTTTTATGCTCAATCATTTGTCAAATTTGTGAAATCTATGGGATAATAAAAAAGGGCAGGAAAATTACCTTTTCACGCCCCACAAGTTTATTTTTCCTCTATGGCTGAAGCCAAGCTTTTCATAAAGCATTTTAGCTCCGGTATTGCTTTCTGCAACATGCAGGAAAGGTGTTTTACCGTCTTCAAATATTTTCCCGGACACAAAAGCCACCAATTGTTTGGCCAGACCTTTTCCCAGATGATCTGTATCTGTGATCACGGCGCTTACCTCAGTCATGTCATTCATCTGCATTCTCTCGCCCGTTACCGCAACTAATTTACCTTCCTTAAAGATTCCGAAATATCGGCCCAATTCAGGCGTCCTTGCTTTAAAATAATAAGGATAAAACTTCATTACAAATGCCAGAAGTTCCGCATAGTTTTCTTCTTTAAGCTGAGTGATTTCCTCGGTCAGATCAATCTCAGCCGGGTTCTCCAGAAGATACTGATCGCACACAAGCAGTGACAGGTCAGTTTTTAAACTTCCAAGATCCGGCTGCGCCCCGAAAATCAGGAAATCATCACAGATTTTTGCATACTCAGTGATATCTTTTTCTCCTGAAATCTCTGCTGCACCGCCAAAGGAGGCTACTTCAGGGTTGTAAAATTTTGTGTCCCCAAAATTAAAGCAGAACTTTTCATGATATTCATTAAGTGAATGATAAACAGGATTATCTAGCTTTCCGTACATCAGTTGAAATTCATTACTTCCTCAAGGGTTTTCATATATTCATAAGCTGTAAGATCAAACTTTACAGGGACAATTGAAATATATCCGTTGGCCAGTGCCGTTTCATCAGCATCTTCAGAATCATCCATATTGTTGAAATAGCCCGTAAGCCAGTAATATTTTTTTCCGTGAGGATTCACTCTCTCGTCAAAGCTCTCTTCCCATTTGGCGTTGGCCTGTTTGCAGACCTTTATGCCTTTTATTTCTCCTGCAGTTAATTTCGGGATATTAACGTTCAGTACAATTCCTCTTGGCATTGGGTTTTCAAGAGTTCTTCTTACAATATTCTGAATGTATTCTTTAGCCTGGGTAAAATCAGCTTCCCAGCTGAAATCCAGGAGAGAAAATCCGATAGCGGGAATTCCTTCCACACCAGCTTCTACAGCAGCAGACATCGTTCCGGAATAGATCACATTGATTGAAGAATTAGCTCCATGGTTGATTCCTGAAACAACAATATCCGGACGTCTTGTCAGAATTTTGTCGAGAGCCATTTTTACACAGTCGACAGGTGTTCCGCTGCAGGAATAATCTGTTTGTGGCCCGTCCAGTGTTACCTCTTCGTAGCTTAAGGTAGAATTGATTGTAATAGCGTGGCCTTTTCCACTTTGGGGAGAGTTGGGCGCAACGACAATAACGTCTCCGATTTCGTTCATGAATTGTATAAGGTTTCTGATACCAGGCGCTGTGATTCCGTCATCATTAGTTACCAGAATAAGTGGTCTTTCCATAAAAAAATTAAATTTTAACAAAAATACTCAAAACTATCCGATAATTATAAATAAGGTATTAAATTTGATAGTTTGTAACAGCGAATTAATTGCTGCTACTAATTGTAGTACATATTTTAAAAAAATTAATAAATAAAGACAGTTTATGTGGAAAAATTTCAAACTGAATAAATTTTTACTCCTAATTCCATTGACAAGTCTAATGTTTTGTTTCAACTCGCCAAAGAACGATGATGAAAAGATGCAGACGATCATGGTAAGCGTAAAGAATACCCTTTCTTATTTACATTACAGCCCGAAACCCATCAATGATGCCTATTCCAGGGACGTTTATAAACATTATTTCGAACTGGTAGATCCTGCCAAAAGATACTTTCTGCAGTCGGATATGGACGAATTCAGCAAGCACGAAGCAAAGCTGGACGACTATATCAGCCAGGGCGACCTGATATTCTACAAACTTACCATCGACAGACTTTACCAGAGAGTGGATGAGATTGATAAAATCACTCAGGATATCTTCAGCAAACCGATTAATCTTCAGGAAGATGAATCACTGACGCTTGAGCCGAAGCTTAAAAAAGTACCCGCCAACAAACAGGAACAGTACAATGAGTGGAGAAAGTATATCAAATACAATATCCTTCAGGAAATTGAGTCTATGAACAGTAAGGAGGAAGCTCAGAAAGAAAAGAAGGACTCTGTTCAGAAGTATAAGCTGAAAGATACAATTAAATATCAGCCGCTTAACCAGGATCAGAAGATCAAGAAGGCTACTGATGAAGTGAAAGATCTTGTAAAAGATACCTTCACAAGATTCAAAAAGAGAAAGAAAATGGATTGGTTTACCGTGTATATGAATGCTTATACCGAGGTATTCGATCCTCATACCAATTATTATTCTCCAAAAGATAAGGAAGATTTTGATACCCAGTTCACCGGGAAAGTGATCGGGATCGGAGCTCTTATCCAGGAGAAAAAAGGGAACCTTTTCCTGGGTGCTTTAACGATAGGTGCGCCGGCCTGGAAATCTAAACAGCTTTCTGAAGGTGACAAGATCCTGAAAGTAAAATCGAAACCGAAAGAAGATGCGGTAAATGTAGTGGGAATGCTTTCCGATGAAGCCGTAAGACTCATCAGAGGGGAAAAAGGAACGCCCGTAACATTAACGGTTCAGAAGAAAGACGGAACAATCAAGGATGTAACAATGATCCGTGAGGAAGTTGCTATTGAAGATACATTCGCAAGAAGTATTGTCGTAAACTCTCCGAACGGAAAGAAATACGGATTCATCAATCTTCCAAGCTTTAATGCTGATTTTGAAGATGCCAAAGGGAGAAATGCTTCCGACGACATCAAAAATGAGATCATCAAGCTTAAAGAACAGAACATTGAAGGAATTGTCCTGGATCTTAGAAATAACGGAGGTGGATCGTTGACAGAGGTTGGAGATATTATGGGACTTTTCATGGATGCAGGACCTTATGTACAGGTAAAAGACGGAAACGGAAAGATCCAGACCCTGAAGAATAAAAATGAAACTCCGATCTGGACAGGTCCGTTAGTGATCATGCAGAATGAGCTTTCAGCTTCAGCTTCAGAGATTCTTGCCGGTGTAATGCAGGATTACGGAAGAGCGATGATTATCGGTTCTCCACAATCTTTCGGAAAAGGAACCGTACAGACCTTTGTGGACCTGAACAGGTTCTTAAATACCGAGGATGATTTCGGATCTTTAAAACTGACAATTCAGAAGTTCTACAGAATTACAGGAGAATCTACACAGAGAAAAGGAATTGTTTCCGATATCCAGATGAAAGACTTCTTTACTTACGCTGAAGTAGGAGAGCGCTATGATGATTATGCCTTGGCCTGGGATAAAATCCCCGGAACAAATTTCCAGAAACTGAACTATTTCAATATTCAGGCTCTTGAAAAAGCAAGCGCAGACAGAATGGCTAAAAACAGCAATTATCAGCTTCTGCTTGAATCTGCCCAGTGGAGAGAAAAGCTGGATAAAGAAGAGAACATCACGCTTAACATCAATAAGTTCAATGAGCTGATGAAGCAGAGAAAAGCTCAGATCGAAAAATTCAAAGCTTTAAGCAAATTTGAAAACGGCCTTAAATTCATGATGTATCCGGCTGAAATGGAAAGAGAGAAAAAAGATGAAGCTTTCAAGAAAAAATCTGAAATGTGGATCAAAAATCTTAAAAAAGATCCATACTTGCAGGAAGCAATGAATATCGTTTCCGATATGGGAAGCAAATCATAACAAAAAAATCCGCTGATAAACATCAGCGGATTTTTTATTGCAATAGAAAATTATTTAATTTCTACACATCCCACTCTTCCGCCTGCATTTCCTGTAGGCTGAGTATGGAAATCATCTGCTGATGCATGTACAATAAGCCCTTTCCCGATGATATTTTTAGATTCATCCGTGCAGCCCAGACACCATTTATTCGTTTTGAAAGTCAGGACAGCCTTTCCGGTCTGGTCAGCTGTTAAGTTTCCTATATCTCCCATGTGGAAATGCTCAGCACCCCATTTTCCGTGGTCGTCCTTAGCCGGGTTCCAGTGTCCCCCGGTAGAAGTTCCGTCGGCTGCAGAACAGTCTCCTTTTTCGTGGATATGTACCGCATGAATACCAGGAGTAAGATTCGTTACCTCAAGTTTCATCGTTACCTCTTCCCCTTTCTGGGTAAACTTTGCCGTTCCGCCCGTCTGTGTTCCGCTCTTAGCGTTTACCGTGTACGTTTTTGTCGTGCAGCATGAAGCCGCTAAAAATGCACACCCCGCCAGTAATGCTATTGTTTGTCCTTTCATTTTTAAATGATTTAAAGTGATTTAACGATAAATTTATAAAAGATTTTCCGAAACACTTTATGATTTCAGTACTATTTTCCAAACAGCATCAGAACAACTTACCATTCAGAAGCCAAAGTATGCCTTTCAGTAAAATTTATTTTAAAGAAAGCCCTGTTACGTGTTATTTTTGATCCGAAAATAAAAACTATGAAACCACAAGGAAATAAACTGTTGCTTTTAATTGCTTTTCTGTCCTTTATTGCCACATATTCACAGGTCAGGATCTCAGGGAAAGTCACTTTTAAAGGCAAAGGCATTAATGAAATAAATGTTACATTAAAAGATACTTATGATGGCGCAACTACCGATATCCAAGGGAATTTCTCCTTTGAAACATCAGAAAAAGGAAATCATATCCTGACGTTTACTCATCCGAAATACCAGGATGTAGAAAAAACGGTTATGATTGACAACCAGGATATTTCAGTCAGTGCAGAACTCAAAGAACAGATCAGTGAAATTGATGCTGTGGTAGTTTCTGCGGGTTCCATAGAAGCCAGTGATAAAAAAAGAGCCACGGCATTACTTACTCCTATTGATATTTATACTACGGCAGGAGCAGACGGACAGATTTCTTCGGCTTTAAATTATCTTCCGGGTGTTCAGAAAGTAGGGGAAACAGAAGGACTTTTCATAAGAGGAGGGACGGGAACAGAATCCAAGATCTTTATGGATGGAAGTCTGATCAATAATTATTTTTCCAGTTCTGTTCCCGGAATTGCAGGAAGAGACCGTTTCAATACATCACTTTTTAAAGGGAATGTTTTTTCAAGCGGAGGATATTCTGCATTATACGGCCAGGCTCTTTCAGGAGCCCTGATGCTGGAAAGCGTGGATCTCCCTGATCAGAGTTCGTATGATTTCGGAATTTCACCTATCTTTTTGAGTGCAGGATTTCAGAAACTTGGAGAAGATAAAAACCATTCTTTTGGTGCAACTTTAGGTTGTTCGCTTTTGAGCGTTATGCAGAAAGTTTTTAATTTCAATACAGATTTTATTGATGCTCCGCAGGGCTTAAACGGTGATTTTAATTTCAGAATTAAAACCAAATCAGGAGGATTTTTAAAATATTACGGAATGTACGATTCCAATAAAATGGGAGTGAAAACAGAAAGCCTGGAGCCGGAATATGATTTTGCGCTGGTAAGGCTTAAAGGAAAAAATACCTACCATAATCTGTCCTTCAAGCAGAAATTCGGAAAATACCTTTTAAATACAGGAACTTCTTATTCCTACAACAGATCTGACCTTAATTTTTCTACAGAAACCGGAGGGGCAGAATCAGGGAGATCTAAACTTTTAACGGATGGAAATTATATCAACTTCAAAGCTGTTCTTGAACGTAAAATTAATAAGATCAGTGCGGTAAGAGCCGGTTTTGAATTGAATAATACGAGTGAAAATCTCAACTTTGGCGAAGTACAGAAGAATTATAAAGATCTTATATCCGCTGTTTTTGCAGAAACAGATCTTGGATTCAGCAATGCATTATCTGCAAAAATAGGAGTAAGAGCAGAAAACTCTTCCTTTCTGGGAAAAAGTAATATTGCTCCGCGCTTTGCATTAGCCTACCGTTTGGCAAAAGACTGGACGACTTCCTTTGCCTATGGATTATTTTACCAGAATCCTGAAAGCAAATATATCAACGGACCTGCAGATCTTGATTTTCAGAAATCGCAGCATTATATTTTCCAGGTTCAGAGATCATCAGAAGGCAGAAGCTTGCGTTTTGAGGCCTTTTATAAAAAATACGACCAGTTGATCAAGACATTCAATATCACACCGGACAAAGAGCAGAATCAGCAGGTGCAGACGGCTCTGAACAACAATGGCTATGGGTATGCAAAAGGACTGGAGCTTTTCTGGAGAGATAAAAAGACCTTTGAAAATATTGATTACTGGATCAGCTATTCATTTCTTGATTCCAAGAGAGATTTTATGAATTATCCGGTCAGCTTAAAGCCGAATTTCGCTTCCGCACATACCCTTTCTGCGGTGGCCAAGAGATTTATTCCGGAATGGAAGCTGGGTGTCAATCTGTCCTATACCTATTCCAAAGGCCGTCCTTATTATGATATAGCAGCGAAAGATGAAAATGGAAACATGGTCAATTATATCAGAAACGAAGGAAAGCTGAAAGATTATAATGCGCTGAACATCAGCTTTAATTATCTTCCGAATCTGGGGAAAAAAGATGCCAAAGCTTTTACCGTTTTCGTATTGAGTGTCTCCAATGTTTTAGGGTCTAAAAATGTGTATGGGTACAATTTCTCAGTGGATGGCAACAGAAGCTCATCCGTAGTTCCGCCGGTCAATACCTTTGTGTTTATAGGAGCCTTCATCAGTTTTGGAGTGGACAGAACGCAGGACGCGATTAATAATAATTTATAAAATAGCAGCAACAGATATGATAAATGATCACAAAATACATAACTTCGGACATGCAATTAACTAACTAAAAAAATTGATTATAATGAAAAAATACCTATTAAGCTTTGCTTTAGCTTTTATGAGTTTAACTGCTTTTGCACAGGCAGATTACGAAAAAATAATGGCTGAAAAGATCGCCAAAACAGAAACGTGTAAAAGCCCTGAGGAATTCCAGACCCTGGCTAATGATTTCCAGAGGATCGGCAGCAAGGAAAGCTCAAAATGGCTTCCGCCATACTATGCAGCATTCTCACAGATTCAAAAAGGAAGATTGTTGATGAGAAACGGAAATATGCAGGGGCTGGATGAAACAGCTGAACAGGCGGATAAGTATTTAGCAAGTGCTCAGAATCTTGCCGGAGCGGACAATGCCGAGATCCATCTGCTGAAAAAAATGGCGGCTTCTTTAAGGATGATGGTCAACCCGGCTCAGCGCTATATGACGGATGGCGCTAAAGCAACAGAAGAGCTTGGTATTGCAGAGAAGCTTGATCCTTCAAACCCGAGAATAGCCCTTATCAAAGCAGAAGATGTCTATTTTACACCTGAGCAGTACGGGGGAAGTAAAACGAAAGGTATGGAACTGTTCAAAGAGGCGCTGGCTAAATTTAATGCCTACAAACCTAAAACAGCCCTGGATCCTAACTGGGGCAAAGCAGAAGCAGAATATTTTCTGAGCATGCAGGAAAAATAACAATGAAATTCAAGCCTTCCTTACACGGAAGGTTTTTTTTATTCCATTCGGAAAGGAAAATCGGCCTTTCAGTAAAAAATAATTTTTGATACCTTTATTAAAGACTAATTTTGAGCCAAGAAAACGGATCATGAAACGTAAAGGATTTATAATCTTACTTTGGGTATCGTTGGGAACAGCGCTATTTTTCTTCTTATTTTTTACGAAAGAGAAGAGTTTTCACAATTTTTTGATTACGCTGCTGATCTCTACCATGTATTCCTTTGTTCTGGGATGTGGAAATGCCTTTATTAATGATTTCCTCAATAAAAAGTTTCCGTGGTCTGAAACAACGGGAATGAGAACTGCATTAAGTGTGGTTTCTATCATCGCGGGTAATTTTATCCTGGTTTATTTCTGCAACTATATCAATTATGTTGAGATTCAGAAAGTGGCAACAACAGAAGCTTTTTTTTCCAAAGAATATTCCACGACAAACTGGCTTATGATCAATATTGCGCTTCTTATCTCTGCTTTTCTTCATGCAAAAAGCTTCATGGAAGAGCTTAAGAAAACATCCAGAAAAGAGGTAGTAGAACAAAAGCTCATCGCAAAATCTGCCAATGCACAGTTTGAAAGCCTGAAAAACCAGCTGGACCCGCATTTTCTTTTTAATTCTTTAAATGTTCTGAGCTCCCTGATTGATGAAAACCCAGCTCAGGCCCAAAAGTTTACTGCTTCAATGTCAAAGATTTACCGCTATGTGCTGGAACAGAAAGATAAAGAACTGGTAACGGTAGAAGACGAAATCGAATTTGCAAAAACCTACTGTGATCTTTTGAAAACTAGATTTGAAGACAGCGTAGACTTTATTTTTGATGTTAAAAAGGAAGATTACAGGAGGTATGTTGTACCGCTTTCGTTACAGCTCTTACTCGAAAACTGCATCAAGCACAATTTTGCGACCTCTTCAAAGCCTTTGATCATTAAAATATTTTCAGATAATGATACCCTGTGTATAGAAAACAACCTTCAGGCAAGAGAGCAGATGAAAGAAAGCGCAGGAATTGGGCTGGCTAACATTGTACAGCGGTATGCCCTGCTTACCAGGAAGAATGTTTTTATTGAAAAATCAGAAGATTATTTTAAAGTAAAGGTTCCGATACTGTCCAGTAAGCCAAACACGATCAGTACAAAAACGGAGGATGAGAACGGATCTTATGAGAAGGCCAGAAAACGGGTAAAAGAACTCAAAAGCTTTTACGCCAATTTAATTTCCTATTGTACCGTGATTCCGTTTTTAGTAATTATTAATCTTATGACTTCGCCGAAAAACCTTTGGTTCTATTTTCCCATGCTGGGGTGGGGAATTGGCATAGTTTCCCATGCATTTCGGGTGTTTGGAGTAGGAGAATCCTGGAAAGAAAAGAAAATCCGGGAAATTATGGATAAACAAAAAAATAGAACTAATGGAAACCTATGATGAAAATGATATCCGCTATCAGCAGGCCAAAAGGCAGGTTGAAAGGCTAAGAGGATTTTATAGGCATTTATTCTCATATATTATAGTAAATGCTATGATTGTGGTGTATAATATTAAACATCTGGAACCCGGGGAGACTTATTTCCAGTTCAAAAATTTCTTTACGGCAACGTTTTGGGGTATTGGGCTGCTGGCTCATGCAATAATCACTTTTTTACCCCATATGGGCTTTTTCAGAAGCTGGGAGGAAAAACAAATCAGAAAGCTGATGGAGAAAAAGAAGAACTGAAAAATCTCTGGGCATACATACAATTTAACTTACTTTACCTTTAATCTGAAAATATGCATTTACTCCAAGTTTTGTTTACAATCTCAATGGTTGCCTGGTTTATTACAGAGATTCTCTATAAAAACATGCTGAAATCCGGCAAAGAAGACAAGAAAGACAAGGATAAGTCCACCCTGAATATTTTGTGGATGGCCATTCCGTTTTCCATTGCAGCTTCTGTAATGGTATTTTATATGACGGAATTTCCAATGTCGAAAAGTGCCTGGATTTTATATACAGGCGAAGCTTTTATCCTTATAGGAATTATTTTTAGATTTATGATCATCAGGTCCTTAGGTAAATATTTTACTGTGGATGTCACAATAAAACGGGACCACAAGATTAAGAAAGAAGGCTTCTACAAATACTTAAGGCATCCGTCGTATGCATTCTCTCTTTTAACTTCTTTAGGATTAGGTCTTTACCTTAATAATTGGGTTTCTTTAACCCTGGCTTTTCTGCCCCCATTTTTCGCTTTCGCTTACCGTATAAAAATTGAAGAACAGGCTCTTGTGGAACAGTTCGGCGAGGAGTATATTGAATACCGGAAAAAGACCAAAAAGCTGATCCCTTTTATTTACTGATTTCCCTTTTATTGTTTGAACATAAACATCTGTAATAATCTACAAAATCTGGGTGAAACAGAAAAAGAAAGAATCATTTGCAAAACAAACCTTACGGCCCAACCAACCTTTTTACGATTCAGAAAGCATATTCTACAACTCAGTCATATAAAATTGATTGGAGCCTTATTTCTGACCTATCTTTGATTCAACAAAAAACAAATTTACCTTTTAAAATAAAAATTATGGAAACATTAGGTTACACAAAAGAAACACAGGCTTATGAAAAAGCCGCAAAAAGAGTAAAAGAACTGAAAGGATTCTACGGAAATCTTACTTCCTACTGTTTGGTTATTCCTTTCCTGCTCGTATTGAATTTGCTGACTTCTCCGGGGCATTTATGGTTCTACTGGCCAATGCTGGGATGGGGAATCGGAATTATAGCACATGCAGTGAATGTTTTCGGGATAGGCAAAGAATGGGAAGAAAAAAAGATCAAAGAACTGATGGATCAGGACACGAAAAACATAAAAACATTATAATTTAACCATAAAATTTTAACGATCATGAATTACGATAGTGCATACGAAAGAGTTACTCAGCTGAAAAAGTTTTACAAAAGTCTTCTTTGGTTTGG
Organism: Chryseobacterium sp. UF-81; assembly: GCF_058245105.1. Classification (NCBI taxonomy): domain Bacteria; kingdom Pseudomonadati; phylum Bacteroidota; class Flavobacteriia; order Flavobacteriales; family Weeksellaceae; genus Chryseobacterium; species Chryseobacterium sp. UF-81. The sequence continues at coordinate 13,274 of NZ_JBSIBX010000003.1, read as the reverse complement.
AATAGTAGCCGGAATTATATTTTTTGATGATGTTTTTGAAAACGGAGACTTCAATCTTTCTTTATTCGACGGATCTGTTATTCTGTTGATCTGGGGAATTATCTTAACGGTAAAAGCTGTAAAGCTGTTCCTTTTGGACGAAGAATGGGAAAGAGATATCATGGAAAAAGAGATGAAGAAAACCAAAAAGAGCATAGATTTTTAAACTGTTCATTTTTTCTCTAATTTTATTCCCTGTTAAACTAAAACCATAGCTCAATGATAAAGACTGTCATTATCGAAGATGAAAAACCTGCTTCAAGGAAACTGGAAAGAATGCTGAGTAATTTTCCTGAAATAGAGATCGTTGGCAAAATAGAATCGGTAGAAGAAGGAATTACCTGGTTTTCTGAACATGAACATCCCCAGCTTATTTTTTCGGATATCGTTCTTGGTGACGGCTTATCTTTCGATATTTTTGAGAAAATACCTACAAAAGGATTTATCATTTATACGACAGCTTTTGATCAGTATACTTTGAAAGCGTTTAAGCTAAACAGTATTGATTATCTTTTAAAACCTATTCTGGAAGAAGACCTTTCGGGAGCGGTAGAAAAGTTCAAATCATTTATCCCGGCAAGCAATACAACGGGTTCGGAGGATATCAAACAGCTGATCAGGAAAGAAAAATCTACGCTTTCAAGGGTTTTGGTAAAAATAGGATATAATCTCAAAATAGTTCAGACCCAGGAAATAAGCTGCTTTTTCAGTGAAAATAAGATCGTTTACCTTCAGACCGGAGAACGCGCTTATCCTTCAGACTTCACACTGGATGAGCTGGAAGATATTCTGGAAGAAAAGAAATTTTTCAGGGTCAACAGACAGTTTATTATCAATTCAGATTATATAAAAAATATCCATACATCACCGTATTACAAGGTTGACATGGAGTTTCAGCCACAGGAAGAGATCACAGTCAGCCGGGACAGGGTGAAGGATTTTAAGGAATGGCTGGTGAGGTAGACTGATTAGAAGTTAGATTTCAGACATCAGACATCAGACATCAGAGTGAGAGTAAGGTTAAGGCCAAAACTGGGTATTTTAACTTTAAACCTTAAACTTTGAACCCAAAACCTGAACTCTCCTCACACTAAAACCCTCAAACTCTCAAACGCATTGCAACTACCTGTAATCTATCCTGTTAGATTCAGTATCTTTAAGCTGTTTTATGATAGATTCAGGAATCTCATCGCTGTCGATAGGAAAACTGATAGAGTCGGAAATGAATGTTTTTCTGTCTGCTTTCTGAAATATTTCAAACAGGGCTATCGGCTCTTGATTAAAACTGATACACGTACTTATAAAATGCACCTCATGGAGCTTGTATTCTGGATTTTTAAGCTTTTCCTTGATATCTTTTATCCTTGAGATAAAGTGTCGCTGGCGGATGAATGTATTGCTGTTCATGATGATGAATACATAATCTGAATAAGCCGTAACCTTTCCGAAATATTTATGCTGATCGCCACCGCTTCTTTCAATGAAGTATTCGCCGGTTGTTTCAGATTTGTAGATCTCCATTGCAGAACGCCAGATCCGCTCGTCAAGGGCCTGAAGAGGATTCTCAGGAAGGTTTCTGTTGTAAGAATACCAGCAGCCGACAAGGCGATCCAAAAGAGCTGTATTCTGATTCACATTATTCATATCGATCCTGAGATCATTGAAATTGAATGCCTCCGTGTTGGAATTAATGAAATCAATATAATTGGAATAGCCTAAAACGGTAACCATTTGACTTAATTTACTAAGGTTAGGCCTGCTCAGAACAGCATTGTTATTTTGCTGATATTTCTTTAATTTATTGATAATCAAATGTTCATAGAGGTAGTTGGAGCCCAGAAGGTCAGGCTCTTTTTTGATATCTTTTTCAGAATGATCATTGATGATCAGTTCGTTAAGCTCTGCACTGATGTACGACCATTCGGTTTTCGTCACATCTTCCCAATGATTCTTCTTTAAAAAATGAAGGCTTAAAAAATTCATTAATTTCTCAAGATGCAGAATATCTTCTTTTTTCATTAGATATGACTTTATTATGCGTTAAAACTCCAATTTATAAGACTAATATAAGATATTTATAATTCTAAATAAGATTTCTGAAAGACTTTTATTTTTTAAAATCAAATGATATTTGAGTAGAAAAACAAAAAGTTAACACAATGGAAACAACAATCTTATTAAAAGACGAAACTCTTTGGAGAAGGATCCAGGGTTTTTCATTAGATGCTTCAGATGCTGATTTTCCTTTTTCGAAAAAACTGGCCAAAGAAGAACGATGGACATTAGATTTTACTCAAAAAGCCATTCAGGAGTATAAAAAATTTGTTTATCTCTGCTGTATCCTTCCCAACGGAGCTTCTCCAAGCGAAACGGTAGATAAAGTATGGCATATGCATCTGATTTATACTCAGAATTACTGGGAAGATTTCTGCCCGAATATTTTAAAAAGGAAACTCCATCATCATCCTTCTAAAGGAGGAGTTTCTGAGAAAAAGAAACACCAGAATTGGCATCATGACACTTTACATCATTATCAGGAAATCTTTCAGCAGGAGGCACCGGAAGATATCTGGACAGATCCGATAAAGGAAAATGATCAGAAGACTTTCTGGAAAAAGGGACTTAAACTTCTTGCGCTGGGCAGTCTATTATTTCTGGTGTATTCCTGCTCCGGAGGTATTTTGGGAGGTGTGATCATCACTATTTCATGCATCATTGGATTCTTCATCTTCATGGGGTTTATTTCATGGATTTTCGGAGGAAATATCAGCAAAGAACAGGATAAAAATGTCAGCAGCAATTCCGATGGAGGTTCAGGCTGCAGCAGCGGCTCCAGTTGTGGAGGTGGTGGCAGTTGTGGAGGCGGATGCGGAGGAGGTTGTGGCGGATGTGGTGGATAAAAAATAATAACTATGAAAAAAATACTGTTCTACTCAGTCCCGGTAATGATAAGCATGATCTGGCTTATTCTTACACAGCAGACCTGTAACCCGATCTCAATAAAAGGTCCTGAATTTCTGAAATTTTATTTAATTCTTGTCGTTGGTTTTTATGCTTCAGTAATGATTCTGAAATCTTTTAAAGAAAACAGCTCAAAAACAATGTTTTGCTTTATGATTTTAATTCTTTTGCTGGGCATTGTAAAACTGATAAAAGGCTTAATCATAGGAAAACCTGTCGGATATCTTATTATGATATTGATTGTCGAAGGGATAATCATCCTGTATCAGTCAGGTTTACAATCCAATATCAAATATAAGCATATTTAAAAACAATATCATGACCAGAAAATTCACGGAAGTTGAGAAAAATATTCTTTACAAAAATATTCCTTTGCAGAAGCAGGGTCATGTCGTGGGATGGGAAGCGGTTTTGTTTATTATTCTGACTATAATCCTCTTTGTATTGGGAATCAAAATAATTTTATTTGATTATAATCCTTTTTATGATAATGAAAAAGAGACGCTGGGATCCTTTCTCTATTTTATGGCCGCGTTTGTTCCAATCGGTGCAGGGTCTTTCGTAGCTGTTGCGGTTTTATTTACACTAGTGAAAAATATGATTCTGTATCCGAAGTATGGAAAATATGCAGTAGAAAAATCATTTGATGTGGCAGACATTGAGATTATTCAGGGGGAGGGATCCGAAGATTTTATCATCCGGATTTTCAATACCGGAGGCGGGAAAACAGAAATAAAAATCGATCTGAAAATAGCCGTAGAATCCTCTTTAAAAGATAATTTTCTCAAAACAATTGAAAAATACAGAATTAAAGATTCTGAAAATATCAATATTCCGTTTATGAAAGTCCTGCGTATTCTTGAAACGAAACCTTTTTCAGGAATGATACACCTAAGATTAAGTGATTTCTCTACCGATACGAAACTGGATTCCAGCCAGCTGATCTATTCTTACAATGTTTTTTTCAAGACAAAATATAATGTCATCTCCAGTTTAAAAACAAGAGAACCCCTTTTTATTAATTTCTACGGAGATAATTTTGAAAAAGAAATCAATTTTACAATGAACGATGTGGAAAGTAAAATAACTTACTATTTTGTTGAAGATTATTTGCTATAGAGCTGTATTTGGCTGATCAAGCCCGGAAAGACAAAAAAACAACCCCAAAACAAAATGCTTCGGGGTTTTATAGATATCAATTAAGATGATTTAATTTTTCTGTCTAACAACTCAAATTCGTTACAGAAATTTTCAAAAAAACTTAGTTATGCAATCACGCCGCTTCCAATAAGTTCCTCACCGATATACCAGGCTGCAAACTGTCCTTCTGCAATCGCGGACTGAGGTTCTTCAAATTCAATATAAGCCGCATTTTCAAACTGATACAGAACCGCTTTCTGTAACGATTGCCTGTATCTGAATCTTGCCATTACTTCCATGGATTCTCCATTTCCAAGCTTCATATCCTCACGAACCCAATGCAGCTCCGAATTGTCAATTTTTAATGTTTTTTTGTGCAGTCCTGGAGAACTGTGACCTTCGCCCACAAAAATAATATTGTTCTCCATGTCTCTGGATAAGATAAAACAGCTTTCTTTATGTCCGCCTATACCAAGCCCTTTGCTTTGTCCGATCGTGAAAAATTGGGCACCCTGGTGTTTTCCGATCACTTTTCCATCGGTTTTTTTATAATTGATTTTTCTGGATAAAAATTCCAGCTCTTCTTCCTTCGAAGAAAACTCAGGTTTTTCCTCAGAAAACAGAGGTGAATCCTTGAAAATTTCTACAATTTCCCCTTCTTTGGGAACCAGCTGCTGCTGTAAAAACTGGGGAAGGCTTACCTTTCCGATAAAGCACAATCCCTGAGAGTCCTTTTTGTCGGCAGTTACAAGCCCGATCTCTTTAGCAATTTCCCTTACCTGAGGCTTTGTAAGCTCTCCGATGGGAAACAATGCTTTTGAAAGCTGATCCTGATTCAGCTGACAAAGAAAATAAGACTGGTCTTTATTGTTATCCTTTCCTGCTAAAAGATGGAAAATTTCCTTTCCGTTTTCATCAAAAGTGGAATTAACCTGTGCGTAATGCCCTGTAGCCACTTTATCAGCACCTAAAGACATCGCGGTCTTCATGAAAACATCAAATTTAACTTCCCTGTTACATAGAACATCCGGATTCGGAGTTCTTCCTTTTTGATATTCATCGAACATATAATCTACGATGCGCTCTTTGTAAAGCTCACTCATATCGATGACCTGGAAAGGGATTCCCAGTTTCTGGGCTACCATCAGGGCATCATTACTATCTTCAATCCACGGGCACTCATCCTCCAGCGTTACCGAAGCATCATTCCAGTTTCTCATAAACAAAGCGACCACTTCATGGCCCTGTTGTTGCAATAAATACGCGGTAACACTGGAATCTACACCTCCAGATAATCCTACTACTACTTTCATTTTATTTCAATTTTACGGAACTCTTAACGGGAGCCCTTAGTTTGACCCGGCAAAAATACAATTAAAAAAATTCGCAAAAAAACCATAATTTTAAACATTGATAAAAACGATATTAATATGAAAAAAATTATTATTCCCATAATGCTGATGATTTCAGGATCGGTATTTTCCCAGATAACCACCAGCGCACCTGTCGCAGAAACCAACCGCTGGACTTTCGGTGGAGGAATAGGGCTGGGTTTTGGCAGCAACAGCTCATTTTATCTTCAGGCTTCTCCCAGAGTAGGATACAGGCTTACCGATGATCTTGAGGCTGGGGTGGTAGGAAGTGTTTCCTGGCAGACCTCTGATTATTACAAATCCACGATGTTCGGAGTGGGGCCTTTTGCCAATTATTATTTTGCCAGGTCCTTTTATGTAGGAGCCAATCTTCAACAGTACTTCATCAATTATAAAGACAAATATTACGATTATAAAGTGAATGATCAGGAAACGGCCCTGTATCTGGGTGGCGGTTATATGCAGAGAATAGGAGGGAATTCCTTTATGCAGATCGGGGTAATGTATAATGTACTGTGGAAAGAAAATTCAAGTGCTTTCTCCAGCGGTCTTGTCCCGAGTATAGGTTTTGTAGTCGGTCTTTAATTGGTAGATAGGATTAAAATAAATCATCACTAACTGCCACAAACATTAGTGTAAATTTGTGTGACATAAACAGAATTTAATATCAATAGAAACGGGCTTCAGCCCGTTTATTTTTTCATCTATCTCTTGGCGGCTTTAGCCAAAAACATATAAAAACAAAAAGCACCGGATTTTCCGGTGCTTTTCATATATAATAATGTCAATTATTGCAATTAAGAAGACTTTTCAGTCGTTTTTTTTGCTTTGGGAGCCTTTCCGATTAATGCATCTTTTGTATCATTAAGATCAAGAATCACCGTTTCACCTTCAGATAATTGCTTGTTTACCAGCATTTCTGCCAATAAATCTTCAATATATTTCTGGATGGCACGTTTCAACGGTCTTGCTCCAAAGTCTTTATCCCATCCTTTTTCAGAGATAAAGTCTTTTGCTTCTTCAGTTAACTCAACTTTATAGCCTAATTTTTCAAGTCTGCCATATAATTTATTAAGTTCGATATCAATAATTCTTTTAATATCATCCTGTACAAGAGAGTTGAAGATCACAATGTCATCAATTCTGTTTAAGAATTCCGGAGCAAATGCTTTCTTAAGTGCATTTTCAATCGTACTTCTTGCTCTTGAATCTGTACTTGTTTTTTTAGCTGAAGTTCCGAATCCTACACCATCTCCGAAATCTTTAAGATCTCTTGTTCCTATGTTTGATGTAAGGATAATAATCGTATTTCTAAAGTCGATTTTTCTTCCTAAACTATCGGTAACATGACCTTCATCCAGAATCTGTAAAAGAATATTGAACACATCAGGGTGAGCTTTTTCAATTTCATCCAGAAGAACTACCGCATAAGGTTTTCTTCTTACAGCTTCAGTCAGCTGTCCGCCTTCTTCATATCCTACGTATCCCGGAGGCGCACCAACCAATCTTGAAACCGCGAATTTTTCCATGTATTCACTCATGTCAATTCGGATCAGGGATTCATCAGACTCGAAAAGCTCTCTTGCCATTACTTTGGCAAGTTCGGTTTTACCAACCCCGGTAGTACCAAGGAAAATAAAAGTACCGATAGGACGGTTCGGATCTTTAAGTCCGGCTCTGTTTCTCTGAATTGCTTTCACAACTTTCTTCACAGCGTCTTCCTGGCCAATCACTTTTCCGTTCAGCTTCTCATCCATCTGAGCTAATTTATCAAGCTCATTTTTGCCGACTTTCGTTACCGGAACACCACTCATCATAGAAACCACTTCCGCTACATTTTCTTCCGTTACGGTTTCTTTTTTCTCTTTTACATCCTTATCCCACTTTTCCTGAGCTGCATTCAGTTCCATCTGAAGACGTTCCTCTTCATCTTTAAGCTTTCTGGCCTCAAGATAATCCTGAGCTTTTACAGCTTTCTGCTTCATTTCTTTGATGTCCTCAATTTTCTTCTCGAAATCAATAATTTCGGTCGGAACTTTCATGTTTTTAATATAAACACGTGAACCCGCTTCATCCATGGCATCAATAGCTTTATCCGGTAAGAAGCGGTCTGTAATATATCGTGATGTCAAATTGACACACGCCAGAATAGCCTCCGGAGTATATACTACATTATGATGCTCTTCATATTTATCTTTAATCTGATTCAGGATCTGAATGGTTTCCTCAATATTAGTAGGTTCTACCATTACCTTCTGGAATCTTCTTTCCAAAGCTCCGTCTTTCTCAATATACTGACGGTACTCATCCAGAGTGGTAGCCCCGATGCATTGAATTTCGCCTCTTGCCAAAGCAGGTTTAAACATATTTGATGCATCTAAACTTCCTGTAGAGCTTCCCGCACCAACAATAGTGTGAAGCTCATCAATGAATAAGATGACATCTCTGTTTTTTTCCAGCTCTGTCATGATGGCCTTCATTCTTTCTTCAAACTGACCACGGTATTTTGTTCCGGCCACTAAACTGGCCAGATCCAAAGTGATCACACGTTTTCCGTAAAGAACTCTGGAAACCTTTTTCTGTTGAATTCTTAAAGCTAACCCTTCCGCAATCGCAGATTTACCAACTCCCGGCTCCCCGATAAGAAGCGGGTTGTTTTTCTTTCTACGCGATAAGATCTGAGAAACACGCTCAATTTCTTTTTCACGCCCGATTACTGGGTCCAATTTTCCATCTCTAGCCAAAGAAGTTAAGTCCCTGCCGAAGTTATCCAATGTAGGTGTTTTACTTTTTGCAGAGCCTAAATTCCCTGAAGGCTTTCTCATCTGCTCAAATTCCTCTCGGTCATCATCGTCATCATAAGCACTCATTTGTGGTGTCTGCCCGGAATTTTTAAGCATTGTCTGGTATTCTCTTGAAACTCCTTCATAGTCGATGTCATAAGCTCCCAGAATATTCGAAGTAGGGTCCTCATATTTGTAAAGAATGCCTAAAAGCAAGTGAACGGTATTAATTTCATTGCTTTTGTATTGCCTGCATTCCAGCTCAGCACGTTTGATCGCATGATCTGCCATCTTAGTGAAAGAAATATTAGTAACCTCCTCAGAAATAGGATTAAGACTTGCTGTATTTAGAGTTTCAATTTTTCTTCTGATTTGTGTTAAATCCGCATTAAGGTTTTGAAGGATTTCTTTTGCAGAGTTTTCTGTTTTTATAATACCTAAAAGTAGATGTTCTGTATTAAGAAATTCACTTTTGAGCCTTTTCGCTTCGCTCTTGCTTTGTTTGAACACCTGGCTCAAACCTTGTGAAAACTTATAATCCATAATATATCTCATTAGAATAATGGCAGCGGTGCCATTTATTCATTATCTAAATTACAAATATTTTACCAAAAATCAATTAATGACTTTATGGCAGAAAAAATTTTATTATCTTATTGAAAATGATTAAGTTTGTTATCCCTTAAAAATTCCCCATGAATCCTGAAATTACTACATATATTGGTTATTCTGCATCCATTTTTATAGTGCTGAGTTTTATATTAAAAGATGTAAGAAAAATCAGGATAGTCAATATGATAGGCTGTATCTGCTTTGTCATTTATGGTATCTTCAACGGAATGCTCTGGCCGGTTATCATCCCGAATGGACTGATCTGCTTTATTCAGGTTTATCATTTACTTGCCGGAAATAAAAAGTAATGAAGAAAAAAATAATTACCTCTGCTTTCAGCAGTCTGTATACGGACCAGCGAATAGAAAAGGTATGCAGGACCTTATATGAGAACGGGTACCCGATAGAAGTAATAGGGAATGACTGGAATGGAGCGGAACAAATGGAGCGGCCCTATCCGTTTTCAAGGATACATTTATCTTCCACAAGTTTAAAAACGGCTTACTTTGAATTCAACTGGAAACTGTATCATCAATTAAAGAAAAAAGCTGATCAAAATACAATTCTTCATGCCAATGATGTTGACGTACTGCTGTCAAATTATCTTATTGCCAAAAAATTAAATATCCCGTTGGTTTTTGACAGTCATGAAATTTTTTCAGAAATGCCTGCAATTCAGGGCAAAATGTCACAAAAAATCTGGAGGTATCTGGAAAAGAAAGTCATTCCGAAACTTAATTTCATGATTACGGCCAGTGAAAGCTACGCAAAATGGTTCCAAAAAAAGTATGGAGCTGATCCGGTAGTCATTCAAAATGCGCCCAGAAGGCAGGATTTTACGATAGAAATTCCCCAAAATTCCCCAAAAATATTTTTATATCAGGGATCCATTAATCCTTTTAGGGGTATCGACAAAGCTATTCTGGCGATGCATCACCTTAATGGTGTGGTTTTTAAAATAGCAGGAGACGGGCCAAGAAAAAAAGAATATGAAGATCTTGTCAGTAAAGAAGGTCTTCAGCATAAAGTTCAGTTTTTAGGAAAATTAAAGCCGGAAGATCTGAGAAAAATAACGGTAACAGCTGATGTAGGGATGAGTATTGAAGAAAATGGAGGCGAAAGCTACTTTTATTCGCTTCCGAACAAAGTTTTAGACTGTATTCAATCCCGTGTTCCATTAGTGTTATCCAACCTCCCCGAAATGCAGAATATTAAAAATCAGTTTGATGTGGGAGAAATTATTAAAGACCATCAGCCTGAAAATATTGCCGCTGCAGTACGGAAAATACTCCAGAAGGGAAGAGAAAGCTATCAGCATGAACTTGAAAAGGCTTCTAAAGTATTCTGCTGGGAAAATGAAGAAATAAAATTGCTGAGCGTTTTTGAACAGGCATCAGAATAAATAATCTTTATAAAAATGGTATCTTTGCATTAAAAATTTGTTAAAAAATGACCATTAAAGAAAAACAGCAGGAAATCATTGAAGAGTTTGCGTTTCTTGATGACTGGGAACAAAAGTATGAGTATATTATTGATCTCGGAAAAGAATTAAAAGGACTTCCTGAAGACCGCAAAACTGATGATAATCTAATCAAAGGATGCCAGAGTAAGGTATGGATTGATGCTGAATTCAAAGATGGTAAGCTTTTTTTCGATGCAGACTCTGATGGAATTCTGCCAAAGGGGATTGTTTCTCTTTTAGTAAGCATCTACAGCGGACATTCAACCCAGGAAATCTTAGATTCTGATTTTGAATTTATTTCAGAGATCGGACTTCAGGAATTTCTTTCGCCATCCAGAGCAAACGGACTAATGGCGATGACCAAGCAGATCAAATTTTACGCAGTTGCCTATCAGCTAAAATCGTAGCAGTGACCAGAATTCTAGCATATCGTTTTTCCGCTTTTGGCGATGTCGCGATGACGGCACCGGTATTCCGGGAGTTTCTGGAACAGAACCCTGATGTGGAAATTATTATGGTTTCCAGAAAAAATTTCGAAAGCTTATTTGCTGATATTCCGAATGTTACATTTAAAGGGATTAACCTTGATGATTATAAAGGCATTTTTGGATTGAGAAGGCTGGCCAATGAGCTGATCAAAGAATTTCATCCTGATTTTATCGCCAATCTTCATGATGTGATAAGAACCAAAATACTGGATAGGATCTACAGAAGAAAAGGATTTAAAGTTTTTAAAATAAACAAAGGAAAAGAAGAAAAAGAAGAGCTTACAGATGTATGGAATCTGAATAAGGTTCAGCTAAAAAAGACTGTCGAGCGTTATGCAGATGTTTTCCGGGCGATGGGCTTTAAAGTAGAACTTTCGCATAAGCTTAGGCCGGCATCGGTACAAAAATCAGGGATTGGACTGGCTCCTTTTGCGCAGCACAGAGGAAAAATGCTTCCTTTGGAAAAATCATATGAGCTGGCGAAAATCCTTTCAAAAAAACAAACGATATATTTCTTTGGCGGGGGTAAAAAAGAAACAGAAACCCTTGAAAAATGGGAAAGTGAAATTCCGAATACCAAAAGTCTTTCAGGAAAACTGAGTCTTTCAGAAGAGCTTCAGAAAATTTCTGAACTGGAGCTGATGATCTCTATGGATTCCGCCAACATGCACCTTGCCAGCCTTATGGGGACCAGATGCATCTCAATTTGGGGAGCAACACATCCTTATGCGGGATTTCTGGGGTTCGGACAGAGCGAAAATGATGTGGTTCAGGTAAAAGATCTTACCTGCAGACCCTGTTCTGTTTTTGGAGATAAAGAATGTTACCGTGGCGACTGGGCCTGTCTTGAAGAGCTTAACATTCAGAAAATAGTAGAGGCCGTTAATTCTTAAATAACCTGAATTCGGGTTAAGACATTTCTGTTTTTAATAAGTAAGGAAGCCGGGAGCCGGAAGAGGGAAGTGCGTTGAGGCTGAAAACCCAGTTACAACCCTATAATTTATTATTCCTTTTAAAAAATGCTTCATCAAATTTTACGACAAAGTCAGAAATTGTAGGTCTGATAGTAACTTCCAGCCTCTCTCTTCAAGCTTCCAGCCTGGTATCCTTGGTTTTCTTAGCCCGAACTCAGGTTAAATATTATTTTACTCATTTCTATGGCTTTAGCGTTATCAGCATAATTCTTTTCGAGAACCTTACTCCTGATTTCATTTTCATTGTAATTTTCAGCTGCTGCTTCAATGATACGCAGACGGATTTCATCCGAAGTAATGCCTAAACGGCATAAACTCATCAGAGCAGGATCATCCGTAATATTCTGATTGATAATAATTAATCTGCTGTTATACAATGCATTAAATAATTTCACCTTCGTACCGGAATTCTGATAGGAGAGGAGAATATTAGCATGGGCATTTTCAAAAAGGCGGCAAAGATTTTCACTTGTTTCAATAGGCACAATGCTTATGTTTCCAATATTATGAATCTTCTTTTTTACATCATCACCGGCGCGGTCGGATGCCACTACAAGTTTGTGCTGGGGAAGATTTTTAAACATCCTGATGGTTTCTTCCAGTGCTTTTTTGTTGTCTGATGTACTCAGATCACCGTGAAAAAGAAAATAATCACCTTTTCCGTTCAAATGTTTGACAGCCCCGTTGCCATGAAAAATATGGATAAGCCGTGCATTTTTTGAATATGAATCTACTTCATTAAATTCTTTCTCAGAAAGGCAGAATACACTTTCAAATTCCTTTAAAAGCTTTTTCTGATAATCAGCAAACTTTAAAGATTCTATCCTGTAAACAATCTTTTTGAAAATATTTTTTTCCGATGAAGAAAGCCCTTTATAATACTCAGATTCATTATTGTGGAACCTGAGGTAGAGCTTATAGCCCTTACCTTTTAATCTGCTGATAATCTGAGTTGTTTGTAGCCCTTCAAACAATATCGGAGCTTCTATACTCATAAGATTTTCAAAAAGAGCATCAGAAGTTCTTATAGCTGCTGCAAAAGGCACGGCCGAAAGATAGTGGAAAGGGTTTTTCTTTTTTTTGTAAAAAAAAACATTTTCTGTAATGCTTTCTACCTCCTGATCGATAATTTCCGGAATGTTATCCACGAAACAGTGGAGATGAATCTTTATACCCAGATCTGACAATGCTCTGATCTTATAATACACATCAATAATGCCTCCGTAAGAAGGAGGATAAGGATAATTGAACGCTATAAGATGAAGTTCCTTCAAAAAGCAGTGTATTTATGACTGTGATATAACAAAGATAAGGATACCCGGGTGTTTTTTAAACAAAAAAATCTCCCAGTTTCCTGAGAGATTTTGTGGGCCCTGAGGGATTCGAACCCCCGACCCTCTGGGTGTAAACCAGATGCTCTGAACCAACTGAGCTAAGAGCCC